>DASRGL010000106.1:0-5218 GCA_035651115.1 Chthonomonadaceae bacterium
TTTTATATCAACTCCGGTGGAACAGTTCCCGTTTGAGATTCTTCGCTGCGCTCAGAATGACAAGACTGGAATAGTGACTCATTCACCGGAGTTGATATTACTTGCCAGGGCTTAAGTCGGTTCTTTTCATCCGTTCCCAGACCGCCACATGGCTGAGGCTCTCGACCAGTTCCAATGCCACCATCCGGTCGGCCCAAAGACGTAGCGTCCAGCGGGCATGGCCTTCCGGCGGGTCGGAACAGGCCAGCAGCGTCATCTGGGCCTCGCTGTCGCCGGTGATCTTGGGCTTGGCTCCGGGGCGCGGTCTGTCGTAGCGAGCGGCTTTTAGTCCTGCCTGGAGATAGCGACGCCGGACATTGACGACCGTACCGGGACTGCCCCCAAGGCCCCAGCAATCTCCCGGTCGAGGCGCTGCTGGCCTTGGCGGGTGTCAGTCAGCAGCAGGATACGCGCTCTGGTGTGGGTACGAGCGGGAGCATTGCCGGAACGGATCCAGGTTTCCAGGTGTTGTCGGTCGGTATCAGGTAAGCGGACGATGTAATGTCGGTTCATGTGGATAGTCTACCCGCAGACATTCCAAAAGTCGAATTCTAACTTAACTGACTACTAGAATTATGCAAGAGGTCTATTGTGACTTTATCGTTGGTATAGATGCAGATTTCGGCGGCAATCCGCATCGCCTCCTCGACGATCTCTCTGGCGCGCATCTGCGTGTTCTTCGCCAGCGCCTTCGCCGCCGCCGCCGCATACATCCCGCCCGAACCGATCGCCGCCACGCCGTCGTCCGGCTCGACCACGTTCCCGTCGCCCGACAGGATATAGAGCCGGTCGCCGTCGGTCACGATCATCATGGCCTCCAGGCGGCGCAGAATCCGGTCTGTGCGCCACTCTTTGGCGAACTCGACCGCCGCCCGCGTCAGGTTCCCGCTCGATGCCTCCAGCTTGCTCTCGAACTTGTCCGCCAGCGCCTGCGCATCCGCCACCGATCCGGCAAAACCCGCCAGCACCCGGTTCTGGTAGAGGCGGCGCACCTTTCGCGCCGTGTGCTTCAGCACGGTATGTTCCTGCGTCACCTGACCGTCTCCGGCCAGCGCCACCTCGTTTTCTCGCTTTACCGCCACAATCGTTGTCGAATGGATCCGCGGTTTTGTCTCGTTATTCTTCATTGCTGTCCTGTCACTTTCGCGCTTTCTTGGGGTTGATCTTTATCATACCCCAATCCGCGCCGCCGGGTCTTGCCGGAATCGGCATAAAATGCCGGCTTCCTGCCGGGAAGTCCGGGAGGTTGCCGGGGGTTCGGAGAGAGGCAGGATAGAGAGTCTCACTGAGCAGGGCGGGTTGAGAATGGCGAGAACGACGACCGGGCCGCGCTAGGGCAGAAGCGGACGGCCCTCCTGCGCAACAATGGTTCGGTCTTCAGTCGCGCCGACGGGCGGGTGGAACGCATACCGCTCGTCCGGCAGATCCGCCGCCGTGTCGAAAGCCAGGTCGCGCAGCGTCGTGGTCGCCACGATCCGGCCAGCGCCCTTGCCGCTCACGCGCACAAGGCGGCGCAGATGGCCGGTCGAATCGAGAGCCAGCGTCCACTCCTCGCCTTCGATAGAGGCGCGCACGGCACGCTCCCCCGGCTCATCCTCGCGCGTGCGCGGCGCAAATGTCCAGGCCGCCTCCACGGGGGGCAGACTTAACAGGGTCGGCAGATCGGACGGCTTGCGCACATCGCGGCGATAACGTCCCGTATCCGGGTAGTAGATCCACACCGTCTTCCCATCGTAGGTGAGGAGGCGATCCTCCGTTCCGGCGATCTCCTTGCTTTTCGCATCGCCCCAGGAGGTCGTCTGCGCGCGCAGCCGCGTGATCGCCCCCCGGTCATCGGCGCGGGCCTGGATCGCAGTCGTCATCGTGAGCCGGTTCTCCTCCTTCCCAAAGACGAAGGTGGTCGTGCGTGCGCCCCGGTAAGCGTGCGCGGTTCGATAGGGCATCAGGGCCGCCTTCGCCAGCGAGACGGCCTCTTCCGCCTGCCCTCTTCCCGCCGCGCCTGCCGCCACTGCGCCGCTCCATAAGACCGCTATAGTTGCGATTCGGATTACCATACTCTTCTCTGTGTTTCTGGTTGCGTGCATAGAACACCTCTTATATCGGTTGCCCGTAGAATTACCTGGATAGACTATAGAGACGCCCAATTCATTTTTCAAGAACCGCGCCCTCCCTCGGATGTGACAGGCTCGCGCGGGCCGGGCCTGCCGAGAGGCTTTCAGGAGACAAGCGGCACTCGTCAGACGGCGGGCGTGCCTCCTCGGTTCCCCCTCCTCCTTTCCGCCGCGCCTCCGCCCTCAAAGGCACACGTCAGGAAATCGGCGCAATTTCTCGGTCAACCTCTTGAAATCCCGGCCCTGAATAGTGTAAACTGAGAACCGGATTTAGCACTCTCAGGCTGAGAGCGCTAAATTCCTCGGATTTCCGACCCTCTCTCGGATTGGCTCTGGCGGCGTCGCTTTCCGGCGGCGCGGCCTGAGAATAGGCCCGAATACGGGCAGAACGAGACATCTCTGCACAGTTCAAGGAGGTTAGTGCTATGGCGCAACTACGCCCACTCAACGACAGAATCGTAGTGAAAACGGTCGCAGCGGAAGAGAAAACGGCAGGAGGGATTTTACTGCCAGATTCCGCCCAAGAAAAACCGACAGAGGCGGAAGTGGTGGCTGTCGGGCCGGGCAAGACGCTCGACAACGGCAAGGTGGTGGCACTGGAGGTCAAGCCGGGCGACCGCATCATCTACGCCAAGTACGGCGGCACCGAGATCAAGATCGGGAGCGAGGAGTACGTGATTCTGCGGCAGGACGATGTTCTGGCGATCAAAGAGTAGCGATTTATGAAGTGAAGGCGCGCGGCCCTCTGCGCAGCGCGCCGGTCTCAGGAGGATAGAGAGAGATGGCAGCAAAAGAGTTGCTGTTTGACGAGGAGGCACGCCGCGCCCTGGAGCGGGGCGTGAACCAGTTGGCGGATGCCGTGAAGGTGACGCTTGGCCCGCGCGGGCGCAACGTCGTGCTGGAGAAGAAGTTCGGCAGCCCGAGCATCATCAATGACGGCGTGACCATCGCCAAAGAGATCGAGGTCGAGAACCCGTTCGAGAACATGGGCGCGCAGTTGGTGCGCGAGGTCGCCAGCAAGACCAACGACATCGCGGGGGACGGCACGACGACGGCGACGGTGCTGGCGCAGGCCATCGTGAAGGAAGGCATGAAGGCGGTGGCGGCGGGCGCGAGTCCGTTGCAGGTGAAGAAGGGGATCGAGCAGGCGGTCGAGGCGCTGGTCGAAGAGATTCGCAAGAACGCGACCAAGATCGAGGGCAAGGCGGCCATCGCGCAGGTGGCGACGATCTCCGCCAACGACGCGCAGATCGGCGAACTGCTGGCCGAGGCGATGGAGAAGGTGACGGCGGACGGCGTCATCACGGTCGAGGAGAGCAAGGGAACCAGCACGCAACTGGAGGTCGTGGATGGGATGCAGTTCGACAAGGGCTATATCTCGCCCTACTTCGTCACCGACCCGGAGCGCATGGAGGCGGTGATCGAAGACCCCTATATCCTGCTCTACGAGAAGAAGATCAGCGCGGTCGCCGACCTGGTTCCGGTCATGGAGAAGGTGGCGCGCACCGGACGGCCTATCGTCTTTATCGCCGAGGATGTGGACGGCGAGGCGTTGGCGACGCTGGTGGTCAACAAGATTCGCGGCAACATTAACAGTGTCGCCATCAAAGCGCCGGGCTTCGGCGACCGCCGCAAGGCCATGATGGAGGACATCGCCATCCTGACGGGCGGGCGCTTCATCACTGAAGACCTGGGCATCAAGCTAGAGAACCTGGAACTGGACTGGCTGGGCCGGGCCAAGCGGGTGGTCGTGACGAAGGATGAGACGACTATCGTGGACGGCGCAGGGACGGCGGAGGCCATTCAGGGCCGGGTCGCGCAGATCAAGAAGCAGATTGCCGAGACGGAGAGCGACTACGACCGGGAGAAGCTGCAGGAGCGGCTTGCCAAGCTCTCCGGCGGCGTGGCGGTGGTGCAGGTGGGCGCAGCGACGGAGACGGAGTTGAAGGAGAAGAAGTCCCGGATCGAGGACGCCATGCACGCCACGCGCGCCGCCGTCGAGGAGGGCATCGTGCCGGGCGGCGGAGTGGCGCTCCTGAACGCCCTGCCTGCCCTGGACACGCTCACCCTCGAAGGCGACGCCCAGATCGGGCTTAACATCGTGCGCCGCGCCATCGAGGAACCGGCCCGCCAGATCGCCGAGAACGCGGGGGCGGAAGGCTCGGTGATCGTCAACCAGATCAAGAGCCTGCCCAAGGGTCAGGGTTACAACGCGGCGACCGGGGCGTTTGGGGACCTGGTGGCGGCGGGGGTGGTAGACCCGGCGAAGGTGGTGCGAACCGCGTTGCAGAACGCGGCTTCGATTGCGGGACTGATCCTGACGACGGAGTGCCTGGTCAGCGAGAAGAAGGAAGAGAAGCCAGCGGCTCCGGCGGGCGGGCCGGGCGGGGGCATGTACTAAAGTCCCTTTGCCCTCACCCCCGACCCCCTCTCCCGAGCTTGGGAGAGGGGGCTTTTTGTGGGCCTGCGCTGCTCCTCGGGGAACGGCGGACGTTGTGTCCGCGTTCGCTCTGATGAGGATGAAAACAGGTGATTGCTGTTAATGCTACCCCCCCCGAAATTTTGCAAAAATATTGGTGCAAGCCTTGACAGGCAGTCAGAAGCCTGTTATAGTATCAGTACGATTGCCTGCTTGCCCTCCGACCCGGCGCGGCAGGTTCTTCTTTCCTCGGCGTTCTTGGCCTCGATGCAGCGGTGCGGTTTCCTGGAAAGGCAGGGGTGGCAGGATGTTACGGCCCGGTCTCTCTTTGCGCCTGTTTCTGGTCGGAGGAACGGCCCTCCTCGGTCTGGCGGGCTGTTCGGCTCGCTCCATCGCGCCTGCCTCTGCTGTGTCTGTCTCTTCAGTCCGTAGCCCTGCGTCTTCGGAGGCTGTCTCCCTCGTCCAATCGCTGCCTCTCTACAAACAAGCGGAAGCCGCCTGCCAGCACAAGCAGTTCCACAAGGCCGCCCGTCTGCTCTCTCGGTTGGCAGCGTCTCCCGGCCTCTCTGCTGAAGCTCTGACCTTCCTGCACGAACAGCGCGACCTCTGCCTGAAAGATGCCGGAGAGAAGGTGGCTCCCTCCCGCGCG
>DASRGL010000107.1:0-3221 GCA_035651115.1 Chthonomonadaceae bacterium
GGCGGTGCGGCCCGGATGAAACTGGGGCAGCGCAGCCGCCTTCTCCCCGATGGGAACGAAGGCCGCGCCTTCGATGCCCACGCCTTCCAGCAGCCGCTCCACGATGCCGCGCGCGGTCGAGAAATCGGCGGGCATCGGCGCGACATCGCGCTGCCAGCCCGGCTCGGTCATCGGCCCGATGAGCAGTCCTCCAATGGCGACATACTCCGTCGGCGTGATGCCTCCCTCCGCGCTCGGCTCGTTCTGCCAGACGCGCCCGGCCTCGAAGATCGCTAGCGCGCGCTGCCCGCGCGTGGCGTTACGCTCGGCGACATCCAGCAGCGTCGGGATCAGGGAGCGGCGCAGGCCGCTGATGTCCTCCGAAAGGGCGTTGCGGATCGCCACGCGGCGGGCGGCATCCTCCGGCGTGTCGAAGAAGGAGGGCGCGGTCAGGCTGTGCGTGACGACCTCCTGCAAGCCGCACGCGACGAGGCTCTGCCGGACGCGCTGGAGGAACACGCCCTCCGCGCTGTCGCCGCCCTGCGTGGTATCGCCGCGCGGCAGCGTCTCCGGGATGTTCTCGTAGCCGTAGATGCGGCCCACCTCTTCGATCAAGTCCTCTTCCAATGTGATGTCCGGGCGGAAGGAGGGAATGACGACCTCCAGCGTGTCCGTCTCGCCCCGGCTCTCCGGCAGCGTGCGCACCTCGAAGCCGAGCGCGCGGAGGCTGTCGGCGGCGATGTGCGCGGTGATCTCCATGCCGAGCAGTTCGGTGGCGCGATGGACGCGCAGCGCCACGACACGCGGCGAAAGAGGATGCGCGGCGATGTCCACGACGCCGGGAACGGCCTCCGGCTGGCCGATCTCGGCGAGCAACTGGCAGGCGCGATCCAGGGCGCGACGCACGCCCTCCGGGTCTACGATCCGCTCGAAGCGATAGGAGGCTTCCGTGCGCAGGCCGAGCGCGCGGGCCGTCCGGCGCACCGAAAGCGGGTTAAAATGCGCCGACTCCAGCAGCAGGTTCGTCGTCGTGTCGCTGACCTCCGAGGTTTCGCCGCCCATGATGCCCGCCATCGCGACGGCTTTCTCCGCGTCCGCGATGACCAGCATCGCGGGTGTCAGCGTGTGTTCCTGCCCATCCAGCGTCGTCAGCCGCTCGCCGTCTCTAGCCCGCCGCACGACGATGCGCCCGCCCGCCAGCTTGTCGAGGTCGAACGCATGAAGCGGCTGGCCGAGTTCCAGCATGACGTAGTTCGTCACGTCCACGACATTGTTGATGGGCCGCTGCCCTGCTGCCTCTAAGCGCGCCTGCATCCAGTCCGGCGACGGCTCGATTTTTACCCCACGCACCAGCCGCGCCGCGTAGCGCGGACAAAGCTCGAAGTCCTCGATGGTCACGGAGGTCTGTTCTGCCGTCGGCCCGCCTCCCGAGGAGGGCGGCGGCGCGGGCGCTTGCAGCGGCAGGCCGTAGAGCGCGGCCACCTCCCGCGCCACCCCGACCACCGAGAGGCAGTCGCCCCGGTTCGGCGTCACGTAGACGTCCAGCACCGGCCCGAGGGCGGACTCCTCGATGCCTTCCACCTCCAGCCCGCCCATCGTCAGGCGCGTGGCGATCTCCTCTGCCGTCGCCTCGATATGGACATATTGTCTCAACCACTCTAAGGGTACTCGCATGGTTTCATCCTCAATAGCGCGCTCACGTTATAACGCATCCCACTCCTCCGGTTCAATTCCCGCCTGCCGGAGAATGGAGCGAATCGTTCCAACAGTGATTTCCCGGTGGCGCGGCACAATCGCGGTGCGTGTTCCTTCGTCCGTTTGCCTGGCAAACTTGACGTGACCGCCTTCCTGTCCTACCTCCTGAAAGCCCGCCGCCAGCAGCTTGCGCCGCACTTGCCGATAGGGTAAGGGCTTAAGCGGCATGAATCTCGACCTCGATGGTACGCATCTTCGGCAGTACGGTCGCAACAGGAGGCGTAAAATGCAGGCGCAGCGCCTCTTTCAGATTGTTCAGCGCCTCGTCTTCCGTCTTGCCCTGACTGGCGACATCCACCTCGACGCACTGCGCCACAATCCATTTTCCTTCTTGCCAGAGGGTCGCCGTAAAGGTCTGTTTCATGGCTCTCTCCCACTCCTCTCTAAAACTGCCGCAGGAAGCGCAGATCGTTTTCCAGGTAGAGGCGCAGGTCGTTCACGCCGGTCTGGATCATGTGGATACGCTCGATGCCCAGGCCGAACGCGAAGCCGCTGTACCGCTCCGTGTCTATGCCGTGCGCCCGCAGGATGTTCGGATGGATCAGGCCCGCGCCGCCCAGTTCCAGCCAGCGCCCTTTCCAGGCGATGGCGTAGTCCACGCCTGGCTCGACGAACGGGAAGAAGTCGGGGCGGAAGCGCACCAGGGTCTCCGGGCCGAACATGGCGCGGGCGAATGCGCCGAGCGTGCCTTTCAGGTCGGCCATACTGATATGCTCGTCCACCATGAACACGTCAATCTGATGGAACGTGTGATGATGCGTCGCGTCCACCGCCTCGTAGCGGAAGCAGCGGCCAATCGTGGCGATGCGGAACGGCGGACGGCGCTCGGCCATCACGCGGCCCTGCAAGGCCGTCGTCTGGGTGCGCAGCAGGCGCGTGTCCGTCACGAAAAACGAGTTCTGCTCGTCCATCGCCGGATGGTCTTCCGGGTAGTTGAGGCTGGCGAAGTTGTAGCGGTAGTCTTCCAGTTCGGGGCCGTCCACGAACGCGAAGCCCAGGCCGGACAGGACTTCCTTGACGCGCTGCGCTGTCTGCGTGAGCGGGTGCAGGCGACCGGCGGGCAGGGGCCGACCGGGCAGCGTCACGTCCAGCGTCTCCGAGGCGAGGCGGGCATCGAGTTCCGCCGCTTCCAGTTCGGCGCGGCGGGCTTCCAGGCGCGCGGTCAGCGCCGTGACCGCTTCATTGATACGCGCGCCGAAGGCCGGACGCTCTTCGGCGGGCAGCGTTCCGATGGTGCGGCGCAGTTCGTTCAGGCTGCCTTTGCGCCCCAGGTACTTCGTTTCGACGGCGTCGAGGTCGGCGGTACGCTGCGCGGCCTGAACCGCCGTCTCGGCCTCCTGGGTCAGCGTTTGAATAGGGTCTGACACGATAGGTCTCCTCCAAACAAGCCAAAACGCCCTCCCTTCACGAACTCTCCTCGACGGGCGGGAGAGAGAAGGGCAGGGCGTCCTGAAAATACGCTGGATGTGGTAGATAGAAGAGGGCCG
>DASRGL010000108.1:0-6361 GCA_035651115.1 Chthonomonadaceae bacterium
ACGGCGATGAGATAGAGACATTTTTCAATGTTGCCCTACTGAACCGGACAACTTTGAAAAATGCGGCTTGGAAGTTGGCTATGAGAAGCGTCTGTCTGACAGAAAGGCTTCTCATGCCCTGGATTTACCGGAAACTAGAGAATGAGCAAAGCTTGGTTAAACGGCTGTCACCGTCATCGGTCGCAAGCGTCACCTCAGCTACTAATGGCTGTGAAAATGCTTGCGGGGGAGCAATCATAAAATATATGAAAAACAGGAACAGCGATAACATAATATTTCTCCAATTCAGCTAGTTATAGCCAGTATACTGGCTATAACTAGCTGAAGTTACGTTGATTAAGAGACGATGTTAAAGTAGAGGGACTCCCAACCACCAGGACTGACAGTCACATTAGCCCATACTGTCTTTGCCCACCCAGTATGGGTTCCTGTGTTTGCAAAACTTGCGAAGCCTATCAACGTTCCCTGGGATAGGGTTATGCTTTGTGAACCACCTTCACCATCACCCCATTCAAACGTACCAGAGTTGGCAGATACAGTGGTTTCGTCCCATCCATTTTTTACGTTCCACGTCTTTGACACATAGCCCGTCAGCGGAGAGGTCAGGTTGTGTGGAACGGAGTGTCCACAGAGGTGGGTCGGTGGTGCTTAAGACGGGGCGGTAGTACGGTAGAATGGCGGAGATAGTGACATCATACGGCGGGATCGCGATCTTGTCAAGGGATTTTTTCATTAGGCTCTTCATTTTTTTTCGGTAGTTTGGTTGCTCCCACCTGGGTCTTTGTACTTATATCAACTCCGGTGAATGAGTCACTATTCCAGTCTTGTCATTCTGAGCGCAGCGAAGAATCTCAAACGGGAACTGTTCCACCGGAGTTGATATTACAACATCTCTGCATCGCTATCACACATACAGAAATTCGCCGCCTGCCCGCTCCCCGCCTTTTTCACGCTATGCGTTCCGAAAGTGGAGAAGAGAAAGGAACATCCATTCTTCTGCGCGAACCGAGGGGACGGATACTGTACAGGAGGGGAGAAGGCATCATGCCCCGCGAAAAGAAAACCGCCGCTGCCGAGCCGGAGCCGCTGCGGCAGCGTCCCTATTCGGCGCGGGCCTCCTGGATGTCGTCGGCAAGGTCGAGCAGTTCGGGGGTGAGCGGGACGATGCGGCGCATCTTCACCAGGCGCGGGGCAAAAGCCGGGATGCGCGGCACGGTGAAGTCCTTGATGAACTCCGGGAGCTGCTTGCGGGCTAGTGCCAGCGATTCCGTCGCGACGCGCTGCTGCTTATTGTCCTCGTTGTAGTAGGCCGCCTGGAGAATGAAGACATCCGGCGCAAACCGATCCAGTTCGATCAGCCGGGACAGCGCCGCTGCCGCTGTTTTGCGGCGTCGGAGCTGAATGAGCGCGGCCAGCCGTCCTGCCATCGCCGCCGCATTGTCCGGCTCGTAGCGCAGCACGAGATCGAAGACGGCCAGCGCCTGGGCAAACCGGTCGTCGGACTTGTCGTAGGCGATATGATCGTAGGCGCGCTCCAGGAGAGAGGGAAAAAAGAGGGGCGCGCGCAGAAAGGCGATCTGGAACGATCTCCGCGTGCCCTCCTTGTCCCCGGTATCCGCGAGAACCGCCTGGGCCACGACCTGTGTCTGCGCGGTATCCGCCGCATTGACCGCCTGTTTCGCCTCTGCATAGGCCCGCGCATTGGCTCCGATCGCCAGGTCGGAGAGCGCCGCGACGAGCAGCGAAGCGACATTGCGCGCCTGCACGCCCGACTCGACGGCCCGCCGCGCTTCCGGGTAGCGATGATTCTGGAAGTAGGTCATGCCGAGGAGCGCGCTGCTGGTCGCGTTGCCGTCCGGGCCGTTGACCAGGCTCGTCAGCATCAGTTCGACTTCCGGAATCCGGCCTATCTTGAGCATCGCCAGCGCGACGCGGTGCTGCGCGCGGCGTTTCTGCGCGCCGGGAGAAGCCAGCTTGAGGGCGCGCTGATAGGAGTCCAGCGCGCCATCGAAATCGCGATAGGTGAAGAGGGCGTCGCCGCGCGCGAGCAGCCCGGCGTAGTCGGCGGGATCGGTGGCGCGCGCCGCCTGCAGGGCGCTTTCCGCCTGTTTACGCAGGATGGGGAGAGCGTTCTGAATATCGCCCGCCATCGTCGCGAGATTGAGCGTGGTGGCGGCGCGTGCCAGCAGCAGGAAACTGCGGACTTCGACGGTGATGGGGTCGCCGGGCGGAATCTTGATCTGCGGGTCGTCGAGAATCTGGAATGCGCGGGTCAGGTCGCCCTTGATCCCGATGCTCAGCGCCATGACGCGGGCGGCTTCCGGGTCTGCCGTGCTGATCTTGTAGGCCCGCCGCGCCTCCCTATCCACCTCGGCATAGTCTCCCCGGCGGAAGGCTTCGAGAGCGCGCGCTGCGTGCGCCTTGATGCCCAGGCTCAACTGATTGTCCACCGTGACCTTGAGGCGCTTCACGGCGGTCTGGCCGTTGGTGTCGTAGGCGATGACGGCGACGGTGTGCGCGCCGTCGTCCTCCTCGACGGTATCCCAGTCGTAGAGATAGGGCGGCTGCTTCACCTCGATACGGAACTGGTCGTCCACCTCGAAGGTGACGCGCGCGATGCCCGCGCTGCTGTCCGCGCGAGCCTGCACGCGCACGACATCGCTCAGCTTCGCGGGATCGAGCGCGACCGGCTTGCTGGCGCTGGCTTCGGGCTTTGCAGTCAGCGCGACCGTCAGCGTCGTCTCCGCCCGTGCCGCGATCCCGCTCACGGTCAGCAGCGCGCTTATCCAGAGGGCGACCCGGTTAGCCATTCTCGTTAAAGGCGCTGCGCGAGACCACGGAAAAGGTGCGCTCGCCGTAGACCGGGGCGATATGCGCCTGATTCATCCGGTAGTCCTCATCAATGACGAAGGTGAAGGCGTCCGTGAGGCGGCAGAACTTCTTGAGTTCGGCCACCTCTTCCGGCGTCTCCGGGACGAGGCGCAGGATCAGGCCGAGCAGCCGGCCCTCGTCATCCTTGATGGCTGGTTCGCCCGGTCGCATTCCCTCGAATTCCGCTTTCATGCCGTCAGCTTTCCTTTCCTTGCGGGCGGCCAGGCAAGCCGCCGACTTCTCCGTATTAGGATAACACTCCTTCAGGGGCAGCGTCAATGCGTGAGGCAGAGAAAGTGGCAGAGGCAGGGTAGGAGCTAAAAGGAGAAATGGCTACTTCTCGGGAATGCGGAGGCGCTGCTCGCCGGGCTGGACAAGACCCATCTCGCGCCCCGCGCGCTCGATGCCCTCCGGCGTCTCCATCTCCTTGATCTCTTTGATAGCGCGCTGGTTTTCCAGGCGATAGCGATGGATCTCGCGCTCGATCCGGTCATTTTCAGAGCGCAGGCGGGCGGCCAGCAGAAACGGGTGCGCGGCCTGCACGCCCTGCCAGCCGAAGACCAGGCAGACGAGGATGCCGCAGGCGATGAGCGCGGCGCGACCGCGCCACCCTGCGCGGCGGCGCGGACCGGTTTTGGGGGAGATGGGCTTGATGATCACACCTCGGATAGAGAGCCTGAGACCCTACGCATTCGTGTCCGGTGGCGGCGAGAGCGGCTGCCCCACCGTATGCACCTTGATCAGATTGGTCGTTCCTGGATTGTTGACCGGAACGCCTGCCGTCAAAACCACCCGGTCGCCCGGCTTGACGAAACGCTTTCGCTGCGCCGCCTCGATAGTGGCCTGCATCATCGTATCGGTATCCGTCACCGGGCCGATCAGCGCCGGCGCGACGCCCCAGATCAGCGCAAGCTGCCGGAAACTCGCCTCGTGCGTCGTCACGCCGACGATGCGGACGTTGGGACGGTATTTGGCGACCATGCGCGCCGTGCCGCCGCTTGTGGTGGCGCAGAGGATGGCGGCGGCATCCAGTTCGCAGGCGATCCCGGCGGCGGCGCGGGCCACCACTTCCGTCACGTTGTTCGGCGGGTCGAGGCGTTGGTCATACTCCGCACGCTGGAAAAGCGCCTGCTCCGCGCGCAGAGCGATGCGGGCCATCGTCCGCGCGGCCTCCACAGGATACTGCCCCACCGCCGTCTCGCCGGAGAGCATCACCGCGTCCGTGCCGTCCAGAATGGCGTTCGCGACATCGGTGGCTTCGGCGCGGGTCGGGCGCGGGTTCTGTATCATGCTTTCGAGCATCTGCGTCGCCGTGATGACCGGCTTGCCCGCGCGGTTGCACCGGGCGATGATGCGCTTCTGCACGATGGGAACCTCGTCGAACGGCATCTCCACGCCCAGATCGCCGCGCGCCACCATGATGCCGTCCACGACGTTCAGGATCGAGTCGAGATTGCGCACGCCCTCCTGCTTCTCGATCTTGGCGATGAGCGGCACGCGCCGCCCTGCCTCCGCCATGATGGCAAAGAGCGGCTGAAGGTCTTCGGCACAGCGCACATAGGATGCCGCGACCCAGTCCACGCCGTGCGCCAGCCCGAACCGCAGATCGTCCCTGTCCTTCTCGGTGACGGCGGGAACGGCGAAGGCGATTCCCGGCGCAGTCACGCCCTTGCGCGGCTTCAGTGCGCCTCCGGTCTGGCAGCGCGCCCAGACGAGTCGCTCCGGCGTTCCCGGCTCGCCCTCACAGCGTGTGACCCGCAGCGCGATCTTGCCATCGTCGAGCAGCAGCGCGTCACCTGGCTCAAGCGCGGCCAGCAGTTCCGGCACGGGCAGCGGCAGCACGGGGCAATCGGTTTTTAGTTCCGCCTCTCCCTCCGCCGTAAATCCAACCTCCTGCCCGCGCTTCAGCGTGATGGAAGGCGTTCCGAACTCGCCGAGGCGCACCTTCGGGCCGGACAGGTCTTGCAGAATCGCGAGCGGCCTGTCCATGCGCTGCGCCAGGTCGCGCAGGTTTGCGATGACCTGGGCGTGCTGCTCATGCGTGCCGTGCGAGAAGTTGAGCCGGGCGACATCCAGCCCTGCGCGCAACAGCTTCTCCATCACGCCGCGCCTGCTGCTGGCCGGGCCGATGGTGCAGACGATCTTGGTACGTCGCAAACGCCGTTCCTCTCTTCGAGCCGCTTATCCTGCGGAGTCCTCCTCCGCCATGCCGACCAGGATCGCGCGCACAAAAGGGTCGTCTTTGATGCGCTTTTGCATCTCCGCACGTACTGCCGCGTCTACATCGGTCAGGGAACCGCCCTTCTCCGCCGCGCGCAGCCGCTCCGCATGATCCTCGAACTCCTGCCAGCGCGCCGCGAACTCCTCCGCGCTAATCGGCGTGTAGCCCAATCGCTCACACCCGATACGATACCGGCGGTATTCTTGTTCCATGCTTTGGCCCCCGACCCCCGCCCCCTCCCCCCAAGAACAGGGGGAGGGGAGCGATAACACCAGTGTGTGCCTCTCTTTCAACTCGCATCAGAGTACGAAAGGACGGCAAAGCTTTCAGATTGGCCGTTCCCTCCCCCTGTTTTTTGGGGGGAGGGCCAGGGAGGGGGGCTACCGCAAATTGTAGAACGCGGCGCGCCCGGCATACTTCGCGGTCTCGCCCAACGCCTCCTCGATGCGCAGCAACTGGTTGTACTTGGCGACGCGGTCGGTGCGGTTCGGCGCGCCCGTCTTGATCTGGCCCGCATTCGTCGCCACCACGATGTCGGCGATGGTCGCGTCTTCCGTCTCGCCGGAGCGGTGAGAGACGACCGCCGTGTAGCCCGCGCGCTTCGCCATCTCAATGGCCTCCAGCGTCTCGGTTAGCGTGCCGATCTGGTTGACCTTGACCAGGATCGAGTTGCCAAGCCCGCGCTTGATGCCGTCGGCGAGCCGCTTGACGTTGGTGACGAACAAGTCGTCGCCGACCAGCTGGCACTTGTTGCCGATCAGGTCGGTGACGCGCTTCCAGCCCTCGAAATCGTCTTCCGCCATGCCATCCTCGATCGACACGATCGGGTAGCGCCGCACCAGCTCGGCGAGATACTGCACCTGCTCGTCGCGCGAGCGTACTTTGCCTTCTCCCTCATAGTGGTAGGCGCCGTTCTTGAAGAATTCGGTCGAGGCCGGATCGAGCGCCAGCACGACGTCCTCGCCGGGCCGGAAGCCGGCGGCCTCGATCGCCCGCATGACGAAGCCGAGCGCCGCGTCGGCCGACGGCAGATTGGGTGCGAAACCGCCCTCGTCGCCCACATTGGTGTTGTGGCCGGCATCGTGCAGCGCCTTCTTGAGGGTCTGGAACACCTCGACGCCCATGCGCAGCCCCTCGGCGAAATTCTCGGCGCCGACCGGCATGATCATGAACTCCTGGAAGTCGACCGTGTTGTCGGCGTGCATGCCGCCGTTGAGGATGTTCATCAGCGGCACGGGGAGGACCCGCGCGTCGGTCCCGCCGACGTAG
>DASRGL010000109.1:0-21168 GCA_035651115.1 Chthonomonadaceae bacterium
TTGACGGTGGCGATGGGGGTGTTCTGCGCGACGGCAGGATTCGGCGTGTTCCCCCCGCGCCCATACTGACTCAGGCTGAAGCCGATGACCAGGGGGATGGCGAAGGCTGCCGCCAGCGCCCATCCGCAGCCACGACCCATACGGGTGAACATGTTGCGCCATGTGGATATGGATAAAAGATCAGGCATAAATAGACGATCCTTCTACGAAAAGAGAGTGAGAACGCCTGACAGAACGGTTCCCTCCCCTTACGAAGGGGAGGGTCAGGGAGGGGTTCCGTTAGGCGGACTTAGGTCTGTAGATAACGCTGCAAGGCGGCCAGGCAGGGGCGCGAGCCTTCTTCGGGTGTCCCCTTGCCGTCCGGGCCGCTGCCGGTCGCCGGGATGTAGTGCGTCTCCAGCGAGACGTAGCCGGAATAGCCGTCGCGCTTAAGGGCGGCAAACTGCGCCGGATAGTCGAGAACGCCCTCGCCGACGATGCAGAATTTCGGCTGCGGGCCGCGATCCGGCGTCTCTGTCACGATGCAGTCCTTGATATGGATGTGCGCGATCCAGGGCTTGACAGCCTCATAGCCGTCGGGGAAAGGCTTTTCGCCCGCGCAGAAGGCGTTGCCGGGATCCCAGCAGATCTTCAGGTGGGGCGAGTTGATTTCGGAGACGATGCGCGCCGCCTCCGCGCCCGTGCCGACGAAGCACGCGCCCTCGTTTTCCAATACGAGCGTGACGCCCTCTTTTGCGGCGATCTCGACCGGCTCCGCAAAGGCGTCCACGATGCGCCGCTCGATCTCCGGGGTGTAGAGGTCTTTTTTCCAGAAGGTGAAGACGCGGATGAGATCGGTGTCGAACTCATGGGCCAGTTGGATGCAGCGCCGCAGCATCTCCAACTGCTGCTCCATGCCGCGCGGTTTTGCCAGGTGCATCCGGCGCTCTTCGTTCTCTTCGGTGGGGGTCTCCTCCGCAAACAGGTCGCACTTATAGAAAGGGGTCGCCAGGCAGACCACCTTGAGATTGCGGGCGCGCAGGGCGGCTTTGGCGCGCGCGGCCTGCTCGTCCGAGAGGTCGGCGATGTTGGTTCCCCAGAGTCCACGCAGTTCCGCGCCGGTCGCGCCGTACTCCAGCAGCACATCGAGCGCGTGTTCAAACTCCTGCGAGATTTCGTCCGTGATAGCGGCCAGTTGCATCGTTGTCACGAGCCTCCTCCCAACCCTTGATGTTCTTACTGAAATTCGGCATCTGCGCGCCGAATCGTTCCAGTTTACTGCAAATGGGCGGGGTTGTCAATTGGCCGGACGTATTTTGACCTTCCGGGGGAGCCTCAAAGGAACTGATGCATGGAGGAGGGAACGAAGTAGAGGGCCAGCGCGACGAACAGGCCGACGATGAGAATATACTGCAAGCGCACGCCGCGCCAGCCCGTCAGCAGGCGGGCGGCGAGGTAGACGACGTAGAGGAACCAGGTTCCTATCGAGGCGAGGGTGTGCGCGTCCAGCAGCCAGGAGCGCTGCGGAGAGCCGGATACGCCGCCCTCGATCGCGCGAAGGATGCCGAGCGCCAGGCCGACGGTCAGCAGAGGCAGGGCCACCGCGACGGCGTGATAGGCGACCGAGTCGAGCGTCTCCAGCGGCGGCAGGCGACGGAACAGGCCCTTGATATTGCGTGCCTTGAGCAGCCGATTCTGCACCAGATAGAGCATGGCGCAGCCGAAGGCCAGCACGAACAGCGCGAAACTCGCCAGGATCGCCAGGACGTGCAGCGTGACCAGATGGCCCTTGAGCGCGGGCGTCGGGGCGACCGGGCCGCGCGCGTGCGCCAGGCCCCAGGACAGCAGCAGGCTTGCCAGCAGGAGCGCGACCGCGCCGACGGCAGGCAGCCGCACCCGCAGGTCGAACGCCGCAAAGACCAGCGCGATGATCCAGGCGGCCACCGAGAGCGTGCCGAACTCGCTGGCGAAGGGCGAACGGCGCGTCGCCATACAGTGCGCGCCGATAGCCAGGAAATGGATGGCAAGGGCCGCCAGCAGCAGCGGACGCCCGCAGCGCGCCACGCTCATGGGGACATTGGCATCCGGCAGCGCGGTGGGCGCGGAGGGAGCGCGCAGGAAGAGAAACGCGCCGTAACAGACGGCGGCAGCCAGGTAGATGGCGAAAGCCAGGGCGGTCAGCCAGGTCGAGTTCATGGGCGTGACTCCACCGTATTGCAAGGCGCGCTGGACTGGATCTCGACAGCAGCCGTCGGCAGCGACGGCGCGGCTGCGGCCTCGTCTTCAGCAGCCGTGTCCTGCGCAGACGACGCAGGCTCCGCCGCCTGCGCCAGCCCGAAGATCTCCCGCGCCGCCGTCATCAGATCGTACTGAATGCTGGCCGTCTCCTCGATAGCCTGGGAGGTCTCGCGCTTGAGTCGCAGGATGGGTTCGCGGGCCACCTTGTTCATCATGGCGCGGGTCGCCGCTTCGATATGCTTCCATTCGCGCTCGGAGAGAGACCCCAACTGAGAGCGCAGCAGGGCCAGTTCCTCCTCCCGTATCCGCGCCAGCCGCTCCTGAAGCAGCGTGATGACCGGCGCGGCCTCCCGCGTGCGAAACCAGGCCAGGAACTTCGCGGCCTCCTCCGAGGCGATGGCGTCCGCCTTCTCCGCCTCCTGCACCCGCCCGCGCGCCTCCTCCGCAACGACGGCCTCCAGGTCGTCTATATTGTACAAAAAGACGTTGTCCAGGCCGTTCACGTTCGCGTCAACGTCGCGCGGCACGGCGATGTCAATGAGGAAGAGCGGCTTGCCGCGCCGCTTGCGCAGTACCGGAGCGAGCGTCTCCCGGCGGATGATAGGGTGGGGGGCGGCGGTCGAAGAGATGACGATGTCGGCGGTGGCGAGCGCCTCCATGAAGGAGTCGTACTGGATGGCCTGGCCGCCCAGTTTCGCGGCCATGCTGACCGCCTTTTCGTAGGTGCGGTTGGCGACGACGACGAAGCGCACGCCGTTCGAGACCAGGTGTTTGGCGGTCAGTTCGCTCATCTTGCCCGCGCCGAGAATCAGCACGCCCGCGTGGGAGAGGTCGGAGAAGATGCTGTGCGCCAGGTCTACCGCCGCACGCCCGATGGAGAACGCGCCGCGTCCCAGCGCGGTCTCATGGCGCACCCGCTTGCCGCTGGCAAGCGCCTGCTGGAACAGCGCGGCCAGGATCGGCCCGCAGGTCCCGGCCTCCTGCGCGGCCTGGAACGCCGCGCGCACCTGACCGAGAATCTGCGCTTCTCCCAGCACGAGCGAGTCCAGCCCGGCGGCGACGCGCATCAGGTGGGAAGCGGCTTCCGGCCCGGCCAGACAAACGAGGTGTGACAGAAAGGCGGATTCGGGGACATTGTGAAATGTGGAGAGATACCGGCAGAGGGTGTCGTGCGCGGTCTGCGCGCTGTCTGCTTCAATGACGGCATAGACCTCCATCCGGTTGCAGGTGGAGAGAACGACGGCCTCCCGCACGCCCGCGCAGGCGACCGCCGCCGCCAGCGCCTCCGGCAGCGCGTGGTCCGCGCAGTTCAGGCGCTCGCGCACGGCGATGGGCGCGCTATGATGGTTGAGACCGACGAGAACCAGCTGCAATCGAATGTCTCCATGTTGTTCACCCTCATCCCCGACCCTTCTCCCTTTACCGCTCGTACCTCGCTAGGGAGAAGGGAGCCAAACAGTCACGAGTGCGCTCTAGTTCTCCCCTCTCCCTTAAAGGGAGAGGGGCCGGGGGTGAGGGTAGAAGCTGCCGCCTTTACTCCTTCTTCGGGAGAAGGGCATAAGGATGGTTTCAACGCCTCTTCAATAAGAGCCGCGGCCCGCGCCCGCGCTGCTTCCGGCGGCCCGGCGCGCAGGGCGGCCAGCAGTTCCGCCTCGGCTGCGACCAGGCGGGCGAGCGCGGCGCGGCGGCGGGATACGTCCTCCGTTCGTTCTTTAATATAGCTGCGCATCTGGCCCAGAAGTTCCACGAAGTCTGCGTATTCCGGGCCGAAACGGGCCTCCAGTTCGTCGCAGAGCCGCGCGGCCAGCATCGGACTGTGGCCGCCGGTGGAGACGCTGAGGCAGAGTTCGCCGCGCCGCACGACCGACGGCACGAGGAAACGGCTCTCTTCCGGGGAATCGGCCACGTTGACCGGGATGCCGCGCGCCCCGGCGTCCGCCGCGACCTGCGCATTGACCCTGCGATCATCGGTGGCGGCGAAGGCCAGAACCACCCCGTCCAGATGTTCCGGCGCGTAGCTGGCGATGCGCGCCTCGATCTCCCCGGCTTCGGCTTTCGCCTGTAACTCCGGCGTAAGGCGCAGGCTGACGACGCGCACGCGCGCCCCGGCTTCCAGCAGGCCGCCGACCTTGCGCGCGGCGACCGCGCCGCCGCCGACGACCAGGCACGTCTGATCTTCCAGGTTCAGTTGGATAGGGTAGTAGCGGGGCATGGCGCGGCCCGAGCCTAACTGCCGTTCTCCGCAGAGGCATGGCTTTCGGCGGCGTCCAGGACCGCCTCGGAGTCTTCGGAACGCTGCCGCAGGCCGTTGCCGTTTTGCAGGCTCTCATCTTCCGCCGCGTAGGGCAGGGTCTCGGCGAGAATCTCGTCCGCTGAGAGATGATAGGACAGGACGGCGAGTTCCTGAAGGAAAGAGACGTTGCGCACAACCACATAGTCCGGGACGCGCAGCAGCACCGGGGCAAAGTTGAGGATAGCGTGGACGCCGGCATCTACCAGCAGATCGGCCACATTTTGGGCGGCGGAAGCGGGGACGGCGAGGATGGCGATACGCGCCCGCAGTTTCTGGTTGACCTCTTTGACGCGCACGACATCCAGAATCTCCAGGTCCCAGAGCGGACGCCCGATCTTGCCGTAGTTGTTGTCGAAGACGGCGACGAGGTTGAACCGATGCTCTTTGAGTCCGGGGTAGCCGACGAGGGCGGAACCGAGGTTGCCTGCCCCGACCAGGATGACGCGCTGTTCCCGATCAATCTTGAGGATGCGGGCGATCCGGCTCTGCAAGTCGGAGACGTTGTAGCCCACGCCCGGCTTGCCAAATTCGCCGAAGTAGGAGAGGTCCTTGCGGAACTGCGCCGCATTGATGCCCGTCTGCCGCTCGACCTCTGCCGAGGAGATGGTATCCACCTCGGACTGTTCGAGGTCTATCAAGAAGCGCAGGTAGGTTGCCAGGCGCTCCAGGGTCGGCACAGGGACTTTGCCATTGCTCATGGGACTCAAATCGCCACCTTCATTCTGCCTGGTACTGCAAGGCGTGCGTGCGGCGTGGGTCGTATACAGGACATACCGGGAAATGCGCTCTTTGTTGCAGTATACCCGCGCCCGCTAAGTCCCGTCAAGCGGTTTGTGAAATAGATAACAAAGCAGGAGGCGGTGAGACCTATCCTCTGAGGCCGTGTCGAGGCGTGTCTTTTGTCCCGATGTGTTGACATTCGGATGACGCTGCGTTAAAATCAGGCGCAATCGAATCTGCTTGAAGATGGAGGAAATCTCATGCGGCCCCTTCCGAAGTCTGTTGATTCCCCACGCGCTTTCACGCTGATCGAACTGCTCGTCGTCCTCGCCATTCTTGCGGCGCTGGCCGCCATTCTGTTTCCCGTGTACGTGCAGTCGCGCAACCAGGCGCGGCGGACGCTCTGTCAGTCCAACCTGAAGCAGATGGGCGCGGCGTTCGCGATGTATGCCGCCGATAACGACGGCCTCTTTCCCTGCCCGGGCGGGCTGCTTTTCGGGAAGACCGTCGAATCGGCGTGGCTGCTCAGTTCCGGGCCAGGGATAGGCAAGGACATCGGCGGAATCTATCCCTACGTGCGGCAGCGCGGCAACGGCGGGCGCGAGAACCTCTGGTCGTGTCCGAACGCGCTGCCCGGCCCGCAAAACGCCTTCTCGCCGGGGCAGAACTTCGTGATGAACGACTATCTGCGCGCCTGTCATCCGGGCGAGGCGGAGTTTCGCCATCACGACACGCTCTGCGGCAGCGCCTATGCAGGCGGCATCAGTCCCGACAGCCTGGGCCATCCGGTCGCGGAGACGATCCTGCTCTATGAGGCTGCGCAGCACCGCACGCTGCATAACGTGAACCGCACCGGCTCGCCCTTCTTCAACGATGGGCCGAGCGCCACGCCGCCTCTCTGCATGGGAATGCCGCAGAACTATCATGCCGGCAAGTCCAACTTCCTCTTCTGCGATCTGCACGTCAAATCGCTGTCGCCGGGCGCGACCTGGGCCGCTGCCGATCAGTCCGCCTTCGAGACGTTCAACAAGGATTGCAAGACGCTCGCCGCTGTGCTGGCGACCGGCGACTATCGCGGCGGGCAGGCCGTCAGCCTGTGGAACCCGCAGATCGCCGGCGTGGTCTATCCGTGAACCCGGATTATCTGAACTGTGATTTATGGGATTATAGGATGGACTATGATGAGACCAAACCCAATCGTGGTAATCATTTAATCCGACTAATCACAGTTCAGACAATATTCAGACAGGAAGCAGAGCGCGGCCAGCATCAGGCGCGAAAAAATATACGAATTTTTTTGGAAGAGGCCCTTGACAAAAAAATGAAAAGATGTTAATCTTCACTAACCCGCGTTAGTATCGCGGGTTACTTGAACGGACGCTTTGTTTATTCTGACCTATCCTGGGGAAAAAGCAAACCCATGCCATCGCGCCGAGTACGCATGAGCGATGTCGCTGAGGCTGCGGGCGTATCTCGCACAACGGCGTCTTTTGTTCTGAATGGCCGCCACGCCGGTATACCCCTTGCCACCCAACAGCGTGTCCTCAAAGCTGCCAGGGAACTCGAATATCGTCCCAACTCCTCGGCGCGCGCCCTGGCGACCGGGCGCACGCACCGCATCGGCATCGTCCTGAACACGCCGGAGAGCTTCTCGGCGCGCGATGCCTACTTCACGGAGGTGCTGGCCGGAATCGTCAGCAGCGCCCCCCGCTATGACTATAACCTGCTGCTGCATACGGCGCACTATAAGGACTGGCGCGCGCTTGAACTCGATATTCTGAGCGGCAGCGCGGACGGCGTGATCCTCGTGGGCCGCTATGCCAGCGACGAACTGACGGCGGCGCTACTCGACGCGGAGTTCCCGACCGTCTGCACCTCCTATAGCATTGACCATCCCCGATGCCACTCCGTTGACTGCGACAACGAGATGGCGGCTTTCCTGAGCATCGAGCATCTGGTCGGCCTGGGGCATCGCGATATCGCCTTTTTCTATCCCGGCCATGATATTTCGTGGGGCCGCGAGCGCCTGGCGGGTGCGCATCGGGCCATCGAAGCCCTGCAACTGAAGCCGGAGAACCTGCATCTGTTCGCCTGGTCGGAGACGGAGCGGCCCTCGCTGGAGTGGTGCTACGCGGCCATCGAGTTCCTGAAGACGCAGACGCCCTCGCCGACCGCCATCGTCTGCTGCGAGGAGATTCGCGCGCAGCGTCTCGCGGAACTGCTGCCGGAGAACGGCCTGCGGGTTCCCGAAGACATCGCGATGATCAGCTTCAACTCGACGGAGGTCAGCGCCCGCGCGAATCCGCCCCTGACCTCGGTGAGCCAGCCCTTGCAGAAGATCGGCGCGGCGGCGATGGAGATGCTGGTAACGCTGATCGAACACTCCGAGACGGTAGAACGCTGCCGCCGGTTCCCGGTCTCGCTGGACATTCGCGAGTCGTGCGGATATACCCGTCGGATGGCCGCCGTGCGCGTGCCGGTGGGAAGCCAGCAGCGCGAGGCCAACCTCGATCCGGGCGTGCGATGAAGCGTGACCGCCCGGATCGCTCCCAACGCAAGATAGATTGCGTTCTCTCGCTCGGCCTCTGCACGAGACGACGACCTACTACGATAGAAGGGAGGAACGAATGGCCGTAAAGAGCGAAAAACCTTCTTTCGGTAAACAGAAAGCCGGTTTGCCCGCCATCATTATCGGAGCCGTCGTGCTGATCGCATTCCTGGTCTGGATGGGTTATCGGGCATTCGGCCCGGAACCGAAGCCACCGCCCACCGAAGCGGCCAAAGCCTATGACGCCTGGTGGGACAAGATCGCCAAAGAGAGCGGGGGCGACATCAGCAAGCTGAGCCAGGAGGACATGAGGAAGCTTCAGGCGACCACCTATGGACATGGGGAACAGGCATTGAAAGCCTACGCCCAAGAGCATGGCTATACCAAATAAGATGTGTTCTTGAGGTCTGAGTCGGGGCCTCATCCGGACGCACGCCTCCGGCAGGATGCCGGAAATTGCTCCCGTACTTCGAGTCGGGAGAGGATTGAAACAACCAACCCTACAGGAGAAGACAAGAAAGGAAAAGGAACAATGAGGTCGTCCCAGGTAAGACAGGGTTTTACCCTGATTGAGTTGCTCGTTGTTATCGCCATTATCGCCATCCTCGCCGCCATTCTGTTCCCGGTCTTCGCGCAGGCTCGCAAGCAGGCTTACAAGGCGACGGGAACCAGCAATGTCAAGCAGGCGTCTCTTGGCATCCTGATGTATTCGCAGGACTTCGATGAGAAGATGCCGCGCGCCGGTTGGGGCTGCCAGAGTTATACGAACGGGAATGATGGTACCATACCGCCCGGAGGTGAGAACTCCTGCGGCGCGACGGAGTGGCAGAACGTCATCAACCCTTATGTGAAGAACACCGGCATCTACCAGAATCCGGGAGATGGCAGTTCGCACGATTTCAGCTGGGGTACAGACCTGAGCGCCAGCGACGGACACTTCAGCATGGTCATTAACGACCTGCTGTCCCACCAGATGCCGACGAATGCGCTTGGCTATGCCAACGCTGGCAAGCAGGCCCATTTCGCTGATGGTTACTCCCAGGCCGCGATCAACGCCCCTGCGGACTGCGTCCTGCTGATGGAAGGCCATTGCGGATGGAACAAGCTGGCGGGCGATAGCAGCAGCCTCGCATGGGATACTCCGACAGCTGCTGGCAAGACCTGCCGCCAGGATCCGGAAAGCAAGTTCTGCAAAGAGCAGACAATATCCGGCTACCAGACCCGCCTGTTCGTTCCCTATGGCTACGGCGGCGATCATGTGAATGTCGGCCTGCCCTTCTACTCCAATGGCGGTGTAGTGGCGTTCACCGATGGTCATGCCAGGTTCATCCGGTATATGGACAGCAGCGGCAATCCTACGCTCTGCTCCACGCTTCCCTGGACCAAGCATATTGACGCGCTCCAGCGCGGCGCCGAGAAAACGCAGAACTACTGCGGCGGGGACAATCCTCCCGGCAACCAGTCTTCGGATGGCTCGCAGCAATCCAACTGGAACTAGGCCCTCACCCCCTGACCCCCCCTCTCCCAAGCTTGGGAGAGGGGGAACAATCCGTTCTATGGCAACACTCTCCTCCACGTCTATGAAGTCGCGTTCCGCTGCGCCGCGCAAGCGGCTCGTTTTCCTCCTGGTGATCCTCGTTCTTCTGTCCGGCGTCGCCGTCTATGTGCGGACACTCCCGGCCCGCCGGGAGAAGGCGCTGCGCGCCGCGACGCTGCCCCAACTGATCGCCCTCTCGAAACAGGAACCGAATAATCCGCGCGTCTTCTACCATCTGGGACTGCGCTTGCAGAGTGTGGGCCAGCTTCCGCCTGCTCGCGCCGCATTTGAGCGCGCCGCCGATCTGGACGGGGACGATGAAGACGCCTGGCTTGCCTGGGCGACGGTGGCAGGGAACCTGGGGAACGAGCAGGAGGCGTTCGGCGTTCTCAGCGCCTATGTGCAGGCGCATCCGAAATCGGCGCGGGCGCACCTGGCTTGGGCGACCTTCTACTATGCGCAGGAGGCGCTGCCGCGCGCCTACGAGGAGGCGCTTGCCGCCACAAAGCTCGACCCGAAGGATGGCGCGGCCTGGCGTCTGGCCGGTATCTCGGCCCTCGGGCTGGAGAAATATGTCGAGGCGGAAGACGCCTTCCGGCAGGCCGTCAAGCTGGCTCCCACGGACTGGCGCGCGCTCATCGGCCTGGGCGACGCGCTGGATCGCCAGGAGCGCAAGAAGGAGGCCCTGGACTGGTATCGGAAGGCCAGCGAGGCGGCTCCCAACGAACCCGTTGCGACGCTGGCGGTGGGGCGCACCCAGTTCAAGACAGCCGCGACGCCCGCCGAGATCGCCGCCGCGCGGCAGACGTTGGAACGGGCCGCGCAGCAAGACCCGAACAACGGCCAGCCGCTCCTATGGCTCGGACGCGCCTATGTGCGGGAGGGCAACTGGAAGCAGGCGCAGCAGGTTCAGGAGCGCGCCGCCCGCCTCTCCCCCGATGCTTTCGAGGTCGCTTACGAGCTGCAGCGCATCTATACGCATCTCGGAGATAAGGCCCGCGCCGCAGAGCAGGCGAAACGGCATCAACAACTTCATGCCTACGCGCTGGACACCTACAATATCCTGGCCCGCCTCCACGAAGCCAAAGGCGACCTGGATCGGCAGTTGCGGCTCGAACTGTCCCGGAAATACGCCGCGCATGGCGACTACGCGAAGGCGGCGCGCGAGTATCGGCAGCTGATTCGCCGCGCGCCCGATCTGGCGGTCGCCAGGCGCGAACTGGCGGAGGTCGAGCGCAAGCTGCCGCAGACGGCGAAGGCGCTGCCTCTGGCGATGCCGGGCGCGGCGGCCAATGTGTCGCTGACGACGCTGCTTCAGGATGGCGAGGCGATGCTGGCGCAGAAACGCTATGCCGAAGCGCAGAATGCTTTTATGACGGCGCTGCAGCGCGACCCGAACCAGGCGCGTGCGGCGGAGGGGTTGGGGCTGGCGCTGGCGGGGCAGGGCAAGAACGACGAGGCGTTCAAGGTGCTGACCCGCGTGCTGGAGGTGGAACCCACGCGCCCGAAAGCGCAGTACACGGTGGCGCAGTTGTACTACGATATCGGGCTGCCGGACGAGGCGACCCACCGCATGGAAAAGCTGGTCAAGCAGGTTCCGAACAACGCGGAGTACGTACACGGCCTCGGTATGTGCTATCTCAGCACGGAGCAGCCGCAGAAAGCGGCGGAGAGGCTCTCCCGCGCCGCGACGCTGTCCCCGGAAAATGCGGGCTACTGGAGCGACCTGGCGACGGCAGAACTGAAAAACGAGAAGCCGGAACTGGCCGAGACGCACTATCGCCAGGCGGCGCGACTGGCCCCGAACGATCCCGATACGCTCGTCGCGCTGGGCAAGTTCCTGCTGGATCGCCAGGCGACGCCTGCCCGATTGCAGGAGGCGGAACAACTGTTCCAGAAGGCGCTGTCCGTCCGCCCGGAGCATGAGGACGCGCTGCTGGCGATGGGCCGCTTGCAGGTCTTGCGCAAAAAGCCGCAGCAGGCCGTGACGCCGCTCGAAACGCTCATCAATCGCAACCCCGATCAGACGCAAGCCTACTATCAGCTTGCCAAAGCCTACGATCAGTTGGGCAACAAGGCGCGCGCGGACTACTGCCGCAAGCTGTTCCGGGTCATCTCCGAGTTCCACACCGAGCGCGATAACACCGAGGAGCAGGTGCGTATGCACCGCAAAGACCCGGCCCTGCGCCTCAAACTCGCCCGCCTCTACGCGCGCGGCGGGCAGAACGCCAAAGCCATCAACCAGTTCCAGATGTGCCTCTATCTCGACCCGAAGAACGCGGCGGCGCGCAGGGAGTTGGAGGCGCTGGAAGCCCATCTGAAGGCGACCGGCCAGATGGAGTCCGTCACCGCCTTCAACAACATGGTGAGCGCGGCGCTGAGCCGGAAATAAGGCCCCCCTCTCACAGTCTGAACTATGATTTATGGGATTATCGGATGAACTATGATTACGTCTGGTTCAATCATAGTCTATCTCATAATCCGAACTAATCACAGTTCAGACAGTCAGAGGGGGGCCTATTCGCCATGCCCTTGTGGTAAACTATCGGTAGTGTGAGGGAGAAAGCGAGGGCAGGGGCCGTGAAGATCGAGGTCGCGGTCGGGCAGATCAAGCCGCGCAAGGGCGATTATGAAGGCAATCTGCGGCGCGTGGGCGATCTGTTCGCGCAGTTGGAGGAGGACGCGCCGGAGACCGATGTGCTGGCGCTGCCGGAGACGGCGCTCTCCGGCTATTTTCTGGAAGGCGGCGTGCGCGATGTCGCCCGCACCCGCGATCAGTTGTTCGACGACCTGCTTCAGACCTACCGGGAGCGCGTCTCGCGCCCGGACGCCGCGCTGGATGTCTGCCTGGGCTTCTACGAACTGGGCGAAGGCAAGTACTACAACAGCGCGCTCTATGCCACCCTGACCGCGCAGGACATCCCCTCCAAGTCACCGATACATCAGGCCGGAATCCGGCACGTCCACCGCAAATTTTTCCTGCCCACCTACGGCGTGTTCGACGAGAAGCGGTTCGTCTCGCGCGGGCGTTCCATCAACGCTTTCGCTTCCCGGTTCGGCACGGTCGCCGTGTTGATCTGTGAAGACGTGTGGCACTCCATCTCGGCGACCATCGCCGCGCTCAAGGGCGCTCAGGTGATCTATATCCTCAGCGCCTCGCCGGGGCGGGAGTTCTCCGGGCAGCATCTCGGCAACGTGACGCGCTGGAACGTGCTGCTGCCCGGCATCGCCGACGAACACAATGTCTGGGTGGTCTATTCGGGGCTGGTCGGGTTCGAGGGCGGCAAGGGGTTCACCGGCTCCTCGCAGGTGATAGACCCCTGGGGCAACAGCCTGGTGCAGGGTTCCGTGACGGAGGAGTGCCTGGTGCGCGCCACGATGGACTTAGAGGATGTCGCGATCGCGCGCGCGGCGTCGCCCCTGCTGGCCGACCTGGAGGCCGCGCTTGGCGATGTGACGATGCAGTTGGATCAGGTCGCTCGCATACCCTACAGAGAATAGGGCGCGGGCGATGGAGCAATCAATGGAGCGTCTACCGATAGTCTGCGCGCCGCCGCTGAACGTGGAGGCCGACGAAAATCTCAAGGTCAACGAGCCGCTGCTGGCCGAGTGGCTGATCGCCTTCCTGCGTGATGAGATCGTGCGGCGGCGCGGCTTTACGAAGGGCGTCGTCGGGCTGTCGGGCGGCGTGGACTCGTCCCTGGTGGCCTTCCTGCTGGCCCGCGCGCTGGGGCCGGAGAACGTCTACGGCATCCGTATGCCCTACAAGACCTCCTCCCGCGAGAGCCTCGAACACGCCGCGCTGGTGGCGGAGGCGACCGGTATCCACATGGATACCATCGAGATTACCGACGCGGTGGAGGGCTACCTGAAGTTCTGCCCGGACGCGGACGGGAGGCGGCGCGGCAACGTAATGGCCCGGATGCGGATGATCGTCCTCTTCGATCAGAGCCAGAAACTCGGCACGCTGCCGGTCGGGACGGGCAACAAGACGGAGCGCCTGTTCGGTTACTTCACCTGGCACGCCGACGACTCGCCGCCGGTCAATCCGCTGGGCGATCTGTATAAAACGCAGGTCTGGGCGCTGTCACGCTTTATGGGCGTGCCGGATGTCATCGTCAGCAAGCCCGCCTCCGCCGACCTGATCGTGGGCCAGACGGACGAGACCGATTTCGGCATCTCCTACCACAAGGCCGACCGCATCCTGTTCTATCTGCTGCGCGGCTTCACGGCGCAGCGCCTCGTCGAGATGGGCTTTCCAGAAAATGAGGTCGCCCTCGTCAAGCGCAAACTGGACTCGACCCACTGGAAGCGCCACCTGCCGACGACGGCGATGCTCTCCTCCACCTCCATCAACGACTACTATCTGCGCCCGGTGGACTACTGAGGCGGAATCCAGCGGGGAAGAAAAAGCGGCGCGTGCCATCCGGCACGCGCCGCGTCTCTCTACGGCGTGCCTTTCGCGCCGTGCGCCTTGAGCCGCTTGATGATCGCTTCGTGGTGGAAATGGGCGGCGCAACTGAGCGCGGTCATGCCGGTATCCGACCGCGCGTTCACATCGGCCCCGCGTTCCAGCAGCAGGCGCACGACGGGCGCGCGGTTTTTGGAAGCGGCCAGCATGAGCAGGGTCTGGCCGGTCGGTTCCGGCATCCCCGCGCCGGACGGCTCCTGGGTATTCAGGTCAGCGCCTCTGTCCAGCAAGAGGCTGGCAATCGCGGTCTTGCCCTTGCCGACGGCGATCCAGATGGCGGTCGTGCCGTAACTGTTCTTGAGGTTCGGGTCGGCTCCCCGGTCGAGGAGGAGACGCACGATGCTCTCTCTGCCGCTCCCCGTCGCTTTCATCAGCGCCGTTTTGCTGTGCCTGTTGAAGCCGTTCGGATCGGCTCCCGCGTCTAGCAGGGCGTGAACCCGTGCGCTGTCGCCTGCGGCGGCGGCTTCGGCAAGTTCGGCTACTTTGGGGTCGGTTTTCGTTTTCATCGGGAGGCTTCCTTTGGGTCAGAAAAGGTTGTATCACCGAACTCCACGCTCGCTGCCAGAATCGGAACGCGCTGCCGAATCAGAAGGCGTGGCGGCATTCAGCGCAAGCTCCTCCGGGGAGGGAGGCTCGAACCACGACCACCAGAGGTCGAGTTGCTCCTCGGTGACTACGAAGGTTCCCGGCGGGAGAGCGGCATTGCGCCGCGACAGCCTGGCCCGGAGTTCCTCACGGCTCACGTCCAGAAAGCGCAGTTCGACCTGCGCGCCCTGCGCCTCCGCCTGCTCCCGATAGTATTGCCGCTCCCCCCGCGACCAGAAGCCCCATTCCAGAATGACATCCACGCCGAACGCCAGGACTTTTTGCGCCATCTCCCACTGCACGGCTTCCACTGGAGTACGCAGCCTGTCGAGTTCAGCCTGATCCGACGCATCCGCGATGATGGTGGCGATCCATTCATCCGGGCAGAGCCGCAGCGCGGGCCGTTCCTGCTCAAGCTGCCTGGCAAGTGTGGTCTTGCCTGCACCGGGCAGCCCGCAGATCAGAAAGAGAGTCGCCATAGGCAAGTCAGACTTTCTATGAAAGCCGGGCATTGAAATACCCGTCTGGGAGGCGCTGCGCGCCAAGCGTCCTGGCGGACGCACTCGTGTTAGAAGCCTATCCCTTCGTATGCAGGCAAGCAAGATACGCAGGGAAAAGCCTGGAACGGAAGTCCGTCCGCAGGACGGTCAGCCGCAGGCTTCCCAGACGGGTATTTCAATGCCCGGCCTTGCTATCCCGTTACCGCGCCTTCGGAAGCGGAGCGGACGGTATGGGCGTATTTGGCAAGAACGCCGCGCGATTCTCGGATGGCCGGCTTGGTCCAGGCCGCGCGCCGCCGTGCCAGTTCCGCGTCGTCGAGCGCGACCGAGAGTTCTTTGGCCCCGGCGTCTATGGTCACCAGGTCGCCATCTTTGAGCAGCGCGATAGGCCCGCCGACCCAGGCTTCCGGCGCGACATGGCCGACCACCAGGCCGTGCGTCGCCCCGGAGAACCGCCCGTCGGTAAGCAGGCCGATGCTCTCGCCTAAGCCCTGCCCGACCAGCGCCGCCGTGACCGCGAGCATCTCGCGCATCCCCGGCCCGCCGACCGGCCCTTCGCCCCGGATGACCACGACATCGCCCGCCTGTATCTCCCGCCGCTGCACCGCCGCAAAGCACGCCTCCTCGCCCTCGTAGACCTTCGCCGGGCCGGTGATCTTCCGCTTCTTCAGCCCGGAGGTCTTGGCGACCGCCCCATCGGGAGCCAGGTTGCCGCGCAGGATGACGATGTCGCCGGAGGGGAACAGGGGCGCGTCCAGCGGCTTGACCACGCTCTGCTTCCGCTTGTAGACGCTGACCACCGACTTGAGGTTTTCCGCCAGCGTCTGGCCCGTCACGGTCAGACAGTCGCCGTGCAGCAGCCCGGCATCGAGCAGCGCCTTCATCACCGCCGCCGTACCGCCCACCTTGTGCAGATCGAACATGACGTAGGGGCCGCTCGGCTTGAGGTCGGCGATGTGCGGAACCTTCGCGCCGATGCGGTCGAAGTCGTCCAGGCTCCACTCCACGCCCGCCTCATATGCGATCGCCATCAGGTGCAGCACGGCGTTGGTCGAACCGCCCAGGGCCAGCGCCACCGTATAGGCGTTCTCCAGCGACTTGCGGGTGATCAGGTCGCGCGGGCGGATGTTCTGTTCGATGAGATTGACCAGCGTTTTCCCGGCCAGGAACGACTCCCGCTCCTTCGCCGCCGAGACGCCCGGATTGCTGGCGCTGTAGGGCAGAGAGAGGCCCATCGCCTCAATGGCGGAACTCATCGTGTTGGCCGTATACATGCCGCCGCAGGCTCCGGCTCCGGGACACGCGCCGCACTCGACCTTATGCACGCCCTCCTCATCCAGCTTGCCCGCCTGGTACTTCCCGACCGCCTCGAAGATAGAGGCGATGTCTATGTCCAGGCCGTCCTCGCCCGTTCCCGGCAGGATCGTGCCGCCGTAGACGAAGATGCTGGGGATGTTGAGGCGCGCCATCGCCATGACGCAGCCGGGCATGTTCTTGTCGCAGCCGCCGAAGGCGAGCAGGCCATCGTGGTTCATGCCGCCCGCCACGATCTCGATGCTGTCCGCGATGACCTCGCGCGAGACCAGGCTGTAGCGCATACCCTGATGGCCCATCATGATGCCGTCGGAGGCAGTGGGAGCGCCGAATATCTGCGGCACGCCCCCTCCTGCGCGGATGCCTTCGCAGCCGTGCTGGGCCAGCCTATCGAGGTGCGCGTTGCAGGGGGTGATCGTGCTGAAAAGAGAAGCCACCCCGATCATCGGGCGGGTGAAATCGTCGTCGCGGAAACCGACGGCGCGCAGCATCGCCCGGTTGGGGGCGCGGCTGATGCCGTCGGTGGTCAGGCGGCTGCGCCGCTTGCCTTCTTCTGCCATCGTCTGCTCCTTTGGTGTTTCTAGCATCTCGAAAGTTCGCCGCCGCCCGCTCCCTTTCCTCCGGGCAGAAGCTGCCTCATCCAGGCAGAGAGGGTGATCCAATTCGGCAAAGCGTATATTTTGAACTTGACGCCCTGAGAGGAAGAGCGTCGAATACTGATGTATCGCATTACTGATGCTTGACACCAGTATGCTTTTATGCTACCATTCCTCCTGTGATCCACGACTTCCGCTGCAAAGAAACCGAACGGATATGGGGCGGAGAGACTTCACGGCAATTCCCGCCAGAAATTCAACGCAGAGCGCGTCTCAAGTTGCGTATGCTTCAGGCTGCTGCGGATATTCAGGACCTTTTAGCGCCGCCAGGCAATCGGTTGGAGGCGCTGAAAGGGGATCGAGCAGGTCAGCACAGTATCCGTATCAATGATCAGTACCGGATCTGTTTCGTCTGGCGAGATGGCAATGCCTATCAGGTTGAAATCGTGGATTATCATTGAGAGGGAAAAATCGTTGGCAAGACTTTCAAACATCCATCCAGGCGAAGTGCTGCTGGAAGAGTTTCTGATTCCTTTGGGTATCACCCAGTATGCGTTGGCGCGTAAAATCGGCGTAGATCAGGGACGGATCAGTGAGATCATCAAAGGCAGACGACGCCTGACACCGGAAACGGCGCTTCGACTTGCTGCCTTTTTCGGCACAACACCACGCTTCTGGCTCAACCTTCAGGATGAGTATGACCTGGAAGAGGCGCGGAATCGCCTGCGCACACAATTAGAGCAGATCGAACCTTATCGTGTGATGAAAGCATCCGCTTGACTGCTGTCAGCTCTTTCTATTCTCAACAGTATAGTACAACAGTATGAGGCACGCGCCGCCGAGCAGGAAGGCGACTGTAACCACGCCGGAATCCTTGAAGATGAGGGCCGCACCTGCCGCCGCCCCGATTGCCGCCCACCCGCGCGCCGTCCAGGGCCGCTGCTGCAAGACGTTCCGCAGCGTCTCCCCGATAAGCGCCCGCGCCGCCAGCATCGTCCCGACGATCACCGCCGCTGCCAGCAGTATCCAGAGCGTGAAGAGCAGGCGCAGGTTCATGGCGATCTTGCGGGCGGCGATCTGGGCCAGATAGCCGGGGCCGCGCCCCTCGGAGGCCGCCTGAATCGCCGCGCCGGAGTGCGAGACGCCGCCCGTCTGCGCCAGCGCCGCATCCAGCGCGCTGAACGCGAAGGCCAGCAGCAGCCCTGCCGCGATACAGCCGAGCGCCAGCCGCACCGTCGGGCGCTGGCCGCGCAGAATCGCCGCCCCGATTCCGAACCCCGCGCCGGTCGCCGCCAGGCTGCCCGCATTCGCCCCCAGTCCCGGCCAGCCCAACAGCAGCATCAGCAGAAGCCAGCCGAGCGCCAGTAGCAGGCGCGGGCCGCGCCCTGCATCTCCGGGAGGATAGGGGAGGCGGCGGTCGTCCAGCCAGGCGAACCCACCCGCCAGCGCAAAGGCGAGCAGCGCGCCCAGATACTCGTTGCCCACGCCATAGTAGCGGATCCCGGAGAGCGGATAGCTGCTGAAGAGCGAGTCTTTGAGCAACGGCTGCCCGGCCAGCGTATCGCCCGCCACCAGCGCCATGCCCAGGAAGGCAGCAACGACCGGCGGCGAAACCCGCAGCCGCCGCGCCGTCAGATAGCACGCCGCCGTCAGGACGAGCATCCAGGCGACGATGCGCAGGCCGTACTCGAACAGCGTCGGCGGCACGAGCAGAGGCGCGAGCAGCAGCGCGGTCGGCAGCGTGAGAAAGAACACAAAGCCCGGCGCAAACCGGTGTGACGCCTCGGTTCCGCCCCGCCTGCGCGCGATCATCGCGCCGAACACCAGGAACACGCAGGCCGCGCCGAGCGGCAGCAAGATCGGCACGGTCGCCCGCCCGTTCAGCGCCGCGACGTACTCCAGCCGCGCCACTGCCGCCACGCGCATCGGGCCGCTTACAAACGCAGGCACAGAGCGCAGAGGCCGTCCGACCATCGTGAGCGGAACCGGCGCATCGAGCAGCCGCAGGATCGTCGGCGCGATGTCCGTGTTGGCGACCAGTCCGGGCGTGCGCGTGGTGGCGGAGGCGAGCAAACCGGGCGGAAAATGCGGGCCGAGGGCGAGGATCGGCGGCAGACGGCCCCAGGCGGTAGGATGGCGGGCCTCGTCGGCAGGCGGATGCGGCGAGATGAGCAGAAGATCGGCCTGCTGGCCCTCCTGCTCCAGTCTGCCCATCAGCAGGAACATCAGGATATTCAGGCGGCGCAGGGCGGCCTTGCGCGCCGCAAGATAGTCGGCCAGATGGAGACGAGACCGCACTGCCTCCGCCCGCGCCGTATCCCCCAACTGGATGACGACACAATCGGCGTCCGATTCCAGCGCCGCCTGCATCAGCCGCACCGGATCGTCCACTCTGCCGAACGGAGCCGCCGCCTCCTGCCGTGTCAGCGGGAGAACGCCACTGCCCTGGCCCGCCGCATCCACCGTCAGCAGCGCTGCGCGCCGCCCCGGAACGTCCGTATCCGCACTGCCCAGCGCCCGTGTTCTCACCGGAGGACGCGCCAGCGTCAGCGCCGCGCCCAGACGCTCCTCTGCCAATCCCCGCCGCATCAGCGAAGCAAAACCCAGATGAACAATACCGTAGGGTAGATTCCCTGCCGAGATCAGCCCGATTCGCCGCGCAAAAACCTCGCGCGCAGTCCCTCGCTCGCCCGCAACCGTCTCCCATCCATTGAACGCCTGCTCGTCCGTCGGCTCGCCGCGCGCCTGCTGCCCCACCGCAAGCGTCAGGGTGGCCGCCGTCGGCGTCTTCGGCCCCGCGACCGCGCAGTTCATCACGCCGAGCGCGCCGGTCTCTGCATAGTGCGCCAGGTGGGGAAAATCATTACTGCGCAGATCATCCAGCGTGAGGGCATCGCACACAATCACGATGACACGGGGCCGGGAAGCCGCTTGGCTGCAAACCGGCAAAAGGAAAAGCAGAAGAATCCACAGATTACACAGATTTACACAGATTACAGACAAAGCAGATTCAAGCCGTCTGATCCGTCTCATCCATGTTCCTCAGCATTTGTTCTTCATCTGTGAAAATCTGTGTAATCTGTGGATTCTTCTGTTTTTGGGCTAGTTCTGGCTCATCTGCGCGGCGACCAGGCGCGGCACGGCATCCAGCGCCTCCTGTAGTTTGCCGGGATCGCGCCCGCCCGCCTGCGCGAAGTCGGGCCGTCCTCCGCCTCCTCCGCCCGCGATCTTGGCGACCTCCCGCACCAGATTGCCTGCGTGCAGGCCCTTCGCCGTCAGGTCTTTCGTCACCTTCGCGGCGAACGCGACCTTGCCATCCTGCGCCGTGCCGAGGACGACCACGCCGGACGCGAGCCGCTGCGCCAGGCGGTCGGCAGCGTTCGCAAGCGTCTCCGCGTCGGCGTTGTCCAGCGTCTGCACCACGACCGGCACGCCGTTGACCTCCTGTGGCTGTATCTCGGCGACCTGGGTGGCGCCGCCCGCCTTCAACTGGCGGTTCTGCCGCTCCAGCTCCTGCCTCTGCTGGATCAGGCGCTCTGCCGCGTGGACGACATTGTTCGGACTGGTCTTCAGCAGCGAGGCGACATGGGCAAGCGTCTCTTCGCGCTGATTGACATAGTCGTAGGCTCCTGCGCCCGTGACGGCGACGATTCGCCGCACGCCTGCCGAGATGCCGCCCTCGCTGACGATCTTGAACAGGCCGACCTGCGAAGTGTGGCTGAGATGGATGCCGCCGCACAGTTCGATGCTGAATCCGGGTATCTCGACCATCCGCACCGTGCTGCCGTACTTCTCCCCGAAGAGCGCCATCGCGCCGCGCCGCCGCGCCTCTTCAAGCGGCACATCCTCATGGATCCGCACGTCGAGATCGGCCAGAGCCTCCCGGTTCACGATGGCCTCGACCTCCCTGATCTGGTCGGCGGTCATGGCCTGCGGATAGGTGAAGTCGAAGCGCAACTGCTCCGGCTCGACCTTCGATCCGGCCTGATGCACGTCCGGGCCGAGAACCTGGCGCAGCGCGGCGTGCAGCAGATGCGTGGCCGTGTGGTTGCGCATGATGGCGCGGCGGCGCGCGATGTCCACGCGGGCGCGCACGGGCATATCGGGAGTCGCCTCGCCTTCGAGGACTGTGCCACGATGCAGCCAGTAGCCGTTGTCCTTCTGCGTGTCCGTCACCTGAATGACGACGCGGCAGGTCACGTCCCCGGCCTGTCCCTCGATTCGCCCTGTATCGCCGACTGGCCCGCCCGCCTCCGCGTAGAACGGCGTCCGATCCAGCACGATCGTCACCTCATCGCCCGCGCGGGCAAACTCGACCGGCTCGCCGTTTTGCAGCAGCGCAAGGATTTTTGCATCGGCGTCGGCGTGCGTATAGCCGACGAACTCG
>DASRGL010000110.1:0-11290 GCA_035651115.1 Chthonomonadaceae bacterium
TTCGGCTCGAAGAAGACAGCGATGGGCGTCGTTCCCAGCATATCGTTCACGCTGCCGGAGGACGCTTTGAGCGTCTTGAGGGGATACGCGCGATAGAGAGCCGGTGTCCGGGTCGCCGTCGTATCGCTGGCAGTCAAAACGTCGGCTGGCGGCTGCGGCACGGTGACGGTCAGCACCATCGCGAAGGTCGGAAGCCGCGTATCGCGATGCGTGATGCTCTTGGGGAAGTAGGAGCCGGGAAAGCTGGTAAAACCGCGCGGCACCGGCTCTCCCTCCGGCTCGTAGTATTCGCTATAGCGGGCTTCGGGCGCCATCACCAGGGTATCGGGATGCAGCGTCTTCCACCGGCCCCAGGTCGTGTCCAGCAGCGGCCCGGTCTTGAGTTCCGTGCCGCACATCGGGCCTTTGATCGCCCGCCCGCCGATCTGGAGCCAGACGCTCTTGGTGTTCCGGTCGTACATGGTGACGACACCGTTGTAGATGCCGTAGAAGTCGAACTTCAAGAGACGCCCGTTGACGACAGGATCGAACCGGACACCGGAATTGCAGACGACGCAATAGGTGACCGCAACGAACTGCTTCCCGCCCTGATCCGGCCTGCCGACCGAATCGTTGATGATGTGATGAAAAGCGGCGTAGCGGGTGGGATAGGCGCGGCTCTCCCCATTGACCGTCAGGCCCAGCACATATTCGTTCTCATCCAGGAATCCAGCGGCAGAAGCCGGGAGCATCTTCGGAAAGTTCGCCGCGTGGAACGGCATGAGTTTCCGTCCGTCCCAGAGCGCCTTCGGCTGGATGTCCGGCGCAATCTTCTCGCGATAGTAGCTTTTAATCTTTGTAGAGTGGGCAGACTGTTTTTGTGCGGGGGCGGAGGAGCAAAAAAAGCTTCCTGCCAGCAGGAGCGCCCCGATAAGCCAGGCGGAAGTTTTCATGCGCGCGTCCTCATGTGCTTTGGAGACAACGGGAACTGTTTGCATTATAGAGGCGGACGCTTAAAAGCAGATTAAATCTATATTAAGATTTTTTCAGTTTACCTGCTCGGACAGTTTTCCCAGGTCGTGAACGCCTTTCGGAAGTAGGGCTTTCCAGAGCTTGCGCCGAAAATGGAGTGAGGAGGAGAAGAGAAATGCGGAGCGGAGCAGAGATCGCACGCCTCTTTATTGTCGTGCTGGACGGCGTCGGCGCGGGCGAACTGCCTGATGCGGCGAACTATGGGGATGCAGGCAGCAACACGCTGGCGCACACGGCGGCGGCTGTCGGCGGGCTGAAACTGCCGCAGATGGGCCGTCTGGGACTGGGGAACATCCTTGCCATCGAAGGCGTGCCGCCCTCTCCGGCCCCGCTCGGCTGCTATGGCAAGATGCGCGAAGCCTCGCCCGGCAAAGACACCATTACCGGTCACTGGGAGATGGCAGGCGTCGTGCTGCCGCGCCCCTTCCCGACCTATCCGCACGGCTTCCCGCCGGAGGTCATCGCGGCCTTCGAGCAGGCCATCGGCAGGAAAACTCTCGGCAATATTCCCGCCTCCGGCACGGTCATCATTCAGCAGTTGGGCGCGGAACACGTCCGCACCGGTTCTCCCATCGTCTACACTTCAGCGGACAGCGTCTTCCAGATCGCTATGCACGAGGCCGTCATTCCCATTGAGCAGCAGTATGAGATCTGCGAGATCGCACGCGGCCTGCTCACCGGGGAGCATGAGGTCGGGCGCGTCATCTGCCGCCCGTTCGAGGGAGCGGAAGGCAGCTACCGCCGCACCGAACGCCGGAAGGATTTTCCGGTCACGCCGCCGCCGACCGTCCTCGACGCGCTACAACAGTCGGGCCGCGCCGTCCACGCCATCGGCAAAATCTACGAGATATTCAACGGGCGCGGCATTTCGACCTGGGATCACACGACCAACAACCCGGCCCACGTCGCGGCGCTGCAAACGGCGGCGGAGACGAACGACAGCCCGCTCATTTTCGCCAATCTGGAAGATTTCGATATGCTCTACGGCCATCGCAACGATCCGCAGGGCATGGCGAAAGCGCTGGAAGCCTGGGATGTCGCGCTACCCTCTATTCTGGCCGCGCTGCGCCCCGGAGACCTGTTTCTGATTACCGCCGATCACGGCAACGATCCGACGACGCCCTCCACCGACCACTCACGGGAATACCCGTTCCTGCTCGCCTATGGCCCCGGCCTGAAAGTGGGCGGCGACCTCGGCACGCGCGCCACCTACGCCGACATCGCCGCCACCGTCCGCGAAGCCTTCGGACTGCCGACCGGCCCGCACGGCACGAGTTTCCTCTCTGCGCTATTGCCTTAGCCGAGCATTGGGTATTGAGGAACTGTCAGTCTGGCCGCCATCGCGGGAGCGCGTTTCTGCCAGCGATGCCCGTCGCGCTGCTTAACCCCTTGCACCTGACAAACCCTCACTTTTTGCCCGGCGAAGGAATTCGCGGCTGCCAAAGCACGAAGTCCACCTGCGTGGACTGGCCCTCACCCCCGGCCCCTCTCCCACAGCGTTGGGAGAGGGGAGGTTAGAGTCGGCGCAGGCCGACTTTGTGCCTTTCCAGCAGCGGTTTCCACCGCCTATCCATCTACACATTATCTGCCTGCTATGGCTCCTGCCCTCTGTTGCGCAGAAGTGAGGGCAGGAGCAGGGAGCAGGGAACTAACGCAGTTCTTCCGCCTTGCTTTCCTCTGGCGGGGCGGGCTTCTCCTCGGCGGGAGGAGGAGCGGGCTGACTCTGGAACCACCCCGGCAGATGCTCCCGCAGCAGTTGGCCGAAGGCGGCGGAATCCATGTACGGGGCCAGCGCGACCAGCAGGTTGGGATCGCTGACCCTCTGGTGGGACAGACAGGCCTGCACCATCTCGTTCAGGGTCGCCTTGTCCAGGTGCGGAGCCAGGCTGACGACGGTCTTCAGATCGGGGCCTGGCGCCGCCGCTGCCGGAGAGCCGGGGGGCGGTGGGACCTCAGGCGGAGTCGGAGCGCCGGGCGGCGGGGGCGGAGTTCCCAGGAAGTGCGTATGGATCAACTGGGACAGTTCTTTGCCTTCCAGGAAGGGAGCCAGGCCGATCAGTTCCCCGAGATTTCTCCGCGTGCCTGTTTCCTTCGGTTCCCCTTCCAGGATATCGCCGAGATAGTCCGCCAGCAGGGTCGCCTCCGGCCCCAGTTGGCCCCAGTCGGCCCGCTCGTCCAACTGCGGGAACAGTTCTTCCGGCAGGGCGTTGATGTCCTCAAGGTGTTCCACAATCGCATTGTAGCGTGTCACAGAGTTGCGCACGCCGCCTTCGAAGCTGCCCGTCTGTTCGGCGTGTTCGGCCATCTCCCCGATTTTTTGCAGCAGAGTGCGCATTCGGCGTATTTCGGCTTTCTGGTTGTTTTCGGACATCTGGTTTCTCCTCCAGGAGCGTGTCAAGGTGGCGGCGCAGTTGTTGACGCCCGGAGCGCAGCCGCCATTTGATGGTAGAGAGCGGGAGCGAAAGGAACTCGGCGATGCGGAGGGCCGGCCACTGCTCATAGTAGAACAGATAGAGAACGTTCTGAACCTCCTCCGGCAGGTCGGCCAGCACCGCGCGCACTGCCGTCCGTTTCTCCTCGCGAAGCACCTGTTCCAGTGGGCCAGGCTCGTGCGGCGCGCTCTGTCCCGTCGTCAGGCGTTCCAGTTCGGAGGATTCCGCCGCCTCGCTGCGGCTCTCGCGCGTCGCCACCCGCCGCGCGCGATGGCGGGTGATTGCGCACAGCCAGCCTGCGAACTTCGTCGGGTCCTGGAGCTGATGCAGCGCCCGGAACGCCAGCAGAAACGCTTCCTGGGCCACATCCTGGGCTGCCTCCCGCGAACGGAGCGTCTGCTCGGCCACCAGGAGAACCGCGCCGCGAAACCGGCTCACCAGCTCATCGCAGGCTTCCAGGCTGCCCATCCGCGCAATATCAACGAGTTCCGAATCGCTGATAAATTGGAAACGGCGCTGCACCGCCATGCTTCAGGCTCCTCCTACCTCTATTGAGACATACGCGCGGGAAAAAGAGAGAGATTTGCGGCGCGGCGCGCGAAAGATTCCGATAATAAGCCTGAGAGACGGCTAAAAAGACGAATTTGACAAGGAAAGGCAGGATTAGGTACGCTGTAAGGGCGAATAGAGCGATGGCGGGCGGAAGGGCTTATCGGCCCGCGTCAGAGGAGTCTGTCAGGAGGACGATCGCGATGAAATCAGGATTTCGTCTTATCGGAAGCGCGCTGCTTGCGGGCGTGCTGGGATACGCGCTGCCGGGAACGATTCTGTCGGCGGCGGCGCAGAATGTGCGGGATGCGCGCGTGGACCTCTATCCGCCGGGAACGCAGGTCGGCATCGTGACCGCCGTCAACGGCAAGACGGCCTGGGTGCGCCTGCCCCATGCGGCGCAGGTCGGCAGCAAGGTCGAGTTTTCGGCGTTCTCGGACAGCGCCGACATGCTGGCGGCCGGCCAGGTCAAATGGATTTCTCCGGTAGCGCCCTACGAAGCCTATGTGACCGACATCGAGGCCAGGAAAACGCGCCATAATTTGAACGACTACGAAGACACGCTGGCACTCGGTGCGCTGTTCAAGATCGAGACCGCGCGAGGCGCTGTCCCCTTCAGCGAACCGTATGCCGGGCCGCTGGCGAGCGGGTTCTTCGCGCGCGTTCCGGTCTTCCGCGCGGCAGAGGACATGGACGGGGTCGAGCCGGTGCGCGCCTACATCGGCGCGCTGCGCAATCAGAAGAACAAGACGGCCACCGCCATTGCCGTCGCCGCCGAACGCGCCCTGGTCGCCGATCCACAGGCGTTCGAGACCGATGTCTCGGCGGAAGAGGCCGTCAACTTCACGCTGCTGGAGGACAATCTGCGGCACTTCCGGCGCATCAGCATCTCCGACCCGGTCACGCAGCATGTTCTCGCGCGGCTCATCGCGATCGCGCGGGCGAACGGCGGCTCCGGCGGTCGCGTCGCCAAGGATATCCTGCGGGTCACGGCTCCTCTGCGCGATGACAGTTCTGCGGCGGGTTATACGACACCGCGCTAAACAGGGTGTTCGCGGGCCGCGCGCGGCCCGCGAACGTCCATCCCCATGTTGAAGAAGAGGATTCTCCCCCTTATGATCGGTTCCGCACCCGTACTGGAATCTACGACGCTCTCTGGAGAGGATCGCGTGATTGCCTATCTGACCGTGCATGATCTTGTCTGGATCAACACGACCGTTACCGGCAGAGTCAACCCCTACGACTGGGTCACGCTGGAGGCGGCGATGGCCGCGCAGTATCGCTATGGCGAAAGCCAGGACGTGCCGGGGCAGGCAGCATCGCTATTGCAAAGCCTGCTCTTCAAGCCGCCGTTCGCCAGCGGCAATCGGCGCACAGCATTCATCGCCGCGCTGACCTTCCTCAATGCGAACGGTTATGCGACAAAAGTGCAGGACAGGGAGGCGGCGGACATCGTTCTATCAGTCATCCGACGGGAGCGCACGCCGGAGCAGGCCATCGCCGAACTCGCCGCGCCTTCGCAGCAGGCGCTTCCCGCCGGGCTGACTCTGCGCAAACTCATCACGCACGAGTGCAATCTGCACGTCGAGGCGCTTAAAATCCTGGCGGAAGGGGATTGACCCACCCCCCGTCCCCCTCCCCAATGGGGAGGGGGAGCAAGACACTCACGAGTGCGCTCTCTACCGGCTTAAATAGAGCGGTAAAGCCTTGCGTTCTGTTCTCCCTGCAAGGGAGAGGGAACGGGGGTGAGGGGAGAAGCTGTCGCTCTTGCTCCCCTCTCCCTGTGGGGGAGGGGACGGGGGAGGGGTAAAGCAACATGGCAGAGCTAACGGTAGCCGTCGTCGGATGCGGCGGCGCGGGCAACGTGCATCTGGGCTGCTGGGCCAACCTCAGCGGCGCGCGGATCGCCGCCGTCTGTGACCGGGACGGCGTGATAGTGGCGCGCACTGCTATGCAGTACGAAGGGGCCGCCGCGTTTACCGAGGTGGGCGACCTACTGGCAAGCGGGCCGTATGACATCGTGGATGTCTGCACGTCTTCCGACCAGCATTTTGCCGTTGCCAGCGAAGCCTTGCGCGCCGGGGCCAATGTCCTCTGCGAAAAACCTCTCGCAATCGCCCCGGAAGAGGCCCGCACGCTGGTACGGCTGGCCGACGAGCGCGAACGCCTGCTGATGCCCGCCTTCTGTCATCGCTTCCATCCCCCGATTCTTTTTGCCAAAGAACTGCTGGAGAACGACGACCTGGGCAAACCGGTGATGTTTCGCTGCCGGTTCAGCGGCTTTCTGCCGGACGCGGAACAGCGCGAACCAGCGGAGGGCGCGGCAGTAGGAACCGGCGCGCTGCTGGATACGGCGATACACGGCATAGACCTGTTCCGCTATCTGGTCGGGGAGGTCGCCAGCATCTCCGGGAAGCTGACGACGGTGAACCCTGCGCTGACTATCGAGGACACCGCCGCGCTGCTGCTGCAGGCGGAGACCGGCGCGCTCGGCGTGGTGGAGACGAGCTGGAGTACGCCAGGCGGCAGGAACGTGGTCGAAATCTACGGCTCGGCGGGCGCGTGCCTGGTGGACTACGACGACGGCACGCTGCGCTATCGGACGGCGGACGAACCGGTCTGGCGGCGGCGCGACGAGAGCGGCCTGAACCGTTTCGAGCGGGAGATCGCCCATTTCGCCGACGCCGTGCGCGGATTGCAGTCTTTAGCCGTCACTGGCGAGGACGGCGCGCGGGCGGTCGAACTCTGCGCCGAGGTCTACCGCCAGAACGGGCGCACGTAAGGCAGACCGTAAGGGTAGGGGCATGAACGCGAGAGCCTCCCTCCATCGTTCCGATCTGCGCGCCTACTGGAAGCACCTGCGCGTGCCGTTCCAACTCTCCCTCGCGCCGCTGTTTCTGTGGGGCTATTTTCTTGCCTCGTTGAATCTGACTCCCGCATTTGTCCTCGGTTTCGTTGCCTTTCATCTCTGCCTCTATACGGGCATTACCGCCTTCAACTCCGCCTATGATCGGGACAAAGGGCCGGTCGGCGGGATGCTCGCGCCGCCGCCTGTTCCTTCTGGACTGCTGGCGTTCTCGCTGGTTGTGCAGGCCGTTGGAGCCGTTCTTGCGGCAGGCGTCAATCGCGCGTTTCTGGCGATCTATCTGATTATCGCGGCGATGGGCGCAGCCTATTCGCATCCGCGCACGCGCTGGAAGGCGCATCCGGTCGCGAGCGCCGCGACGGTCTTTATCGGGCAGGGCGCGCTGGGCTTCCTGGCGGGGTGGGCGGCGGCTTCGGGCGGAATTGTGACGGCGTGGAGCGAGCGCGGCCTATGGGGAATGCTCTCCGCCGCCTTCACGACGCTCGGTCTGTATCCGCTTACGCAGGTCTATCAGATCGAAGAGGACGCCGCGCGCGGCGACCGCACGCTGGCAGTCGTTCTCGGTCCGGCGGGGGCGCTGCGCTTCGGCCTCTTTTGCCTGGCGCTGGCCGGAACCGCCGCGATCCTCGTCATGGCCCGCACCTCCACGCCCTTAGACACCGCACTTGTCGCCGCTGCTTATAGCGTTATTCTGGCGCAGGTCGCGCGCTTTGCACAGGCGTATATGCAGCATCGGCACACGGTCATCAGTGCGTTTCGGACGGCCATGCGCCTCAACTTTCTGACCTCGGCAGGCTTTCTCCTGTTCATCGCGCTCCATCTGGCCCGGCTGCTGTAGAATGGCCCTCCCTCCCCAGCCCTCCCCCCAGGAACAGAGGAGGGAGCTAAAAGGCGCAGGACAATATTGCCGCCGCGCCGAACATTCCCGCAAGACAGTGAGGAGGGCTATCCTATGGACAAGATCACACGCCGCCGCTTTCTGGAACAGTCTCTGCTCACGGCTGCCGCTGCCGTCACCGGGCTGGGCCTGGAGGAGACGGCACGAGCCGAACGTCGGGGCCGTCGGGTCGGGCCGAACGACCGGATTCATGTCGCCTGCGTCGGCGTGCATGGCCGGGGCATGAGCCATGTCGGCGCGTTTGCGGGCCGGGAGGATACGGAGGTCGTCGCCATCTGCGACGTGGATGAGAGCGTCATCCCGAAAGCGCAGAAGGCCGTCACGGACAGGAACCGGCCCACGCCGAAAGCTGTACAGGACATACGCCGCCTGCTCGAAGATACAAACATAGATGTCGTCTCTATCGCTACGCCGAACCACTGGCACGCGCTGGCCGCGATCTGGGCGATGCAGGCGGGCAAAGATGTCTACGTCGAGAAGCCGGTCAGCCACAACGTTCTCGAAGGGCGTCGCATGGTCGAGGCGGCGCGCAAGTACGGGCGCATCTGCCAGGCCGGAACGCAGATTCGCTCCTCGAAAGGCTCGCGGGAGGCCATCGAGTATATCCACTCCGGCAAGATCGGCAAGGTCTTCCTGGCACGCGGCCTCTGCTACAAGCCGCGCGGCAGCATCGGCAAATATCCGGACAGCGCCGTGCCGCCGGGCGTGGACTACGATCTCTGGCTCGGCCCCGCGCCCACGCGCCCATTCAATCGCAACCGCTTCCACTATAACTGGCACTGGAACTGGGACTACGGCAACGGCGATCTTGGCAACCAGGGCATCCATCAGATGGATGTGGCGCGCTGGGCTTTGAACAAGCACGCGCTGCCGCAGAACGTCCTGGGCCTCGGCGGGCGGTTCGGCTACGTGGACGACGGCGAGACGCCCAACACCGAACTGACTTTCTTCGACTACGGCGACGCGCAGCTTATCTTCGAGGTGCGCGGCCTGAACACACCCGACCTGAAGGGCGCTAAGATCGGCAACATCATCTACGGCACGGAGGGCTACGTCGTCTTTCCCGGCTACGATAACGCCGTCGTTCTCGACAACCGCGATCAGGTCGTGGCGAAATTCGAGGGCGGCGGCGACCACTTCGGTAACTTCCTGGACGCCGTCCGCAGCCGCAGGCACACCGACCTGCGCGGCGACATCGAGGAGGGGCATCTCTCGAGCGCGCTCTGCCACCTGGGCAATATCTCCTACCGCCTGGGCGAGATGCAGCCCTTCAATACGAAGACCGGCGCGTTCGGCGACGATAAAGAGGCCATCGAGACGTTCGCGCGCTTCGAGCAGCACCTTGCCGACAACGGTATCCGGCTCCAGGACACCAGCTATCGGCTTGGCCCGCGCCTGCGCTTCGACCCGAAGGCCGAAAGGTTCCGGGACAACGCGCGGGCCAACGCCTTGCTGACCCGCGAATATCGCAAGCCGTTCGTCGTGCCGGAGCGCGTGTAGCGGCGAAAATCAGGCAAAGTGAAGCGTCGTCTCTCTGTCTCCTTGTCCCTCCTCTCCGTCGGTCTGGCGCTGCTCACGCTGACGGCGCTCTATCTCGTCGGGCCGGGCTGGAACGCGATGGGCGGCGGCGCGGCGCTGGCGCTGCTGCTGCATATCGGGCTGGGCGTGGCGCTGATTGTGCCGATAGCGGTGGCGCTGCTTCGCAAGATGCGGCAGGCCGGGAACGCCGGACGCGCCGCCTGGGGCGGCGTCTCCCTGCTGGCTGTCCTCTGCGCCCTGACGGGCCTGACTCTCCTGTTGCGCGCGGCACTGGGATACAGCACGGCGCGCGATGTGGCGGTCTGGTGGACGCACGTCGGGGCCGGCTTTCTGGCGGTCATGCTGGCCGGCCTCGGCGCGCTGCGCCGCGCCCTGCGCAGGCCACCGCAGGCCCAGACCGAGGAGCCGCGCCCGACACCGGCGCTGGCCTTCGTGATGCTGTTCGGCCCGTTCACCCTCTGGACTGCCGCCGCGCTCCCCGAATACGCCCCCGACGACTACTATCGCGATCTGACTGCCACCAACGCGGCGCAGGCGCAAAATCCCTATTTCCCTGCCGGGGTGCGACTCGTCGGCGCGCATAGCGCGGCGCAATCCGCCGCCTACTGCGGGCGCTCCGGCTGCCATGTCGCCGCCTATCGCGAGTGGCTGCCCTCCGCCCACCATTTCGCCGGAACCGACCCGTTCTATCTGGCGGTTGCCTCGGACTATGCCGCGCGCGCCGGTTCGGAGGCAGCGCGCTGGTGCCAGGGCTGCCACGACCCGATACGGGCGATAAGGCCCCCCTCCCCGACCCTCCCCCCAAGAACAGGGGGAGGGAGCCAGAACGCATATGCCCCTGCGTTTGCCCTCCCTCCCCAGCGAGGAACGAGCGAACGGGGAGGGGGACGGGGGGTGGGTGTAGACTGTGTCGCCTGCCATGCGGCGGTCGGGACGCCGACGCGCGCGGGCAACGGACGCTTCTCGCTCGCTTTGCCGGGCGATTACCCTTTTGCGGCGCGGGAGAGTGGCTGGCCGCGCCGCCTGCACGATTTTCTACTGCGCGTGCGGCCTGGCCCGCATCAGCGCGCCTATCTGAAGCCCGCTCTGCACCGTTCGGCGGAGTTCTGCTCGTCCTGCCACCGCCAGAGTTTCAATGTTCCGCAGAACCACTATCAGTTCGTGCGCGGGCCGGACCCCTATGGCGAATGGCTCTCCGGGCCGTATTCGGGACGTGCGGCGCGTGGGGAAGGGGCGATTTCCTATCCGCCGCAGACCTGTCAGGGCTGTCACTTCCCTCGGAAGGGCGGGAAAGTCTCCCATGCGGCATTGGGGGCGAATACCGCCCTGCCTGCCCTGCGCGGCGATGCCGACCGCGTGGCGCAGGCGGAAGCCTTCCTGCAGGCCGACCGTATCACGCTCGATCTGTTCGCGCTGCGGCGCAGCCCGGCGCGTCCCGACCAGCCGGAGGAGTGGCTGGCTCCGCTCGATAGCGGCACGGCGGCCTTGCGGCCCGGCGAAACGGTCACGCTGGATATTGTGGTCAGCAATCGGGGGATAGGCCACAGCTTCCCTTCCGGCTATGAAGACCTCAAAGATGCCTGGCTCGAAGTGACATTATCGGACGGAGATGGCGCTGCGCTGCTGCAAAGTGGGGCGCTGGCTTCGGAGGCGGACGCGCTGCCGCAGGACACGCACGCCTATCGGATGGTGGCTTTAGATCGTTCGGGTAACGTCCTCACCCGCCACAACCTGACGGAGATGGTCACGACCGTCTATCGCCGCGCCATTCCGCCCGGCAGTTCCGACATTGCGCGCTACACCTTCCGCGTGCCGCAACGTAATGCCGATGGTCAGCCGCTGCGCGGCCCCCTGCGACTTCATGCCCGCCTGCGCTATCGCCCCCTGCGCCCGGAGTTTGTTTCTGACCTAACCGCCCTGGACAGGGCGGTTAGGTCAACCACGCTCGCCGAAGCGACGGTCGCGCTGCCGCTGATCACGAGCCGGACGCTCAGC
>DASRGL010000111.1:0-2750 GCA_035651115.1 Chthonomonadaceae bacterium
CGCTCAGCTTGCCTGCCGGAATGACGCCCTCCCTGCACGTCACGCCGGGCGGCAGTCCCTCCGCGCGCAGGTGAATTTCGCCCTCGAAGCCGCCTGTCCGCTCTGCCGCCGCCGTGAGGATCGTCGCCCCGCCCTGCGCCACGTCCGTCTTTGCGGCGTTCAGCAGCACGCGAAAATCGGGAACGATCGGGACGATCTCCAGCCGGAAAAAACAGTCCGGCCCGCCCTGCCCGGTCAGGTTCGTCACCTCGGCGCGGTAGGCACCGTTCGCAGGCGCTTTCCACTCCAGGCGCGAGTCCTTGCCGATGCCCGCCGCCGCGCCCGCCAGCAGTGTGCCGCCGTCATCGTTCGCCGCCAGTTCCTTACCGCTCGCATCCAGAATACGCAGGTTGCTGTCCATCGCCGCGCCGAGCTGCTGCGCCAGCACATCGAAGCGCAGAGTCTGCCCGGCCTGCGCCCGGAACCGAAAAGTCGGCGCGGCTCCCGGCTTCGCGATGGCCCCGTTGACCGCGATAGGCGGCGTGAGAACCTGTCCGCCGGCCTGCCCCGATGCGACCGGCAGGTTCTCCATCCACAGGGCAATCGGCAGCGCGAGGCCGTTGGGCGTCTCCGGCGCGATCCAGCAGACTTCGCCGGGGACGGCGTCGGCGGGAAGGGAGAGTTTTATGGCCCCCCACCCACGGCCCCTCCCCCCAAGAACAGGGGGAGGGAACAGACCCCACCCCAGCCCTCCCCTTCGCAAGGGGAGGGAGCCTCTGCCTCTCCCCTCTCCCGCAGCGTGGGAGAGGGGGACGGGGGGTGAGGGGTTCAGATTAACCCCCTGCATGGAGAGCGTCAGCGTCTCGCCGGGGCGACCGGCGCGCGGCTGATAGGCGGTCAGCACAGGAAGTCGGCCCACGCTCAGCCGATAGGTGTGCTGCGGCCCGCCGAGGAACTGCGTGTCGTGGACGGTCAGAAAGTAGCGGCCCGCGCGGTCGAAGGTGTAGATCAGGCGAGGATCGGACTCCCACGGCGCGGTCGCCAGTCGCAGCAGCGCGCCGCGCGCATCGTAGAGTTCCAGCACGCCGTCCATCTGCGAGCGATGCCGCCAGCAGTTCAGGTCGAAGACGAATGTCTCTCCGGCGTTGGCATGGAAGGCGAACGTATCGCGGGCGGTGGGCGCGCTCAGCCAGCCGTTGATGAGGACAGGCAGCGTGTCGAGCGGCTGCGCGTGCGCGATGTCGTCGTTCGGCTCGACGGTCAGGCTCTCCGGCAGCGTGTCCACCCAGATCTGCGTGGGATTGGAGCCGCCTCTGGCAGTGGCGACGCGCAGTTCGTAGGGGCCAAGCGGAGCATCGGGCGCGATGGTCAGGCGCAGGGGCAGGTTGCGTTCGTCCTGGTTCCCCGGCGCAAACGCGGCCCGGACTCCCTTCCCGCTGACCAGCACCGCCGTCACGTTCTGAAGATGGTGGCCGCGCAGGGTCAGCGCGACCGTCGTGCCGCGCCGCCCGCCCGCCGGATAGGCCGAGAGCAGTTCGGGGGACTGCGCGCGGGCGGAGGCGGCCAGCGCCAGCCACAAACAGAGCGACAGAAGGAGGGAGCGCATAGGAGATAAGAGTCCGCCTGGCCGGAAATGTCGCAGGAAATCGCGGCCCGTCTGTAGAAAGGCTTCGCGCGCCCGAAACCTTTCCCAGCAGGAAGTCAGAAAGTCATGTCACCGAAGTTCTCGCTCTGCGCCGCCCTCGCCCTCTGCGCGCTGCCGGTCGCGATGGGCTGCGGCAAGTCCTCGCCCGCCGCTGCAACGGAAACCGGCCCGTCCAAAATCACGCCGACCGCAGCCCGCACGCCCTCTCCCGCGCCCCTGTCCGCCGCCGAGTTGGCAAAGTTTCGCCCGAACGAGGCGGGTGTCGTTCCCATTCTGGAGTACCACGACATCAGCGCGAAGGAGACCCGCTGGGGACGCAGCGCCGCCGGTTTCCGGCGCGATCTGGAACGGCTCTACAAGGAGGGCTATCGCCCGGTCGCGCTGCAAGAGTACCTGGCGAACCGTATCGCCCTGCCGCCCGGCGCAAGCCCGGTCGTCCTGACCTTCGACGATGCGCGCGAAAGCCAGTTCCGCTACCGGTCCGACGGCTCTCTCGACCCGAACTGCGCGGTCGGCATTCTGGAAGCCTTCGCGAAGGCCCATCCCGACTTTCCGGCCCGCGCCACCTTCTATGTCCTGCCGGAGAGCGCGTTCGGGCAGCCGCAGGCGCGAGCGAAGAAGCTGCAGGAACTCGTCCGCAGGGGCTACGAGATCGGCAACCATACGGTGTCGCACACGGCGCTGAACCGGCTTTCGGACGCCGACGTGCAGAAGGAGTTGGGCGGCTGTGTGGCGGAAGTGCGGAAGATGGTTCCGGCGGCGCAGGTCGAATCCGTCGCGCTGCCGCTCGGCATCGGGCCGAAGAATCGCGCGCTGCTGGCCTCCGGGGAGTATCAGGGACAGCATTATGTCAATCGCGCCGCGCTGCTGGTCGGAGCCGCTCCCGCGCCGTCGCCTGTCTCGCCGCAGTTCGACCCGATGCGCCTGCCGCGCATCCAGACTATCGAGGGCTTGATGGGCATCACCTACTGGCTGGACGATCTGAAACGCCACCCGGCCCGCCGTTACGTCAGCGACGGCGATCCGAACACGATCACGGTTCCCAAAGCCCTCGCCGACAAGGTGGACAAGTCCAAGCTGAACGGCGCAACCCTGCGGCTCTATTAAATTTTCAAAGAGCCGCAAG
>DASRGL010000112.1:0-16344 GCA_035651115.1 Chthonomonadaceae bacterium
GCCCGGCAGTTCCGACATCGCGCGCTACACGTTCCGCGTGCCGGAGCGCGCTGCCGACGGGAAGCCGCTGCGCGGCCCTTTGCGCCTCCATGCCCGCCTGCGCTATCGCCCCCTGCGTCCGGAGTTTGTCGCTGACCTGACCGCCCTTCCCAAGGCGGTTAGGTCAACCACGCTCTCCGAAGCGACGGTCGCGCTGCCGCTGATCACGAGCCGGACGCTCAGCAGGCCGCATTCGCAGACCCTGCGCCAACTGGCGGAACGTTTCGTTCAGTACGGCAACGGCCTGATGGCTCCGGCGGAGGGAGCCGATCTGCCGCGCGCGATCCGGGCGTTTCAGCGCGCTCAGGAGTTAGCGCCGGACTGGGCCGAAACATGGCTCGGCCTGGGACGCGCCTATCTGCACGAGGTCGCGCTGCTGGCGGCGCGGTCGCAGTTCGAGAGTGCGCTGCGCCTGGCTCCCGACAGCGCGGCGGCGCGCGCCTATCTCGGCGTCGTCGCGAGCAAACAGGGCGAATATGACCGCGCGTTGCGCCTGCTCCGGCCGCTGGCGGAACGCTTCCCGGAAGACGCGGCGCTTCAGTTCGATCTCGGCCAGGTTCTTTTCCAACTCGGCAACTATGAAGAGGCGGCGGCGGCGTTCCGTCAGGCGCTGGCTGCCGATCCAGATAACGCCGCCGCGCACTATCGGCTGAAACGCTGCTATCAGCATCTTCGCCGCGTGCCGGAAGCGCGCCGTGAAGAGGCCATCGGGCGCTATATGGCCGAAGACAAACTCGCCTCCCAACTGCTCCCCCTCTATCGCCGCGCGCATCCCGAAGACGCCCTTGCCACGCAGTCCATTCCGGTTCATACGCTGCGCCCAACTTCCGGCATCTCTCGCGCCCGCAACGCGGGCGCGGGGGGTAGGAGGTGAGGGCTTCCGGTCATTGCGTTCCGGGCGATTTCCGGGTATCCTGAATGCGTCATGGACACCCTGCAACAGAAAGCCGCAGAGCCAAGAGGTCTGGGAACGCTTGATGTGCGCCCGGGTTTCCTCGGCAAATTGAGCGATAACACCCTGAGTGCGCTGCGCGCTCTCGCCCTCAATTGGCTCCGCTCGACCCTGACCATGACCGGCATCGTTATCGGCGTCATGTCTATTGTCACGCTGGTGGCGATTTTGCAGGGTGTTAAGGCGGAGATCGCGCGACAAGTCGAAGGTCTGGGCGCAAACCTGGTCATTATTCTGCCGAGCAAGCTGGACGAGAACGGCCAGGTGAACCCCGCCGCGATGATCGGCATCTCCTCGCTCTCCGAAAAGGATGTCGAGGCGCTGCGGCGCGTGCCGGGCGTGGAGAAGATCTCGCCCATCTCCATTGTCGCGGGGACGGTGGAGCGTTCGGATGGCAAGGTCGCCGATGCGTTCGTCGTGGCGACCAATAAAGACGGCGTTGTGATGAATCCGACGCGGCTCGTCGAGGGCCGCTATTTCGAGGATACCGAGCAGAACGTCTGCATCCTCTGCGATAAACCGCGCCGCGAACTCTTTCCCAACGGCCCGGCAGTCGGAAAGACTGTGCGCGTTCAAAAGAAAGAGTGGAAAGTCGTCGGCGTGCTGGGCAAGCCGGACGATGACGGCACGATGGGCGCGCAGATGATGGGCCTCAGCACGCTGGTCTATCTGCCCATCCATACCGTGCGCCGCGAACTGCCCGGCGGTCAGGTCAACCGCATCGTTCTCAAGACCGACTACCAGCATCCTGCCGACGATATGATCGCCTCGCTGCACAACGCCTTGTTCGCCTCGCATGGCGGGCGCGAAGATTTCGGCGTGCTGACCCAGAAGAAGGGGCTGGCGCTGGTCATCAAGCTGCTCAATATGGCGCAGTCGCTCCTCGTGCTGATCGCGGCCATCTCGCTGTTCGTGGCGGGCGTCGGCATCATGAACATCATGCTCGTCACCGTGACCGAGCGCACGCGCGAGATCGGCATCCGCAAGACCGTTGGCGCGCGCCGCGCCGACATCTTCCAGCAGTTTTTGACGGAGGCGATCATTCTCTCCATCATCGGAGGCGGCATCGGCCTGCTGCTGTCGCAGATTCTCTGCGCGCTCATCGCGCGCTTTTCGCTCCTGACGCCGCACATCACCACCGGGGCCGTGCTCATGGCGATGGCGGTCTGCGTCGGGGTGGGGGTGCTGTTCGGCGTCACGCCTGCCGTGCGCGCGGCGCGTCTCGACCCGATCGAGGCGCTGCGGTATGAGTGACCTCTCCCAACCCCCGCCTTCGTAAGGAGGGGGAGAGCCGGACTGGACTCCCTCCCCTTACGAAGGGGAGGGTTGGGGAGGGGTTTTACGAGGTACACAAGCAGGCAATTTACGAAAAAACCTTGACATTATCGCAGGAAATCTCACATAATTTTGCGAACCTATGCAAAATACGCCTCTTGACGGGCAAAAAACCGCTAACCAGGGTATGAAGGAGGAACGGCATCACATGAGTAAATGCCGGACAGGGCTTTGGTGGCCCATACGGGGAAATCGGGGAGCGAGATGGCTCCCTCTCTTGATGAGTCTGGGGCTGCTGGTGTCCTCGCGTGCGGCGCACGCCGGCGAAGCCGTACAACTACCCAAGTTTGGATCCTCGGAAACGACACTCATTCTGGTCGTCCTCGGTTCCGGCATCCTCTCCGTGCTGATGGGGTGGGTCTGGTATCAACAGGTCTCCAGGCAGAGTCCCGGCACGCCGCGAATGGAAGAGGTCGGCAAGGCGATTCGAGATGGCGCGCTGGCCTACCTGCGGCAGCAGGTACGCACGATGTCCATTCTGGTGTTGATCATCGCTATCGGGCTGTTCTTCCTTTATCGGGGCCAGGAGGCGCTCGGTTACGGGATGCGCGAGGCGCTGGGCGTCGCCATCTTCTTCATCCTCGGCGTCGGCGCGTCCTATTTGGCCGGTTATGTCGGCATGGGCATGGCGACCATCGGCAACCAGCGCACTGCGAACCAGGCGCGCACGACCTTCAAAGGCGCGCTGGAGACCGCCTTCAAAGCGGGCGCGGTCTCCGGCATGATGACGGTCGGCCTGGGGCTTATCGGCGCGTGCCTCGTCTTCCTGCTCTACAAAGAGAAAGCCATGCTGATCCTGGTCGGCTTCGGCTTCGGCGGCTCGCTGGCCGCGCTGTTCATGCGCGTCGGCGGCGGCATCTTTACCAAAGCGGCGGACGTAGGAGCCGACCTGGTCGGGAAGGTCGAGGCCGGTATCCCCGAAGACGACCCGCGCAACCCGGCCACCATCGCCGATAACGTCGGCGACAACGTGGGCGACTGCGCCGGTATGGCCGCCGACGTGTTCGAGAGCTACGAAGTCACCCTGGTCGCCGCGATCATCCTCGGCGCGGCCATCATTCCAGGGGCGGTCTGGGGCAGCGACAGCCACCTCACCACGAGCGCCCTGCAACTGGTCATGTATCCCCTCATCGTGCGCGCCGTCGGCGTCATCGCCTCCATCGTCGGCGTGTTTGCCGTGAAGGGCGAAGACCGCGAAGACCTCGACCCGATGCAGCCCATCAACCGGGGCTTCTGGGTCTCGGCGGCGCTGGCGACCGTGCTGTTCGGCGCGGCCTCGGCCTGGTACTTCAAGAACGGCGTCGAGATCCCCCTGCCGGACGGCTCCGGCAACTACCTGTATGAGTGGTGGCGGTTCTTCCTCTGCACCTTTGCCGGCATCCTGCTCGCCATCGTCATCGGCAAGCTGACCGAATACTTCACCTCGACGGAGAAGAAGCCCGTCACGGAGATCGCCTACAACTCCAAGACCGGCCCGGCGACGATGATCATCTCCGGCTTCTCCTATGGGCTGGAAAGCTCGGTCTGGAGCGTCGTCGCCATCGCCATCACGCTGCTCATCGCGCTGACGGTCTTCGCAGGTAACGCGCTGCTGGCCGCCTACGGAATCGCGCTGGCGGGCCTCGGCCTGCTGACGACGACCGGCTATATCCTGGCGATGGACACCTTCGGCCCGATCACCGACAACGCCAACGGCATCTTCGAGATGTCCGGCGTGCTGGAGGAGGATAGGGAACACGGCGAGGCGACGACCGCAGGCGGCATCTCCGGCGACCGCATCGTGGGACGCCTGGACGCGGTCGGCAACACGACCAAAGCCCTGACCAAAGGCTTCGCCATCGCGACCGCCGTTATCGCCGCCGTCGCGCTGTTCCGCTCCTTCATGACGGACGCACTGCTGCTGCCCCCACACGATGCCAGTACGCTCGCCAGCGAGTTGGGCAAAGGGCGCATCTTCGGCATCCCGCTCGACGTGCCGGAGGTGTTCATCGGCCTGCTGATCGGTGGTGCAGCGCCGTTCCTGTTCTCCTCGTTTGCCATCAACGCGGTCGGGCGCGCGGCCTTCCAGTTGATCGAGGAGGTCCGCCGTCAGTTCCGTGAGGACCCCGGCATCATGGCCGGAACCAGCAAGCCGGACTACGCGCGCTGTGTGGGAATCTCGACGGCGGCGGCGCAGAAGGAACTGCTCGGCCCCGGCATCCTGGCGATCGCGCTGCCGATTCTCGTCGGCTTCGGCCTGGGCTTCCGCCGCCCGGACGTGGGCGCGGCGGCGCTCGGCGGCTATCTGGCGGGCGCGATCATCAGCGGCCAGTTAATGGCCGTGCTGCTCTCCAACTCCGGCGGCGCGTGGGACAATGCGAAGAAGAAGATCGAGGACGGCCTGTTCGGGGGCAAGGGAACGGAGTATCACAAGGCGGGCGTCATCTGTGACACGGTAGGCGATCCGTTCAAGGATACGGCAGGCCCGGCGCTGAACCCACTGATCAAGGTCATGAACCTGACGGGTATCCTCATCGCCGGGATCGTGATTCAGGACATCTCTACGACGATCCGCATCCTGGTCTGCGTGGTGGCGGCAGGGGCTTTGGCGGGCGCGATCGCGTTCAGCAAGCGCGGCTCCATCGTGGATCAGGAGGTCGCCAGCGAACCGCCGCCCTCTTCGGGGACGCCGGAAACCATCGCGACCGGCGGGCAGTAGACCTAACTCCGTTCTCCACGGCACGGTCTGTCTGATTCCGAAACGATTCGGGACAGACCGTGCCGTAGGGGCGTTGCTTGCTGCGCCCTGGGCCGGGGGCAAGTCATAAAAGCGTGTTCATGGACTGCGGAGCCGCCGTCTGCCGGGTCGTCGGATTGTAGAGGCAGTCGCAGTGCGGGCAGTAGAACAGCATGTTCCAGTTATCCATGACCTTGTGCCAGCGCGCCTCCGAAGTGGCAAAGCGTTTCTGTGCGGTGATGACGGCGTTCCGGGCCGATAGGCCGACGACGCCCGCAACGATGCCGACGCCCAGGGCGATCAGGCCGAGCCAGAGCGCGAAACCCATCACGACCCAGGCGATGGCGGCGACCACGAAGACGGCGGCCAGAATACCGGCTGTATAGAGATCGCCGGGGGTCACGTAGATGGGACGGGGCGGAGGAGCCAGCAGCGCCGCCAGCGGGCGCGAACCGGAGCGGCGCATGACGCTGGAAACGGCCTCGTCTTCCGCATGAAAGATGGCGGAGACTTTCTGCACCTCCCCGGTGCCGCACTGGACACAGCCGATGGCGACCGTGCTTTGCACCGGCTTGGGAGGCGTGGGAGGAGCGAACTGGGTGCGATACCTGTGTCCGCACTGCGGACACTGGGCGATAGCGGCTTCGACCACAAGATTGCATTCAGGGCATTGCTTGTAGTTGCTGGGAATCGTCGTGCTATCCATCTGTGTTTTCCTCTCCCGCTGAAAGCGGGCGCAACAACAGGACGCCGAAAGGGACATCCTTCCCGATTAGATAGCAAAAGTGTAGCAAAGGCAACCAGGCTTTGTCAACATAAAACCTCGCAGGGAAGTTGTGAAACATCTCACAGGAAGGCCGTGAAGGTCAAAAGGCGGGGAACGGTTCCCTCCCCGTATGAAGGTTTAGGGGCGGACAGCCTCGTCACAGCGGCGATTGCCGCCTGTCCGCTCCTAAACTTACGAGGGGAGGGCCGGAAAAGGGGAAGGGGGGCTACTCTATAGGTTGCTGGCGACCAGCATCCGGCGCAGGGCCGCGAAGCACTGCTCGATGTAGGGGCTGGGATTCTCCTCGTGTTCCTCGTATTCCAGGGCGACAAGGCCGCTATATCCGTGCTTGCGCAGCTCTTTGAAGAATCCGATGGTGTCCAGCAGGCCGCCCGTCGCGCCGATCTCCGTAAACTCCTTCTCGCCGTTCTCGGCGACTTTGACATTTTTCAGGTGGACATCGTAGAGGCGCTTGCCGAACTTGGCGGCAGCCGTCACCGGGCTATCGCCCGCGCGCAGGGAGTGGCCGGTATCCAGGCACGCGCCGATGCGCGCGCTATGCCCCTCAATGGCGGCGAGAAGTTTCTCCCACGTGCCGTAGAGCGTGTCGTTCGGCCCATGATTGTGGATGCCGATGCGGATATTATACTCGGCGGTCAGCTTATCGAGGAGGGAGAGCGCATCGGGCTGGGGCGAGGCGGTCAGCGTCTCGATGCCCATCGCCTTCGCGAACGCGAACTTGCGGCGCGCGTCGGCCTCGTCGCTGCTGAAATCCACCACGCCATAGCTGACCATGCGGATGTCGTGCGCCTTGAGCTTGTCCTGATACTCCGCGATGGTCTTCGGATCGTCGGTCACGGGGAAGTGCGCCGGGTAGCCCTCCCACCACTTCAGGCCGAGCGCCTGCGTCTTCGCCAGCGCGTCGTCTACGCTGAAATGGCGCAGCGAGTAGGACTGGAGGCCCCACCGGAACTGATTGTAGAGCGTCTTGGCGCCGTTCTGCCGGGCGAAACTCGTCTCCGGGGCGAACAGGAGCAGGCCTGCCGCGCTGAAGGAGGCGCGGCGGAGAAAGGCGCGGCGGGAAAGCTGGTTCGGAGTAGCTTCGGACGACATCGGGGACATTCTCCTTGAGTTTAACCCCCGGCCCCTGTCATGGGGCCGGGGGTTAGGACTAAACGCGCGCGGCGCGCTGATTGATGCCGCGCTGTTCGGCAAGCCGGGTCAGTTTGTGATCCGTCTCGCCCTCTTCGTTGAGCGTCTGCTGAAGCAGGTCGGCGTCCTCGTTCAGGCCCAACTGCTGCGCGTAGGTGCGGACGCTGCCGTAGCCGGCGATCTCATAGTGTTCGACGCGCTGGGCCATCGAGATCAGGCCGGCATCCATGACATCCGGTTCCGGCTTCTCCTGGATGAACTCCTGGCCCTCGGCGAGCAGGCCCTGCATTCCCTTGCACGCCTTGCCCTTCGGGTCCATCTCCAGCTTCTGGAATATCTTCTCCAGGCGCGCAACCTGCTCGCGCGTCTGATGCTCATGCTCCTGGAAGGCGGATTTGAGTTCCTGCGCGGAGGCGGCCTGGGCCATCTGCGGCAGCGCCTTGAGTATCTGCGTCTCGGCGCTATACAGGTCTTTCAATTCATCCACATAGAGGTCTTGCAGCGTGGCAAGTTTCATGGTTCGGACTCCTTTCCACACGGTAAATCGCGGTCGGCCCTGTCGGGGCCGGGTCACTCCTAAATACGGGAGCCGCAGAACAAAGTTCGGGCCGTGCCGACGCAAAATCGGTGGAAAGGCGCGCAACGGGACGGTTTTGGGCCGGTAGCGACCGGGGAGAAGGCTACGTTGAGGCCAGGCCGTGCGAGTCCCTGCCGCCCAGGTTGGCGTAGATCTCGCGAGTCGCCGTCGAGCGATTGAGCGTATAGAAATGGATGCCGCGCACGCGGCCGTCCAGCAGGTCGCGGCACTGCTCGGTGGCCCAGTGGATGCCGACGCGCCGCACGTACTCCTCATCGTCGTTGCAGCGAGCGAGGGCGCGCAGCAGCTTGGCCGGGAAGCGCACGCCCAGCGTCAGTTCGGCCATGCGCGCCAGCCCTTTGGTCGAGGTGATGGGCATGATCCCGGCGAGGATGGGAACGCGGATGCCCGCCAGTTCGCACCGCTCGCGGAAATCGTAGAAGTCGTGGTTGTCGAAGAACAACTGTGTCACGATGTAGTCCGCGCCTGCATCTATCTTGGCCTTGAGATAGTCCATCTCCTTGAGGCGGTTCGGGGTGGCTGGATGGCCCTCCGGGAAGCCTGCCACGCCGATGCCGAAGCCGCGCCTGTCCGGGTGCAGTCCCTCCGCATTGAACTTCTGGATGTAGCGGACGAGATCGGCGGCGTAGCGAAAGGCGTCCTGCGCGCGGTCGTAGTTTTGCAGGTTCTTCGGCGGATCGCCTGCCAGGGCGTGCAGGTTGGAGATGCCGTGTTCGGCGTACCGCTCCAGAATGGCGCGTATCTCCTCCTCCTTGTGGCAGACCGAAGTGAGATGGGGGACGGGGTCGCAGGCTGTCGTCTCTTTGAGGCGCACGACGAGATCGTGGGTGCGCTGGCGCGTGGAGCCGCCCGCGCCGTAGGTGACGGAGACGAACGAGGGCCGCAGCGGTTCGAGTTCGCTGATGGTCTGGTAGAGCTGTTCCGCCGCCTCGTCGGTCTTGGGCGGGAAGAACTCGAAGCTGAACGTGGTGCGATGTCGGGCAAAGATGTCCTGAATGTGCATGGCTTGCTTGGGCGGCGGGCCTGCGGTGCGCGTCAACTTTCCGCCTGTCGGGATTGGTGCGTCTATTATGGCCCGAAACTGCCGTCCTGTCAAATCTCTGTGCAGCCGCCGATTGGGAGCTACCGGGGCATCAGCAGAAACGCCTGGGTCTGCCCGTTACGCTTGCCCACTCCCTCAATCTGCCCTGCCTCATGGATGGCTCTGGCATATTCCAGCACGTAGCCGGAACCGGGAGCAATCTCATAGCTGAGGTCGAGCGGCTTGCCCTGCTTCCAGACTACCGCGCGGATCCGCTCCTGGCTGTCCTCCGACCAGCCCACCACTTCGCCCCGGCTGTTGAGGCCCTGCGCCCCGCTCTCCGTGCCGCCTCGTAGAACGCCCAGATCAGCCAGCTTCCCCTCCGACCAGAGGAAGTCATGCCATAGTTGACCGGAGACCTCGGATTTACCGACCACCTGATCCTGGTCATTGAGAGCGTAGGCATAGCTATTCTTGCCGCCCGGCAGGACGCCTAGATCGGTCATCCGGCCATCCTTCCAAAGAAAGGCGTGCTGCCCTTCGTGGGGCGTCTCCGACCAGCCGATGACATGCCCGGCAGCGTTGAGTCCGGCGATGGTACTGCTTCTGCCGCCCAGCGTACCCAGATTGAGGATTTTGCCCTGTGTGGACAGGAAGGCGTGGAAGCGCGCCTGTGTCCCCCGTCCCTGGAGCGCCGACCAGGCGATCTGCCCCGCAGCATTGGTATATCCAGAGGAAGAACGATTGAGATCGAGGCGTGTGGAGTCGCCCGGAGCGGCCTTGTGTTCCTGGATCGGAGCAGTTCCTTGTTGGTCAGCGATAGTAGCCGCCGTCCTCAAACGCGACTTCCCCCGTATGCAGGGCCAGGCGTGCTTTCGAGGGGCTGCTCTCCTCAGACGCGGGCAGAGCTGCGAGGGCTTGCTGACACGCGACCGGCGCAGGCCAGGGCATGGCGTGCGCTGGCAAAGAGCAGGCGCACAGAGCCGGAAGCGGTCATAATCTCCTGTCCATGATGGGCGGCGGCCTCCCGGCGCAGCGCAGCGCGGCAACGGCGTCGAAATAGAGTCCGGCCAGACGCTCCTGCTCGGCAGTGATCCAGTCCTCATAGTAGCCGGGCAGCAGGCGTTCCCGGTAGAGGTCGGCGGCCTGCGCGAGAAGCTGCGTTCGGTCGGTCGGAACCTCGGCGCGTTCTGCCGCTTTCAAGGCCGCCTCGAACTTGCTCACGTCCGTCGTGACGGCGGCAGGGTTGAGGCTGACCGAGTAACGATCTGCGCGCAGTACCAGGCCCGCCGGTGTTCCCGGCGGCTCGAGCTGATGGCGCAGGGAAGAGAGGGCGGTACTCAGGCTGGCGCGGCCCGCTTCCAGACTGCTTTCCGGCCAGAACAGGTCAATCAGCGCCTCGCGCGGATGCGCCTGCCGCAGAGGGTAGGCGAGATAGGCCAGCAGCGCCCCGATCTTCTGCGATTTGAAGCGCGTGATACTCTGTTCGCCGCATTGGACACGCAGGCTGCCCAGCAAGGAGATGTGCCAGAGAGCGGACATAGGAGCCTCATAGAGCAAGCGTTTCACCCGGCACGAGGATAGCGCGCCACTCTAACCAAAGTCTGAAAACGCGCGGCGGCAGTTGAAACTGCACCTGCGAAAGCACGAAGTCGGCCTCCGCCGACTCAATACCCAGTCCACGCAGGTGGACTTCGTGCCTTTGCAGCCGCGAATTCATTCGCCGGGCTTGAGGCTCACACGCCTTTCTCGATGAGGGCTTCGTCGGCCAGGCGTTCGGAGAGCGTGCGGGCGCGGGGCGGCAGCGCGTCAATCGCCTCGGCCATGTCCGCCAGCAGGTGCGTCAGGCGGAGCAGCGTGCGGGCATCCCGCTCTTCGCCCGCGCGCCGCCACTCGATCTCGTTGAGGCGGGTATAGACCTCGACATCGGGATAGCGCGCCAGTTCGCGGCGCGTCTCCCGCGTCAGGACGGCGGGCAGCGCCTCCAGATCGTTGCAGACGACGAAGAACTGCCGCTCGAAGTCGGGGTCATCCAGGGGCAGGCGGGCCGGGTCGCGGCGCGTCTGCGCCTCTTCCAGCAGGCTCTTGTGGCGCAGGCCGAGGACGAAGCTGGCGGCATTGCGCAGAGGCAGGCAGGCGCGCGTGTGGTAGTAGGGCGCTTCGTCTTCATAGCTCAGCGCCGTCTCCAGCAGAAAGTCGCGCCCGCGTACCGTGCCGACGACGCGCGCCGGAGCGAGGCGGTTTTTTGCGGAGAACGCGCCGCCGATCTCCCGCGCGAAGGCTTGCCAGGCCCGGAGCGCGCCGCGCCGCCATCGGCAGGCCAGCCCGACGCACGCCGCTGCCAGCGCCAGCGCGATCAGCCAGGCCAGGCCCGCAGGCCAGGTGGGATGCGGGGCGTCGGCAGGCGGCATCGCGCCTGCGGCAGCGGAAGGGCGGGGGATTTGCGTCCGTGCAGAACGCGGCGGCAGCGTGTCGGGCATCGTCTTGCATCCTTCTCCAAAGCGGCCCGCGTTCGAGTGGATAGGGCCGGCTTTGTCTCAGGATTCGCGATACGCCGCGATTTTTCCTCAAGGCTCAGGCGGCGGTCTGTCGGGCGCGGGCGCGCTCCCGCAGCCGTTCGCGCTGGTCGCGGAAGATATGCTGCACGATCAGTTCCTGCTCCCACGGCGCCATCGGGAGGAACTCGCACGCCACCCGCACGCCCAGCCCGCCGCGCACCGCGATCTTGTTGCAGACCCGCACGCGAGCCAGCAGCGGCGACTGCGCCAGGCCCGGCGGCGAGAGCGTCACTCGCACGACGACACCCGGCGCGAACGCCTGCACTACCTCATCCGACTCGGAGAGGCTCAGGACGCCGCCGATCTGGGCCTGGAATCCCCCGGCGGAAAGCTCGACGACCGTGCCATGCTGCGGCAGGCGAGTCAGGGGATTGCGCTGCGCATCCGTCGCGCAGACGAAGGACGCAGGCAGGCTCATCGGCGCGCGGACGTGCTGCCGCCGCTGAATGCGCGCCAGAAAGGTCGGACGCTCCACGCTCAGGATGCGCAGCGTCGGCTTCTGCACGTCGGGCCGCGAATCGCGCACCCGCGTCTGGAAACGATAGAGCGCGTCTGCGCCCGTCACCGTGACGAAAACGGTCGCGCCCAGTTTCGGCCAGTCTGCCGGGTGCGGCGCGCGGGCGACCGGCTCGAAAACGGGTTCGGCCGCCAGCGCGAGCGTCGTTTTGTCGGTGGCGGCGACGACCGCAGGCAGCGCGCCCGCTTCCGGGCGGCTATCGGCATGGAAAGCGGCGGTCAGAGCGGCGGGCTGGCCCGTCTGAAGAAGGGTATCGGTGTTCCGAACGATCTCGCCTTCATGGTAGGCGCGCAGGCCGCGCCACTGGAAAAAGCGCAGCGTGTTGCGCGCAAGGTCTCCGAACACCAGCGCCAGCCCGGCCAGCAGCAGTCCCCAGATCAACAGCGTCGTGGTATGCATAGGACGTCTCACTTCTCGGCGACAGAGGCCGGTGGCTTCTGCCGGAGCGACGGCCCCGGCAGTTCCCACAACCTCTCAGGACGCCTCTCCGCTCTCCGTTGTCTATAGAGCGGAACGCCTCTCTGCTTCTCTCCTACGCATACGGTATGCCAACGTCGCGCCGCCGCTCCCGTTCCCGGATTTTCCCGTAGGAACACGGGAGCAGTCAGATCAGAGGTCAGGCGCTCAGCGAATAAAACGGATGGGGACCAGGCCAAGCGGGACCAGAGGATCAAACTCGTGATGGTCGGAGGTGACGACTTCCCCGCCAAGCTCTTGGGCCAGGACAATACAAAAGCAGTCGGGGATAGAGATGCGTCCTCTAGCTTTAAGCCGCCCGACACTTTGCCAGAAGGGGCGGCTCATCGCACGCCGTTCTCTCACACCGGCATCAAAGAGGTCTTGGACAGCTTGCCTTGCCGACGACTCATCTTTGGCCCGTAGCGTCGTATAGAAGAGTTCCAGAAGGTTAATGGTGTGGGCATAGCAGATAGCCGTCGGGTCATCGAGTAACCCTTCCACGACATCGGTACCTGGCTCTCCAGCCAGGTACGCGACCATGGCAGAAGCATCCAGAGCAAAGTTCATCTCCCGAACTTTCTCTCTTCCATCTCGATCTCTTCTTGCTTCTCCTGGAGAAACCGTTCCGTACTGAGAATGCCTGCGTACTTGCCGCGCGCGGAAACCCGTGGCTTGCCAGCAGACCCTTCCGCTTGCTCAATTTCGGCCAGAAAGTCGGCCAGAGCGTCCGAGAGGCGCGGGCCGCTGCCGTTCTGGGTGGATAGCTCTTCAGGTGTTACAATCGCCTTAAGCCGCCCTCTCAGGTTACTGGCGCGCAACTGTTCGGCGATCTCCTCAGCGGTTCCCTCATAAACCTGGGGTTGTGCCATCCTCTTTTCTCCGTGTGGTTCTATTCCCTCGTATTATAGCATACCTTTCTGGAGGCTGGGTAGCAGAACCACGCCAGCGCGGCCACTGTATCGGCCAGTCAGGGCGTGTCGGACACACCGGGTTCGGCGGAGCGATTCGTTCCAGCCTGAGCGCGGCCCGCCTCCAGGCGCTTGTTGGCGGTATTCAGTTCGCGGAACGCATCGGCGCGCGCGCCTTTCATGGCCGTCTCCGCCTGCGGGTCGCTCTTGGCGAGGTAGTCCTTGAACAGCGTGAGCGCCTGCAAGAGGAATGCGGCGGCCTGCTGAAAGTGCGCGTGCGTCAGATCGTGTCCGGCGGCGGGCGGCAGCTTGTCCAGATAGTCGGCGGCGGCCTCGGTGCGGCGGTGCATGTCCGTCGCGCCGCGCATCAGATCGTCCGGCGTCCGCTTGCCCGTGAGCGCGGCCTGATAGGTCGCCTGGAACTCATCGAGCAGATCGGCCAGCCGGGAGGCCATCTGGCGCATCAGGATGGCATACTCCTCCCGATAGGTGTCCGTGTCGGTCATCGGGATGAGCGCGCGCATCGCCTGCACTTCGCTTAGGCTGGCGGCGTACTGCGCCGGGTCTGCCGCCGCGCTGCCGAGCAGCGCCCGCGCCAGGCGGCGGTGCGGGAGCGGGCTTTTGGGGTCGGTTTTAGCAGCGGTCGTGTAGGCGCGCATCGCTTCGGCATACTGGCTATCGGCCAGCAGCGCATCGCCGAGCGCGACCTGCGCCATGATGTCGCCGGGATCGCGCCGCGTCGCCTCCTGATAGGCTTTCAGCGCGCCCTGCGTGTCGCCTTTTGCCAGCAGCGCATCGCCGTAGAGCCGATGCAGGCCCGCGTCGTCCGGGGCCAACCGCAGCGCGCGGCTCGTCTCCGCCATGGCCGCGTCCAGCAGCTTTCGCTCCTGATACGCCTGAATGAGTTGGCGGCGCAGTCCCAGGTCGCGGGGCCGGTCGTTGATGGCATGGCGCAGCGACGTGATGACGTTGGCGAGGTCGCCCTGCTGCCGGAATCGGATGGCAAGCGCCTCATAGTCCACCTTCGCCTCGGAAGACGGCGGCGCGGCAGGCGGCGAGTCGGGGAGTTCGGCGCGCTCCACGCCGGAGGGACTGAGCGTGGACAGGTCTTTGGGCGGCGCAGGCTGTGGAGGCTCCGGGCGCGCAGGCGCCGGGCTGCGCGGCGGTTCTACCGGCTTGTTCTTATCGGCGTCTTTCTGTGGGCTTTTGTCGTTCGCGACGCTTTTGCCGGGGGCCTTGTCCGCGGGCTTTTTGTCGGGGCTGGCAGGCGGCGTGTCCGGGATGCGCGGCGTCACACTGCGGCTCCCGGTATCGGCGGTCGGGGGCGTCTGCGGCGTTCCGGTCTCCGGCTTGGGCTTGCCCGCGTCCTTCTCGCCGCCCTTGTCCTCTTTCCCTTTCGTCTCCTTCTCCAGGTCTTCGAGCCGGAAATCAGAGGCGAGATGGGAAGGAATGTTCAGGCGGGTCGCGATGGTGTCCACCGTGAGATTGACCATCTCCTCACGTTTGAGGCGGCGCTTGCCGCGCGAGGAAGGAATGCGTATCTGCTCGCTGAACAGGACGCGCCACTCGCGCAGCCCCATGCGCTGCTGCATCTGCGTCTCGGTCTTCAGACCTTCCTTATCGGTCGTCGCAAGGAAGGAGAGAACGTAGCGGGCGCTGAGAATGCGCCCCAGGCGCTGGAGGACATCGGGCTGGATCGGTTCGCTCAGTTCGGAGGGAGCTAGCTCCTGATCCAGCAGGGCGCGCTTGACCGTCGGATGGGTCGGCCTGTAGATAGCGACGCGCATCTTCCCGGAGTTGCGGAGCATGTCGCCCAGCGTGGACAGGAGGAGGATATTGGGGTCGTCGCGGCGCGCGGGCGCATCGGCGCGGCGCTGCAACACCAGCACGCAGAGAGGCAGGTTGGCATCCTCCTGGGGCGCGGAGGAGGGCGCCGTCTGCGGCGCGGCTTCCTGCGCGAACGCGGGCGCAAGCGCCAGCAGGAAGGCCAGGACCGTCAAGAGGCGGGGTACAGAACGTACCCGTCTGGAGGGCCTGCGGCCAACCGTCCTGCCGGACGGGAAAGGCAGTGTGCGTCCGTGAGGACGCTCGGCGCGAAGCGCCACCGAGACGGGTACGTTCTGTACCCGGCAGTCATCTATTCGCCGCCGCATATTTTGATTCCATTCTGGCAGATACGGATGCCGTTGTGAGCGCGCTCCACCTGCTGCCCCGCGTCAATGAGTTTCTGGTACTCGTTGATGGCGTTCTGATAGTTGGTCACGGCGGAAGCCTTGTCGCCCTTCTGCTGATAGCAGTAGGCCATCTCCTGATAGAGTTGGCCGCGATCCGCGCCCGCCGTAGGCAATGCCTGGCGCAGCGCATTGATCGCGCCGGTGTAGTCCCCGCGCAGTTTCCGGTCTTGCGCAATGGCGCGCAGGCCGGGGTCCGAGGCGACATTGGCCGACGCCGGCATCATCTTGAGAACGGGCGGCTGGCTCGGTTTAGGCGGGGCTTTGCTGCCCTTGTTCCCGCCAGCAGCGGCAGAAGCCGTCGGCTCGGTTCCCTTCCCGTCGCTTGAGGAGACCTGGATTACGACCTGGCTGCCGTCGCCGAGGCCGCCCTCGCCGCTGCTGTTGAGCAGAATGTGTCCGCTATCGTCTTCCGCTATCGGCGCAGTGCGGGGATGCGGCCTGCCGGCGGCGTTCTTTTCGGGACCGGAAGCCGCGCGCGTGGCATAGCGGCCCTCATGCGTGGAGGCTGCCGGAGGAGCCGCAGGCATCGGGTAGGAGTAGAGCGGCGGATAGAGGCCATAGAAGTAGGGGCTGGCGGCGGGCGGCTGCGGCGCTGCCGTGCCGTTCTGCGCTGCCGTCGCCGCGCTGTCCGTCTGCGGGGCGGGAGGGGCCGTGGAGGGCTTGCCGGAAGGCGGCAGGGTCATCGCGGTCGGCGGCAGGCGCTTCTCGTCGTCGCGCGCGCGGTTCATCAGGGCAAACGCGCCGCCGAGCGTCAGCACGATGAGCGCCGCGATGCCGAGCATCAGGGGAGCCAGGCTGTTCGCGCCCGCGCCGCGTTCGGCCAGGACGAGATGCGGAGAGACGACGCGGGGCGGATCGGACAGGCCCCCGCCGCGCAGTTCGTCCAGCTTCACGCGATCCGCGATGCTGCCGGGATTGAGCTGCAGCACCGTCTCCAGTTCGCGGATCGCCAGTTCGATCTGGCCGTTCTGCTCGTAAAGTTGAGCCAGCAGCGCGTGGGCGGAGGTGCTTTGGGGACGCAGGCGCAGCGCCTCTTCGCAGAGGGAGATGGCGGCAGCCACATCGCCTTGCGTCCGCTGTCGGTAGGCG
>DASRGL010000113.1:0-7452 GCA_035651115.1 Chthonomonadaceae bacterium
AGCGCGAAGCCGTCGCGCTCGCCCTGGAGAACCGCTTCCTCGTCCTGACAGGCGGGCCGGGTACAGGAAAGACGACGATCACCAACTTGATTGCTCGCGCCTTCGAGGCGCAGAAGAAACGGTTGCTGCTCGTCTCGCCGACCGGACGCGCCGCCAAGCGCCTCTCGGAAGTGACCGGGCGCGAGGCGCAGACCATCCACCGCCTGCTGAAATTCGACCCGGCCACGCACAGCTTCCAGTTCAACGATACGAATCCCCTGCCCTGCGACGTGTTGATCGCCGATGAGGTCTCGATGCTGGATGCGGTGCTGGCGAACAATCTGCTCAAAGCCGTGCCGGAACCGGCGCAGATCGTCTTCGTCGGGGACAGCGATCAGTTGCCCTCCGTCGGCGCGGGCAACGTGCTGGGCGACCTGCTGGATTCGGGCGTCGTGCCGTCCATCCGGCTGACGCAGGTGTTCCGGCAGGCGCAGGAGAGCCTGATCGTCACGAACGCGCACCGCATCCGCGAGGGACAGTTTCCGCAGTTGGTCCCGCCGAAAGAGCGGGAGGGCAAGAACTGCCTCTGGATCGAGGTCGAGGAGAGTACGGAGGGCGCAGAGCAGGTCGTCAAGCTGGTGCGTAAGTCGCTGCCCGCGCTCGGCTACCGGGGCGACGACATTCAGGTGCTTTCGGCCATGCACAGGGGAACGCTGGGCGTCGGCTATCTGAACGAACTGTTGCAGGAGGCGCTCAATCCCGCCGATCCGACAGGCCGCCGCCCGGAACTGTTGCGCGGTTCCCGCCGTTTCCGCATCGGCGACCGCGTCATCCAGTTGGTCAACAACTACGATAAGAACGTCTACAACGGCGACGTGGGAACCATCTGCGACATCCGCCCCGACGATCAACTGATCGCGGTGCGCTTCCCGGAAGGCGTCGTCGAGTACGATTTCTCCGACTATGACGAGCTACAGCTTGCCTACGCGATGTCTATCCACAAAGCGCAGGGATCCGAGTATCGAGCCGTCGTGATGGTCATGCACTCCAGCCAGTACATGATGCTGCAGCGCAATCTGCTCTATACCGGCCTGACCCGCGCCCGCGACCTCTGCATCCTCGTTGGAGACAAGCGCGCTATCGGGCGGGCCGTCAAGAACGACAGGACGACGCGCCGCTACACCCGCCTCGCCGAACGCCTCCGCGATACCGACGAAACCACCCTCATCCCGCCCGACCGCCTGCTATGACCTTCTCTGAAAGGGTCACTCCATTACACTCATGGCGTAAGCAAGTCGGCGAAGCAGATGAAGTTCATAAGAGGGCGTATAAAAACCTTGCCCGGCGAAGGAATTCGCGGCTGCAAAAGCACCAGGTCGGCCTGCGCCGACTCAAGGCTCCCTCTCCTTCGCAAGGGGAGGGTTGGGGTGGGGGCTGGAGTCCGCGCAGGCGGACTTCGTGCTTTTGCAGGGGCAGTTTCAACTGCCGCATATGGATGGGCTTGAGCCGCAGGCCCGGCGTCGTAATAAGGTGGCCCTTGCCAAGCCTATCTCTTGTTGAGTTCCGTCAGAGAGAGATGGTCGGAGGCCAGATAGGTCTCGAAGTTGCGCTTGATCGCCTCCCATTCCGAGTCGATGATAGAGAACCAGGCGGTATCGCGGTTCTTGCCCTTGACGATCATGTGCTGACGGAACACGCCTTCCGGGGTGAACCCCAGGCGCGCGGCGGCGCGCTTGCTCTCCTGGTTGGCGTTGTCGCACTTCCACTCCACGCGCCGGTAGCCGAGTTCCTCGAACAGGTAGCGGAGCAGCAGATAGATCGTCTCGGTGTTGACTCGCGTCTTCTGCGCGACCGGGCCGTACCAGATATGGCCCAACTCGGCGCGGCCCATGTCGGGAACGATATTGAGGATAGCGACCATGCCGACAGTCGTGTTGAGCGCGCGGCTGGTGACCGCATAGTAGAGTGGATCCCGGCTTTCCTGAATGGAGCGCAGCCAGTCTTGCATCGCCTGCTGGCTTTCAAAAGGGCCGTACCACATATACGTCCAGACAGATCTGTACGCCTCCTGCGCGTGCGAGACGGCGTAGAGATCGGCGCTGTCCCGGTCGGCATCGAGCCGGGCGATACGAACGTGCTGCCCTTCGAATTCCGGGGCGGTCGGAGGCTGCCAGCGACGCTGAGATAGCTCGGTAGACATGATTCTCTCTGAGGTTGGGATGCGTGCCAGTTCGCGAACCGGGCCGCGAACTCCTGCCGGATTCATCATCCAGACGCGCCGCCAATAGGGTGGGGCCATATCCCGTTTACGCCTGGCCCGATTTCTGATACAATGGAAGCGCCCCCGCTTGAAGAATCGGGGGAAACTCTGACGCCTGGCAGCAGCTATGTATAACGTCTACGACAGCTTTCGCAACGTGCGTCTGGTGACGCCGGACAACCCCGACTATATCGCCTTTATGCGCCGTATGGCCGATCAGCGACCCTCGCGAGGCGGGCCGCGCGCCGCCGGGGAGTATCTCGGCGGAATGGTGGAGCAGGCGGCGCGCCACTGGCTGAGCGGTTTTGTTCCCTTGCAGGAAGAACGCATCCTCTCCTGGGAGCAGCGGATGCGCAACGGACGCCATGCCACGCTCTACCGCGAACTCGACGCCGTGTGGCAGATAGACGACGAGTCGCTATGCCTCTACGAGATGAAGCTGACCACGCCGGAGAACATGGAGAATGGCGTTGGACTGCGGCAACTGGACATCGCGGCGGAGACTCTCTTTGCCTCGAAGCGGTATCGCTATGTGCTGAAGCGGCTCGTCTATGTCGCGGAGGAGCGCGTGACGGTGCTGGAGGAAGACCTGCCCGTCCTCGAACCGGACGACGAGTACGAAGAACTCGGCGTTGTGTGGGTTCCGCCCGATGCGGTGGAGACGGCGGCGCAAGCGTTGGGGCTGGAACTGCCGGAGGGCTGGCTGCTGCCGGAATCGCGCGAGGGCTATGTCGAAGACCCGGAGCGAGAGGAGTGGCGGCAGTACGCGGAGACCGAAGCGCGAGAGCAGGCGGAGGAAGAGAAGGCGGCGAACAGTCCGCTTGCCGACGCGCTGCGCCGCGCGCTGGAAGACAGGCGGGGTTAGCAGGTGCGCCCAGGCAAAAAAAGTGCCATCGGAGGCGCGTTGGCACGCGAATAAAAGGACGCCTCCGATGGCGTCTCTTCCCAAAGCAGGACACGTCATCGCATCCGACTCGACTTAAAGAAGAGAACAAACCTAATCGAGCTGCTGGGGAGTAAGACAACGCACCCGCCGAAAGGTTACAGAGATTGACAAAATCCATCAACAAACTTTTTCCTGGCGCGCAAGGGCGGGTTCGTCAGGGATGAGAACCGAACCAAAAGCGCGAGCCTGGGCCGAGATCTCCCTCGACACCCTGCGCGGCAACGTCAGAACGCTGCGGGACTTTCTTGGCGCGGAAATGAAGCTGATGGCCGTCGTCAAGGCGGACGCCTACGGACACGGGCTGATTCCGGTCGCGCAGGCGGCGGTGGAGGCGGGCGCAGAGTGGCTCGGCGTTGCTGCCGTATCGGAAGGCGCGGCGCTGCGCGAGGCGGGGATAGAAACTCCGATCTCCCTCCTCTGCGCTCCGGCCCCACAAGAAGCGGAGGCGCTGCTCGCCTATCGCCTGACGGCGACGGTCGGCGACAGGGTGACGTTAGAGGCGATAGCGCGCGCGGCCCGTTCGGGAGCCTCCCCGGAACGCGCGCCCGAAATCCATCTGGAGATAGATACCGGCATGGGGCGCTCCGGCGCGCGGCCCGACGAGGCGGTGGCGCTCTGGCGGGAGGCCCTCGTCTCCGGCCTGCGCGTGACCGGCCTGACCACGCACCATGCCGATGCCGACGGCGCAGACGAGACGTTTGCCGTGACGCAGGAGGCAGCTTTTGCGCGTGTCCGGGCCAGACTCCAGGAGGCCGGGGCGCAGTTCGATCTGATTCACCTGCGCAACAGCGCCGCCACCTGCCGCTTTCCCGCTCCGGGCGGGAACCTGGCGCGTCCCGGCCTGCTGCTCTACGGCATCCTGCCGCCGGTGGCCCTCACCCCCGTCCCCTCTCCCACACTGCGGGAGAGGGGGGACTATAGCGCAGGCTTGTCCCTCCCTTTCCGCTCTGGCACGAGCAGGAAGAAACGGAGCAGCCGAGGGTTTAGCCCTCCCCCTTCTCCCACAGCGTTGGGAGAAGGGGGCCGGGGGGAGGAGGGTCTCCACCCCGTCCTTACGCTCAAAGCGCGCGTGGCGACCGTGCGCTCCCTGCCCGCCGGGCATCCGATTAGCTACGGCGTCACGCATCGGCTGACCCGGCCCAGCCGCGTTGCGACGGTTCTTGTCGGCTATGGCGACGGCTACCCGCGCCGCCTCTCCAACAACGGGCAGATGCTGCTGCGCGGCCAGCGCGCCCCGATCCTCGGAAGGGTCTGCATGGATCAGACCGTCGTAGATGTGACCGATATTCCCGGCGTTGCGCCCGGCGAGGAAGCGGTCTGCATCGGCGCGCAGGGCCGCGAGCGCATCCGCGTCGAGGAGATCGCGCGCCGCATCGAGACGACCGAACACGAGATAACGACCTGCCTGACGGCCCGCCTGCCGCGCTGCTATATCTAGCCCAAAACGTCAAAATCGCATGGGCAAGCCCCGCGTTCGCGTGGTATAATAGACGACATAACCGCAATGCGACGGCTTTACATCGCTGTCGCGAATTGCGCACTCATTGAGCATTCTGCCGACCGAGGAGTCTTTCATGCCCTTATTCCGTTCCCGCTTCCGCCGCGCCGCCGGGCGCGCGCTTGCGCTCGGCTTCCTCCTCGGTGGGATTCCGCCCTCGGCCTTCTCCGCCCCGCCCGCTCCGACCTCTGTCGCGCCCGCGTCGGTCACGGCCCGGCAAGCGCAGACGAAAGAGACCTGGATGGGCCTCTACATGGGGCCGCAGAAGATCGGATACACCCGCATTCGGGTCGAGCCGACGACCTACAAGAACCGGCCTGCGCTCCGCACGACCAGCGAAGGCGTGACGAAACTTTCCCTGCTCGGAACGACCGTCGAGCAGCGCGAGGCTCAGGAGACCCTCTCCGATCTGAACTACCAGCCGCTCTCGCAGACGTTCGACATCACCTCGAGCGGCAGCGGCCTGCGCCTGGAAGCGACCTACGACTATGCCGCCCGCAAGGTGTTCTGTCGCCTGCGCACTGGAGAGAGCGGTTCCACCAAGACGCTCACCATCCCGCGCGGCGCCAACCTGGCCGGGGACACCAATCTTCTGACCGAAGGCAAGAAACTTTCTGTCGGCCAGAAACTCTCATTCTACTATCTGAACCCGGTCAGCGTCGCGCTGGAAGAGGCGAAAGTCGAGATCGCCGGACGCGAAGCGGTGAAAGACCCGCGCACCGGGAAAACCGTCTCGGCGTTTGTTGTCAAGGCGCGGCTGGCGCTGGGCGAAGCGACCTCGTGGGAGACGGAGGACGGGGATACCATCAAAGGCGAGATGGGTTTCGGCGGTATCCGCATCACGATGCGCCTGGAACCGAAAGAGGTCGCCCTGAACCTGAACGCGCCCGCCTCCGGTTCGGAGGAGAACGGCGGCAAAGCCTACGTGCCGCCCGCCGATTTCATGATCGCGACGGCCATCGCCACCGACAAGCCCATCGAGAATCCGCGCCGCGTCTCCGGCCTGACCGTCCTGGTCTCCGGCGTGCCGGACAAGCAGTTTGTCTTCTCCGATGACCGTCAGAAGGCCGAGATCCTGCCGACGGCAAACGCGGCAGACACAACGGTGCGCTTTGAGGTCACGGCAAAACCGTTCGATGCGACAAAATCTGTCGAAATGCCCGTCACTAAAGCGGACTTTCTGCCGTATTTACAGAAAGCGGCCTACCTGGATACGGACGACCCGGCTATTCAGAAGACGGCGCTCGCCCTGCGCGGGCAGGAGAAGAATCTGTACCGTATCGCCTGCCGCCTCCGCGACTGGGTGCATAAGAACATGACACCCGATCCGAGCATCGGCGTGCCGCGTTCCGCCAGCGACATCTTCGGGCGGCGGCGCGGCGTCTGCCGGGACTATGCCACGCTCTACGCGACGCTGGCCCGCGCCGCCGGCGTTCCCACGCGATTGTGCAGCGGCATCGTCTATGCGGACGGCCGCTTCTTCTACCATGCCTGGGCGGAGAGCTATGTCGGCGAGTGGGTCGCGTTCGACCCGACGCTCCATGACCCAGCGCAGCCGCAGGATTACGTGGACGCGACCCACATCAAATTCGCGCAGGGCGACGTGACCAGCATGTTCAACGTGGTCGCCGTCATCGGCAGGCTGCGCATCACCGTGCAGAAGGTTGCGTCTTAAAGAATAGTGGCCCCCCTCCCTCTTGCGCTTTAGCTCCCCTCCCCCTGTTCTTGGGGGGAGGGACAGGGAGGGGGACTGACCTCAAACAGAAAGGAGGTGAGACAGAGATGCGTATCTTCACGTTCCGACAGGTATTCTCCATCGTACTCAGCCTGACGCTCTGCGGCTTCGGCATCTACACGGGCCAGCAGCTCCATAAGTTCCCCGGAATCCCCTGGCTCTTTATTCCGGCAGGAGCCGACCTGATCAGTGGGAACCCGAACTATCAGATCGAGGTGACCATCGCGCTCGGCGTTCTGGGGCTGTTGTGCGGTGTCTGGGCCGGGCCGCGTATCGCGAACCTGATCATCCGAGCGGGCAAATCGCTTGAAAAGATGTCCGCCACCGATAAGATCGCGGTCGGTTTCGGCGTAGCCCTGGGCGTCCTTGTGACGCTGCCGTTCTACCAGCTCTTATCCAAGCTGCCCATCCATCTGCTGTTCCAGGTGGGCCTCTCCATCCTTCTCAGCGTGATCTTGATCTACCTGGGAATCGTGGCGACGATGAGCATGAAGACCGAACTGGTCGCCATGCTGGCGCGCGGCGGGCCGGTGGCGCCGCCCACGCAGGAAGAGGCCAGCCCGATGGCAAACTGCAAGATCCTCGACACCAACGTCATCATTGACGGGCGGATCGCAGATGTCTGCCGGACGGGCTTCGTGGAGGGGCCGCTCTATGTGCCGGGCTTCGTGCTGGAAGAACTGCAGCATATCGCCGACTCCGGCGACAACCTGAAGCGGGCGCGCGGACGGCGCGGGCTGGACATCCTCAACAATATGCAGAAGGAACTGCCGCTCATCGTCCGCAGTTGGGACAAGGCGCTGGACAAGTCGGCGCTGGATGACGAGGTGGACACCCGCCTGGTCAAGCTGGCGAAGGCGCTGCACGGCGTCATCGTCACGAACGACTTCAATCTCAACAAAGTCGCGGCGCTGCAGGGCGTGCAGGTCCTGAACGTCAATGAACTGGCAAACGCGCTCAAGCCGGTCGTCCTGCCCGGCGAGGTGATGGTCGTCGGCATCGTCAAGGAGGGCAAGGAGCCGAACCAGGGCGTC
>DASRGL010000114.1:0-4332 GCA_035651115.1 Chthonomonadaceae bacterium
AGCGCGACGCGCAGCCCTTCTTTGCCATCGGCCATCGTTCCCCGCACGACACGCGGCACGTTCGGCCCCCACAACCGCAACACGATCAGCAGCGCGATAGCCCACGCCATGCCCGGATACCGCGCCAGCGGCTGCCGAATCGCCCACAGCAGCAATAGGATACCGAGCGCGAACAGAGGCAGGAAGTAGCGGACATAGATGCCGCTCGTGGCAACCTGAAGAAAGGCCATCGTGAAGAGGAACGCCAGCAGAGGACGCACGGGCCGCGTGGTACGCCGGCAACCGAGCGCCGCGCCGAGTACAGCCAATCCCAGGCAGGAAATCACCCGCGCTCGCACAACCATCTCCGGCGTCGGGTTCCAGGTACGCAGCGTGTTGAACATCTGGAAGTACTCGTTCAGCCGTTTGTGCGCGGCGGCGTCCCAGTCCCGCGCGCCGAAGACCGACCAGAAATAGGGAAAGAACGGATCGTGGGTCAGCGCCCAGCAGCGCAGAAACCAGGGAGCCACGACCAGCAGCCCGACCGCCAGATAGCCGACTGTCGGGCGCAGCGCGAACGGCAACCTCCCCTGCCCTGCGGACGGAGTCGCCCCCACGCTCCATAACGTCAGAAAGACGCACACCGCCAGCACGCCGACAGTCAGGATGCCCGGCAGCTTTGTTGTCGCTGTCAGCCCGGCCAGCGCCGCCGACAGCCGCCACCAGCGCCGCCAGGCGTCCGGCCCCGGCCCATCTATTCCCCAGGCTTCCCGCACCGGCGCGGCTATCTGCAAGCCCTGCCAGCCGAGGAAGAAGGCGAAAACGCTCGCCAGGGTGAGCAGCGCCAGCCCCAGATCAATGTAGGCCATCGTCATCTGGCCGCGTATCAGCGCGAACAGCAGCGCCGCCCCCAGCCACCCGACCGCAGGCGACGCGATGCGCCTGCCGAGCGCGTAGGTTCCCAGCAGCAGCAGCAGGCCGAGGCCGAACTGCACCAGGCTGGCCGCGTAGTGGGCATTAAACGCCAGTCCGAGGCCGAACAGCATCTCGATGCTGAGCGGCCAGTGGACGTGCAGGAAGGTCGGCATGTAGAAGAAGCGCCCGGCATCCAGATAGCGCAGAGGCGCGGTGAGGTGATAGGAGAGGCCGTCAGGATCGGTCGGAGGGCAGAGGGCTTGCAGATAGGTGACCAGCAACAGCGGAGCCAGCGCGGCTCCCAGCGCCCAGGTCCAGGCCGGGCCGCGCTTTCGCCACTCGCGCACCGCAGCGACCAGGCCGCGCCCTGCGCCGCGCACGATCCGCATCTCCTCCGGCAGCAGCGCGACCGCAAGAAGCAGTGTCGCGCCCACGATCACCGACAGATGCCCGATTCCTAACGCAAACAGCGCGAACGGCAGGTAGGTCAGCGCGCCCATGCCGAGCGCCGCTGCGAAGAAACCGCGCTCCAGCGCCTCCTCGATCTCGACGCGCAGCCAGCGCAGCAGCCATCGCCCCAGCGCCGCGCCAACGACAAACTGCAGCAGAGTGACCAGGGTATCGAACAGCAGAGGAACACGCGCCAGCGCCGAATGGACGAACATCGCTTCTACAAACCTCTCGCCATAGACCTATCGGATCGTCCTATTGTTATCGGCAGGCGACGCCAATCCCTCTATCACGCCGTCTCCAACCTCCCTGCAAGGAGGAAGGAAGAAGAGCCAAATTCATCCTTCCTCCTTCCATGAGGTCAGGCGCGCGTGGCGACCACCTCGATATACTCCGCCAGAACGTCTGTCGTGCCATCGGTGGCCCGGTTGTTCCGGCTCCAGAGCGCGGTCAACTCCTCCTTGTACGCGGCCTTCGCCTCCTCGCCCAGCGCGTTGGAGGCGCGCACCGTCGGGCCGTAATAGGTGTCGAAGAAGTCCACCACTTCGGCCGGCGAGAAGGGATAGCGGAACGGATACATGTAGAGCGTGATCCGCAAGTCCTTCACGCCGTTCCCGAATCGCTCTCGCACGGTGGCGACATCTCCCCAGAGCAAGGGCGACGGGAAGATCGCGGGCGGCGGCGCATATTTACTGATGATCTTGAACATCTGGCCGACGTGTCCATCGGGAGTCCAGTTGCCCATGATGATCTTGCCGCCCGGCTGGCAGACACGGAGCATCTCGGCGGCGACTCGCTCCGGGCGCGGGGCGAACATCGCTCCGATCAGGCTCATCACGGCGGCAAACGAGCCATCCGCAAACGGCAGCGCCTCGGCATCGCCCTGCTCGATGCGGATGTCCAGCCCCTCTTGCCTGGCTCTCTTTCTGGCCTGATCCACCAGGTTCTGGGCCAGGTCCAGGCCCGTGACCTTGATGCCGCGTTTCGCCGCCGGAATCGTAAGCTGCCCGGCCCCGCAGCCCACGTCGAGCAGCGTCGCTCCCCTTTCCAGAGGCAGTCTATTCAGAAATTCCAGCGCGCCCGGCTCCAGATACCTGGCAAAAAAGCCGTAGTCGCCCGCCTCCCAGGTACTCTTCAGGCGTGCCTTGAGCGCCGCCATTTCGGGCGTCATTTCCTGTGTCATCGTACTCACGTGTGTTCTATCCTTATCTATATCTTTACTGCGGCAACGCCGCCTAGCGTGAACTGTCCTCCTGAATCTCCCAAGACCAGTGTGCGCTTAACCGCGCTCGGTCGTGGGATCGATCATGGTTCGGATCTCCGTGATCTTATTCCCCGGAAAGCCGCTGAGTTCGGCATGACGCCGGATGATCTCTTCGTCCTTCGCCAGATAGATACAGAACGTCTTGTCCTCTGCCACGAACGATTCGATCCACTGAATATCGGAACCTAGCTGTCGCAGCGCGTCGTTCGACCGCTTCGCTGCCGCTTGTAACTCTGCGCGGTCAAAAGTTCCCACACAAGGTATCTCTCTTTCAATCACAAATCGCTTCAATGCTCTTCTTCTCCTTTGTGTCGCCAGTGTCTTGCATAGAGCGGCCTTCGCCCCGGAACGCCGCATGGCGAACGGCAGGGTCTCCTGGCCCTCTATCGTCTCTGACACAGGCGCGGCCCATTGTGTGGGAAACCAGGCAGCGAATTCGCAAAAATCTGCAAGCGGCGGCGCTTTCGCGACAAACTGCGGAAGGACAAGCAACGGAGGAGTTCCCTGCGGATCGGGCCGATAACTCTTGACAAGCCCCCGGCGGTCTGCTACGATAACTGCGCCGACTCCCTAGAGGGCGCTGCTTGATGCGCCCCTACAGCGCCCTCCCCAAGAACAGGGAAGGGTCAGGGAGCGGAACCTTACTGCCGGGGAAAGAGGGAGCGCGCTTGTCGGTGGAGAATGTTCAGGACGCCATACCTGTCAGGCCCGCGCGCGGCGGGAACCTGCGCGGCGCGGTCAGGGATACGCTGGCCCCGCTGCTCTTCCTGGCCGTGCTGTGCCTCGTTCTCTGGCGGCTGGAGCCGAGTTTTGCCAAGATCAGCAATCTTCAGGACATCGCGCGGCAGACGGCGGTCGTCGCGATTCTGGCGGTCGGGCAGACGGTCGTCATCATCTCCGGCAACATTGATCTTTCGGTCGGTTTCAACCTGGCCTTTGCGGGGTGCGTGGCGGGCGTGGCGATGCGCGATCATCACGTCGGCGTGGCGGGAGCCATCGCGCTCTCCTGCCTTGCCGGGACGGGCATCGGCCTGATCAACGGCTTGATCACCGCCTTCGGGCGCATCCCGTCTTTTATCGTCACGCTCGGCATGATGCTGCTCTGTCGGGGGCTGGCGCTCGTTGTGGCCGATAATGTCAACATCTCCGGCCTGGCTCCGGGCTACGAGGTCATCGGCTCCGGGGAACTCTTCGGCGGGCCAAGCACAGCGGGCATTCCCTACGCCTTCCTGATCATGCTCTTCGCCGCCATCATCGGCCAGGTTCTGCTGGCGCGCACGCGCTGGGGACGCGCCGTCTACGCGGTCGGAGGCAATCCGGAGGCGGCCCGGCTGTCCGGCATCTCGCTGCCGAAGATGACCATCTCGATCCTGACCTTCTGCGGGCTGATGGCGGGACTGGCCTCCGTCGTGGATGTCTCCCGCGCGGGCGTCGCGCAGCCGACCGCCGGGCCGCAGATGGAACTCTGGTCCATCGCCGCGACCGTCATCGGCGGCACGAGCCTGTTCGGCGGCGTCGGCAGCATCCCCGGCACGATCATCGGCGCGTTCCTGATGTCGGTCATTCAGAACGGGTGCAACCTGCGCGGCGTCGAGCAGGGCCAGCAGTACATGATCGTCGGCGCAGTCATCATCATCGCCGTTCTCTACGACCGATGGCGGCGTAAAACTTAACGAACGGACGTTTCCCATGAAACCGCAGCACCTTACTGCCATCGCGCTGGC
>DASRGL010000115.1:0-6208 GCA_035651115.1 Chthonomonadaceae bacterium
TGACGGTCATCCGCAACGGCGCGGTGATAGATACCTGGCGCGTGGCGGCGCGCGGCAAAGTCTACTGAAGCCTGTTACATAGCGCATAGCCGGGCCGATAAACGACCCGTCTCGGGGGCGGCAGAGCCGCCAACCGTCCTCACGGACGGAATGCGTATTGAAAGCTTGTCTCTTCGTATCGCACCGGCTGCAAACGAAGGGAGAGGCTTTCTGAATGGCCCGTCCGGGAGGACGATTAGCCGTAGGCTCCCTAGACCCGGCTTTTATAGCCGGGGCAGAGTGTGCCAGAATCTGCTTGACTCTACGCGCGCCGCCGCTTATAATTGAGGCGGTGAAAGCGGCTCCCGCGCCGTCGGACGGGAGCGAAAGCAAACAGGCCAACGAGCCAACAAAAGAATGTCGGTAAGTGACCGTCCGGCTTTCATGCGATGCGCTGTCAGACTCCAGTGACGTTTTCGGACTGCGGCGCATTTTGTCTGTCTTTTCCGACCGGGAGTGTCTGTTTATGCCTGATTTTATAGGGGCAGAATCGGCTTCGGCGCTGCGAACCGCGCGCGAGGAGGGAGCCTCTGCCCAGAGCGAGAGTGTACGGGAGCCTGTCGCGGCGATCATTCTGGCCGCCGGGAGGTCTACCCGGATGCGCTCCAAGCTGCCGAAGCCTCTGCATCCCATCTGCGGCCTGCCGATGACGGCCCATGTCATTCGCGCCTGCCGTGAGGCCGGGGTGGAGCGCATCGTCGTCGTGGTGGGCCATGAGGCCGAGAGGGTGCGCGCCGGGCTGGGTTCCGAGGTCGAATACGCCTTGCAGGAGACGCCGCGCGGCAGCGGGGACGCGGCGCGTGCCGCGCAGCCGCTCTTGCAGGACTGGCAGGGAACCGTTCTCGTGCTGGCCGGCGATGTTCCCCTGCTGCCCGCCGAGGCGCTGCGCCGGATGATCTCCCATCATCAGGAGACGGGCGCGGCGGCGACTCTGCTCACCGCGTTTCTGGACGACCCGACAGGGTACGGGCGCGTCGTGCGCGATGCCTCCGGGCGCGTGACCCGCATCGTCGAGGAGCGGGACACGACGCCGGAAGAGCGCGCCATCCGTGAGTGGAACCCCTCTCTCTATGCGTTCGAGGCCGCTGCGCTGTGGCCCGCGCTCGCCGAACTTCAGCCCAACAATGCGCAGGGCGAGTACTATCTGACCGATACCATCGCCGCCTTAGCCGGGCAGGGCGCGCGGATCGAAGCGATCCCGACGCAAGACGTGCGCGACGTGCTGGGCGTCAACACGCGCGTTGAACTGGCTGCTGTCGCCGCCGTCCTGCGCGAGCGTCTCCTGATAAAAATGATGCTTTCCGGCGTGTCGGTGACAGACCCGGCGACAACCTACGTAGAGGTAGATGTCGAGGTCGGGCAGGATACTGTCCTCGAACCAAACACGTTTCTGCTGCGCGGCACGCGCATCGGCGAGGACTGCGTCATCGGCCCCTTCGCCCGCATCGAAGCCAGCGTTCTCGGCAACGGCGTGCATGTGCTGGCCTCGCAGATCGTCGCAAGCACGCTGGAAGACGGCGTTCGGGTCGGCCCCTATGCCAACCTGCGGCCCGGCAATCATCTCGGCCCGAAGGTCAAGATCGGCGACTTCGTCGAACTCAAGAATGCGCAGCTTGGGGCAGGCGTCTCTGCCGCGCATCTCTCCTATATCGGCGATGCGGAGGTCGGGGAGGGAACCAACATCGGGGCCGGAACGATCACCTGTAATTACGATGGGATTCAGAAGAGCCGCACTATCATCGGCAAGCGCGCCTTCATCGGTTCCCACGCCACGCTGATCGCCCCGGTGACGATCGGCGACGGCGCGTTCGTGGCGGCGGCTTCTCCCATCGGGCAGGACGTGCCGGAAGAGGCGCTGGCGATCGCCCGCGCCTACCCGACCATCAAGGAGGGATGGGCGGCGCAGCGACGCGCGAAATCAGCTTCGGAAGCCAGGAAATAGTTCGGATCGCTGCCCCGGATGGGCAGTCTGTCGGCGCAAGGAGGACGCACCAGAAAGCGCGTAAGCGCGAAGCAAAGGTAGGTCAAACAGCAGGACGAGAAGCGACCAGCAAACAGGCCCATGCTGTCGTCTGACGTGGGCTGCCAGGAGAGGTTGTCCGTTCCGCGAGACGGACGCGACCACACACGTTACCAGGAACGTGAGCGGAAGAGGAGAAAAGGGATGCGGGGAGCTTACGACCTACGGATTTTCACGGGCAACGCGAACCCGGCGCTGGCCGAGCGGATCGCCGCCGAACTCGGCACGCCGCTCGGGGAGATCTCGGTCAAGACGTTCTCGGATGGCGAAATCTGCGTCAAGATCGAAGAGAGCGCGCGCGGGCAGGACATCTTTATCGTGCAGCCGACCTGCGCGCCGGTCAACGACAATATCATGGAACTGCTCATCATGATAGATGCGTTCCGGCGGGCCTCGGCGCGGCGAATCACGGTGGTGCTGCCCTACTATGGGTATGCGCGCCAGGATAAGAAACTCAAGCCGCGCGAGCCGGTGACCGCGCGCCTCATCGCCAACCTGATCACGCAGGCCGGAGCCAGCCGCGTTCTCAGCGTGGACCTTCACGCCGGGCAGATACAGGGCTTCTTCGATCTGCCGGTGGATCATCTCTATGCCGGGCCGCTCATCGCCAACCACCTGATTGCCGAGAACCTGCACGACGGGAACACGGTCGTCGTCTCCCCGGACGTGGGCGGCGTCTACCGCGCCCGCGCGCTGGCCGAGCATCTCAAGACGCCCATCGCCATCATCGCCAAGCGCCGCCCGGAGCCGAACCACGTCGAGATCATGGAGATCATCGGAGACGTGGCGGGCAAGGTCTGCGTGATGATTGACGATATGATAGACACGGGAGGCAGCATCGTGCAGGGCGCGGAGGCGCTGATGGAACGTGGGGCCGCCGCCGTCTATGCCTGCTGCACGCATCCCGTCCTCTCCGGCAATGCGATAGAGCGGATCAACTGCTCGCCCCTGCGCTCTCTCGTCGTGACAGACACGATTCCTCTGCCGAAAGAGAAGCATTCCGCCAAGATCACGGTGCTGTCGGTCGCGCCGCTCCTCGCCGATGCCATCCTGCGCATTCACGAGGACCACTCCATCAGCGAACTGTTCAGCCACTACGCCCATCATTGAGTCTGCGCCGCGCTCCTGGAAGCCAGTCGGTATGAAATTCAGGACAGCAAAAACCCCAGGTCTTCACGGGTCTGGGGTTTTCGGTATTGCGGCTACAACCGTCAGAAAGCGGTTTGCTATGCCGCACGCTTTTTAGCGATGCGTTCCGCGAGCCTACCGATGATGTCGGCGGGTGCGGTGATAGCGGCTGCGATGGTAGCGCGCATAGGAGACGCCGCGCCGATAGCCGGTGCGATAGGCCCGCGCGCGTTCCCGTGCATGGCGCTTGTTGATGTCGTGTTCGTACTGGCTATAGGCGTAGATTGCGCCCGCGCCCGCCAGGATGCCGGGCAGCTTGTTCTTCTGAGTCAGCAGCAGGGCGGCAGAGGCCGCACCCAACCCGATAGCCGTATTCCGTTTGCCCTCTTCACTGGCCCGTGCGGCCATCGGCGTCGCCAATATCGTTCCCATAAACGCAACTGCCAGTGCCGACGCCACAAAGCGATGGTTTCGCAGCATGGTCTCTCTCCTCATTCCATTCTTGTTCTAACAACAGCATCAGGCGGGAATGCCTGCGCACAACTACCATAAATTCACAGCAATGGATACCAGAGAAGACGCAGCGCGCGGCCTGTTTGTTCCCCGAACTGCATTGTGCAGACCGGAGAGACATCTGCCGTCAGCGTGCGTCCGAATCAGGCTGTTGTGGCGCTACACTCCTTCTAAAACGCTCCGCCGCAGCAAACGTGACGTACTCCCTCTATGGGCGTGCAACCAGGTGGGACGCGAGGAAAGGACCGAGGTTTGGAAGATTGGCGGGAGCGTGTGGGAATCGAACCCACCGAGGACGGGAGTAGCCCGCCCCCCACGCGGTTTTGAAGACCGGGAAGACCACCAGGCCCCATCCGCCCCCATGCGAGGAGGGAATCCACAGATGACACAGATCTGCACAGATTATTGTCTGAACTAGGATTAGTCGGATTAACGGATGGACTGTGATTAAGCCTGGCCCCATCATAGTCTATCCTGTAATCCGATAAATCATAGTTCAGACAATAATCTGTGGATTCTCAATCGTCTTGATGTTCGCTATGCACTTTCACGCCGAGCAGGACGCCGCCGTAGGTCTCGCACGCCACGATGACGATGAAGACCGCAAGATAGAGCAGCGCGGGCAGCAGGCCGAAGATCCAGCCGATCATCTGCGCGATGCCGCCGTAGACCCAGAGCGGCAGGAAGGAGGTCAGCAGGCTCCACCAGAGGAGCGGACGTCGCTTGCGGCTTGGCCCCACGATCAGCCCGACCGTGAAGCCCCAGGTAAACTGGATACCCAGGATGGACAGGGCGATGACATGGCCCATCCAACCCGGCGGCTCCTGGTTGGGGGAGAACATATAAAGCCAGACAAGGCAGACGAACAGATGCAGCCAGAGCAGCAGTTTCGACCAGAGACGTATCTTCTTCATGGCAGTGTCTCCTGTCCTCCTTTTCTCGATCCCGCGAACGGATTCGGGGATGGGCTACAGCACGGTGATCGTCGGCGTATCGGAGGCGACGACGCGCCCGATGATGGCCCGCGTTACGACGTGGTTCTCTTCCAGCGCTTTCAACAGGCGCGGCACGGCTTCCTCCGCCACGCAGATGGCGAGGCCGCCGGAGGTCTGTGGGTCGAGGAGCAGGCTCAGGCGCGCGGGCGCGACATTTTGGCGGACGGTCAGCAGCGCGCCGAGATAGGCTCTGTTGTCCCGGTCGCCGCGCGTCACGTTGCCGCGCTCCGCCAGTGTCTCCGCGTCCGGCAGGGCGGGAATGGCCGCGCTGTCGAGTTCCAGCCCGACGCCGCTCGCCTTCGCCAGGTGGTAGAGATGGCCGAGCAGGCCGAAGCCGGTGATGTCCGTCGCGGCGTGAACGGGCAGGTTGGGGCCGATGCCGACGGCGCGCATGGCGGCGGCGGCTCCCGCGTTCAGGGTCGCCATGTTGCGGCAGGCGGCGTCCAGCGTGGCCGCGTCGCAGTCGTCAAACTTGGCGGCGGTCGTGACGATGCCCGTGCCGAGCGGCTTGGTCAGCACGATCACGTCGCCGGGCTGCGCGCCCGCGTTCGTCGTGACGTGCGCCGGGTCTATCAGGCCGGTGACGGCAAGGCCGAATTTCGGCTCGGCGTCCTCGACGCTATGCCCGCCGACGAGCGCCGCTCCCGCCTCGGAGACCTTCTCCGCGCCGCCACGCAGTATCTCCGCGAGTTCGTGCGGGTCCCGGTCTTTGATGGGGTAGCAGAGGATGTTCAGTACCGTGATCGGTCTGCCGCCCATCGCATACACATCCGAGAGCGAGTTGGCCGCCGCGATCTGGCCGAACAGATACGGATCGTCCACGATAGGCGTGAAGAAGTCTACCGTCTGCACGAGGGCGAGATCGTCCGTCAGGCGGTAGACGCCCGCATCGTCGCCGGTCGCCAGGCCGACGAGCAGGTTGGCATCGGTTGGGATTGTGAGATCACGCAGCACCTGCGTGAGTTGGGCAGGCCCGATCTTGCTGGCTCAACCGGCGCAGCGCACCAGGTGTGTCAGCCGCTTCCGCTGATCTACGTTTTCGGCCATCGCGTTCACCTCCTCCCGTTGACCCACCCTCCGTCCCCACTGCACGGGCCGTCTATCCCGAAACGATTCGGGACGGCCCGCGCGACCCCACTCGCGCCAACGATAAAGCCTGCTGGCGCTGAGGAGGGGGAGCAAAACATCCACGAGTGCGCTCTACCTCCCCCTCCTCCCACAAAGGGAAGAGTGGATACAGAGGCACTAGCTCCCGCTTTTGCTCCCCTGTCCCTTTGCGGTTTAGGGGCGGACAGGCCGTTGGCAATGGAATGAATTCCTTCGCTCTGTGGCGTTCCGCCCAGTGTCCTGCGGACACGCACCCACTCTGGGTCTGTACCGTGTCCGCAGGACACTGAGCCGCAGGCTACAAAGCGAAGGGATTTATCCCATTGCGACCAAGCAGATTGTCCACCTGTCCGCCCCTAAACTGTTCTTGGGGAAGGGGGGCCTGATCCGGTCTACTTCGCTGTCA
>DASRGL010000116.1:0-15748 GCA_035651115.1 Chthonomonadaceae bacterium
CCGACGGCCACGCCCATGCCGTAGAAGGCGACCGAAAGGCCGGACTGCCTGGTGACATCGGTGAACGTGCCGTTGCCGTTGTTGTGGTAGAGGACGAGCGCGCCGCGCGCGGCGTTGGCGGGGACATGGCCGGGCCAGTAGTCTCCCCGAACGATGAGAATGTCGAGCCAGCCGTCGTTGTCGTAGTCGAGGAACGCGCCGCCGCCGCCCATCGTCTCCGGGAACCACTTCTTGCCGAACGCGCCGTTGATGCGCGTGCCGTTCACTCCGGCAGCCTGCGTGACGTCCTGAAACTGAATCGGGGCTATGGAAGGCGGGGCAGGAGCTTTGTGTTGTGGGCCGCAAGCAGAGAGCAGACCGCTCAGGAGGAACCCGGCGGCCAGCGCGACTCGAAGGCAGAGAGAGTGCGCGTGCGTCACCGGATTCGGCCCTCCGGCGTCAGCGGAGAGGGAACGCCGATGCGCTGATAGAGAGCGGTCAGTTCCCGGCGCGTCTCCGGGGAGTTGGGCGCAAGGCAGTAGGCGGCCTGCGCCTCGATCAGCGCCTTGCCGAACTGCCCGGCGCGGACATAGTGCCGCATCAGGGCGAGGCGCGTCTGCGGATCACCCGGACGATGCGCGCTGCCGTTCATCAGGCGCGTCTCTTCCCGGTCGCGTTCCAGCAGCCGGTTGGCGATCTGCTGCTGCTCTGCGCTGTTGCGCGTGTCTCCCAGGCGCGCATACGCCTGCGCCAGTTGGAGCCGACCGGAAGCGGAATCGGGCGTAATCGCCAGCAGCCAGGCGTTGATGTAGGCCGCCTGCCGATACCGCTGCTGTTCCTGATAGAGCTGCGCCAGCCGCTGGCAGCTTTCGGTGTCTTTCTGGGAAAAGTGCAGCGCCTGTAGGAAATGATGCTCCGCCAGCGCCAGGTCGCGCTTTGGCTGCAAGGGACTCGCCAGCACGGAACCGAGAGCGTCGTGGGCCGCGTAATCGCTGTTGTCCGCCGCCAGCAGTTTTTCCAGCAGCGCGCGCGCCTCCGGCAGACGCCCCAGCCGGAACAGCAGATGCGCCACCATCAGCGCCGCATCGGGGTTTGTCGGAGCCTGGGCCTGTACCGTCTTCGCTTCCGCAAGGGCGCGCAGCAGATCGCCGCGCTGCTCCAGTTCGCCCACCATCGCCAGACGCCCGGAGACATCCCGGACCGGCACGGCCTGAAGCCCGCGTTCCAGCGTGCGGGCGGCTGCTGCGTGCTGATCCTGGAGGCTTTGAGCGCGGCGCAGCCCGACATACCCGGCGGCATATTCCGGCGCGTGGGAAATCAGGGTCTCAAAAGTCTGCGCGGCCTCGGCAAACAGGCCGAGCTGTATCTCGCAGAGACCCAGCGCCTTGTAGACGGTCGGCTCGGTCTGCGGATTCAGCCGGATCGCCGCGCGCAGTCCCTCACGCGCCGAGAGCAGGTCTCCCGCCTGTATCGCCGCCAGGCCGAAATCTCGCTGCGCCTGCGCCTCGTTCGCGCGAGAGCGCGCGGCAGTCCGCAGAGGTTCCAGGCTCTCCAGGCGCTGACGCACGGCGGTCAGGTCGTCCCTCTCGAAAGGCGGCGGGGGCGGAACCGGGATCGCGTCGTCCAGACGCAGGCGTTCCGGCGCGGGCGGCAGGAAGTAGGCGCGATAGCCGAGAAAGGTCAGGCTCCCAGCAAGCAGCAGGGCCGCCAGGACAAGGCGCAGGCGGGGGGCGGGAGGATTGCCGGTCTTGGCGTCGGAACGGTTCATGGAAGGAGATTTCGCGAGAGAAGCGGTCGGTTCCTGCCCGCGCCCGATGAGAGACTGGAAAGGCAGCGCCAAACGGTCGGTCAGGCCAAAAAACCCGTTGACAAACCGGACGTTTTTTGTTATAGTGCCTATTGTGGCTTTCTGTTCTGTCGGGCGAATGAAGCCTGGCGGCCCTGCAAAACGCCGCGAGCGTCCCTCTGACCCTAACAGCCGGAGCGAAGCGCGGAATAGGCGCTTCCCGGACTGTTCTGCGGTATATACTCATGAAAGGAAAATAGAGCAACAATGAAGCATTGCTCCGAAAAGCGGGGTTTTACCCTGATCGAACTGCTCGTCGTTATTGCTATCATCGCGATCCTCGCAGCCATTCTGTTCCCCGTCTTCGCCCAGGCGCGCGAGAAAGCGCGCGCGACCTCCTGCCTCTCCAATCTCAAACAGGTCGGGCTGGCGCTAATCATGTACCGGCAGGACTATGACGAACAGAACACCAACGAGTGGCCCTGGGCAGGGATAAGCAAATGGGACTGGGATCACACGTTCGCTGCCGTCATCACGCCCTACATCAAGAACAGAGACCTGTTCCGCTGCCCCAGCATGTCCTCGCGCACCTACATCAGCAAGCCCGACCCGAGCCTCGGTCTGGAGGGCGGCATCGCTGCTGCCTACCTGATGAACGAAACGGGATGGTCGGACTGGACTATCGGCTACATGGGCGAAGGCGTCACCGATGCGAAAGTCACTTCTCCCGCCGAAGTCATCTTCGTTACCGAGGCGCTGGGCATCCATGATGTGCCGACCTACACCTGGCAGGACGCCCATATCGGCTATACGAACGCGGATAGCGCGGCCTGGGGTGGCAGCCCGGTTCCCGATCCCGAACAGGGCTTGAGCTGGAAGAACTTCTACAACGTCCCCGGCTGCGACTGGGGCAGCGTCGGCATCGCGGTCGCGCTCAAGGAGCGGCATACGGGCGGCAACAACGCTTCGTTCTACGACGGTCATGCCAAGTTCGTGCGTGAATCCAAAGGGCGCAACTGGCGCGTAACCTCGCCTTAAGACGCTCTGCTCCGACCGCCTGGCGGAAGGCAGAAGGCTGACGTCGTTGCGACAGCCCTCCGCCTTCCGCTTTCTCATGCGGCTGGCCGCACGAACGACCGGTCGGTGTCGGCTCCACGCGACAGGGAGGGATAGGTGAACGACCAGAAAAAAGTGACGGTGATGGTGATCGTCGTGGTTCTGCTGGTGGGCCTGGCGGTCTTTATGGGGTTCCGCTCACTGCGCGGCAATCCGGACTTCTCCATATCCGAAGAATATCAGAAAATGGACCCCGCCAAGCGCACCCAGTTGGAACAGGATGCGGAACGCAAGCGGCGTTCCGTTGGCAAACCCGCCTTTATGCATCTGCCGGAAGACCCGCCCGGCTTCCCGCAGGAGCCGGGCAAAACGATGGCTCCTCCCCCGAGCGGCGGAGGCGGCCCGGCCTATGGACGCCCCCCTGCCGGTGGCGGCGCACCGGCCTCCGGCGCACCTCAATAAACACGAACGGCTTCGCAAAAAATCGCGAAGCCGCTTTCTTTGGGCAGTATCTCTTTAGCCAGCCCGTTCGAGGATAAGGGCGACCGCGCGGGCGAAACTGGTCGCCGGGTCGCCGGGCGGGGAGACCAGTCCGGCGGCGGCTTTCGCCCCTGGCTTGGCATCGCTCATCGCCACGCCCAGGCCCGCCCAGGCGAGCATCGGCGTATCGTTATCGCCATCTCCGAAGGTCATGACCTGCGCCCGCGCGATGCCGTAGCGCGCCGCGACCGCCGCCACGCCCACCGCCTTGCTGATATTAGGCGCGACGAACTCCGTCAGGTCGGGATCGGTGATATAGGTCTCCAGCCGACCTCCGAAACGCGCCGTGACCTGCGGGAAGCGCGCGGTCGTTCGCTCCGGTTCATCCAGCCAGACCAGCTTGAGCGGCATGTCTCCGGCCAACTGCGCAAAATCTTCTATCTGCCGCAGTTCGCAGCGTAAGCGCCGCCAGTAGCCCTCCGTCAGCGCGTTGCGTTTGCACACATAGACGCACTCCGCATGATGGTAGCCCACCGCCACGCCGTGCGCCGCGCCCTCCGCGATGACCTCCTCTGCCAACTCCGCCGGAACGCAGCGCTGATGCAGCGTCTCGCCTGTCACCACGTCCCGGACAAGCGCGCCCTGGCAGGCGACGATGGGCGTCTCCAGGCCCAGCTGCCGATGTAAAGGCAGCATATTCTCGTAGCGCCGGCCCGACGCCAGCACGATCCGCACGCCGCGCGCCTGCAATGCCCGCAGCGCGTCCAGGTTGGCGGCGCTGACCTGCTTATCCGGGCCGAGCAGCGTGTCGTCCAGGTCTATGGCTGCCAGGCGATAAGGAAATCCTCCATTCATGTCGCTTGCTATCGTCGTGACCTTCCTTGGCTCTTTCTCTGGTTCTTTCCTGTTCTGGAGAGGGGCGAGGCTTACCCCTGGAGGAACAGGTACGGGGAATTATAGCACAAAGCGGGCGTCGTTCCTGTGCGCAGAACGACGCCCGCTTTTGCCCTGAGTTCCGCCGATCAGTTCGTATCGAGATCGAACTGCACCGGATAGTTCTCCCGGTTGATTACCTGGAGGGTATAGACCTGCCGGTACGGCGGTATCCACTGGCAGAACGGCATCCAGTCCAGCCCGTCATTGGAGGCGACCAGGTTTCCAGCGCTGTCGTAGACGTGAATATCCACGTCGCCGTTGGCATCGGCCAGCACGCCAGTGATCTCGTTACCCCAGCAGGAGAAGGTGTACTCGTGGATGCCATACGGCGCGACCATCTCACCGGTCAGATGAAACGGGCCGTACACCGTATCGGCATGGGCCGTATTGAGCGATAGGCAGGTGAACGCCCCGCCCAGAAGCAGCAACCCGCACAGGGTCATGATCTTTTTCATCGGATTTTCCTTTCTGTTGGTTGTGTGTTGTTTTGTCCGCCACATTGGGACGGACGGGAAGCAAACCGTGTTGTATCTGGTGCCTCTCTATCTCAAGCGCCTGTGGGAACATTCCCACCCGCTTGCTGCCGGGAGGGCGCGTCTCGCTGCCCGGCAGCCCAGTGAAGCAACTTTCATAGAGTAAACGGGGGGAGTGCGGGGAATCTAACAGGAGCCGGAAGCATTTGTGCAAAATCGGTGGAAAACCCTGAGCGCAACGAGGCTGCTCTTGAGACCCTTCGCTGCGCTCAGGCGACGGAAAGGCACAGAAGCACAAAGAACAGAGCAATGCAACAGCACACGCTTGCATTCTTGCTCTCTCTCCAGCGCCCACAGGCTTTATCGTCGGCGTGAGTGGCAGGGAGATGGGATGGAGGTAAAAACAAAAAGGCGTGGAGCCGATAGCTCCACGCCTGAAAAGGCAGACACTTGAGATGGTTTAGAGAGCGTTATCGTTATTCGGGCCGCCGCGCCGACCGCCGCGCCCACGCGGGTGCGCCTTCTCATAGTTCGCGATGACAGTCTTTTGCGAATCGGTCAGGAGGGCGGAGACTTTCGACTGCGCTTCCTGCCGCAGTTCCCGGCCCTTCTCGCGCCGCTCGTCCGGCGACAGCGCACGCATCTTCTCCTGGGTCTCCCGAACGATCGTCTGAATCTGCTGCTTCTGCGCATCCGTCAGCTTCAGATCGCCATAGACCTGAACAGGAATGCCCACTGTGCGGAGCATCATCAGGTTGCGGACGGCAGCAGGCAGTTTGGCCTTCTGTGGGTCGGTGAGGACGGCCTGAATCTCCTGATTGGCCTGCTGGCTCAGTTCCCGCAGCTTCTGGAAGTTGGCGGGGTCCGGCTGCGTGCCGGGCTGAGGCCGCAGGTCCTTCGTATCGGCCTCGAACTTGTCATGGATCGCCGTGATCTTCGTCTTCTGATCCGCGCTGAGTTTCAGTTCGGCGTCCAGCGCCGCGACCGGAATCTGCGCCAGCATCATGCCGCGCCCGCCCTGACGCCCGAACCGTCTTCCGCCGCCCGGGCCGCCCTGGCCCGGCGCGCCCTGCGCGAACGGCGCGACGGACAGCGTTATCATCAGCGCCAGCGCCGCGCATACCCATCCAATTCGTACCTTTTGCATTGGTTTCTACTCCTTGTGACAGAAGGAAATGTCGCATTCGAGCATAGTGACGTATCGGCGGCGCGAAAGTTCATCCCTGCCCGTTCCGGTTCCGCTCAGGCTTTGAGCCAGCGATTCAGCCACTCCAGATTGCGGTGCAGGCGGTCGAAGCGCAGGTCGGGCGGGCCGTTACGCGAGAGGCCGTGGGAGGTTTCCGCCGGGTAGCGGACGAACTCGACGGTCTTGCGCTGCTGCCGCAGGGCCGCAAAGAGTTCTTCCGCCTGCCCGACGGGGCAGCGCAGGTCGCCGTCGCTATGGATAATCAGCAGGGGCGTGGTGATGCGGCCCGCGAAAGCGAGAGGGGAGCAGCGCCAGAGGTCGGAAGGGTCGTCCCAGGCGTTGCCTTTGAAGTAGGAGTTGTGCTGAAACGTGAAGTCGGTCGTTCCGGCCATGCTGTGCAGATTGTTCACCAGGCGGTCGGCGATGGCACAGGTGAAGCGGTCGGTATGGCCGATGGCCCAGGCGGTCATGTAGCCGCCATAGGAGCCGCCCATGAGGGCGATGCGATGGGCATTCACAAAGTCCAGGCCGGTGGCGTAGTCCGTCGCCACCAGGATGTCGCGGAAGTCCGGCCCGCCCCAGTCGCCCTTGATCGCCTTCGTGTGCGCCTCGCCGTAGCCCTTGCTGCCGCGCGGGTTGGTATAGAGAACGACATAGCCCTCCGCCGCGAGCCACTGCAGCTCGTGGAACAGCACGTTGCCGTACTGCAAGTGCGGCCCGCCATGCACGTAGACGACGAGAGGGTACTGCTGCGCCGGATCGAAATCCGGCGGCTTGAGCAGCCAGCCATACACCGTGCCGCCCTCGCCATTGGGAATCTCCAGCGGTTCCGGCATCGTCCGCAGGACTTCCTTCTGCCAGTCGAAATTGAAACCCGTGCGCGCAAGCCATTCCGTCGTATTCGGAGGATTCAGTTCCGGTTTTTGCGCCACGAAGAGTTCGTGCGGCCTGGCCCAATCGCCGAACGTGACAACGGCGCGGCCCTCCGGTGTGATGTCGAAACCGCCTACCTCGCCGCCGAGCGGGCCGATCTGTACCGGCGTGCCGCCTTGAGCCTCCACACAATAGAGCAACGTACTCCCGAACGCGCTGACCGGAAAGTAGATGGCGGTGCCGTCGGCGCTCCACTTCAGCAGGTCGCCTGCGCCTGAGTCGTGGACATCAGAGAGCGTGAGATAGCCGACGGCCAGATCGGTGTGTCCGGTCAGATCGCGAGCCGTGTCGCTGCCCTCGGCAGGCAGGACGAACGCGCGGTCGTTGTTGGTGTGCCACTCATCGTCGAGGTCGGGATTGCCGATGTAGGCGAACAGTCGCCCGTCCGGCGACCAGGCCAGCGCCCCTTTCGGGCCGGGCGGCGTGGGAATGCGCGTTAGTTCGCCGCCGGAAGCGGAAACCGTCCAGAGTTCGGGGCGTCCCGGCACGATGTCGGCGTCCTCGCGGCGGTCGGAGAAGAAGGCGAGCGTCTGGCCGTCCGGCGACCAGCGCGGACTGCTGTCGCTCCAGTCGCCTCCGGTGAAGCGGCGCGGCTCGAACTTTTCCAGCGCGGCCATCCATATCTCCGCCCGGTACACATTCTTCTCCACATCTATTGCACGCACGACGCACGCGGCGCTCGTTCCGTCCGGCGCGATCTGCGGATCGCTCACCAGACGTATCCGCAGAAAGTCTTCGGCGGTGATCTTCCGGGCCATGCCTGTCCTCCTGATTGCACCCTCATCCCCGGCCCTTCTCCCTGCCAGGGAGAAGGGAGCGAGACACTGACCTGTGCGCTTTCTCTGTCACCCTGAGCGCAGCGAAGGGTCTTTCTGAGATTCTTCGCTCCGCTCAGAATGACAACGGAACGTAACCGCCTGCAAAATGGTCTCCCCTCTCCCTAGCGAGGAACGAGCGATAAAGGGAGAGGGGTCGGGGTGAGGGTGAACCTCTTATATCCGCGAGACATAGGTCTCTCTCAAAGGCGCAGTCCGCGCCCTCATCCTTGATGCCGCGCGCCGCGCCAGCGCACCGTAAAGGCTCTCATGCTCCTGTCTTGCTCCGTCGTCGAAAGGAATGGGGCGCAGGGTTCAGTTCGCTGCTGAGGCGGCCTTTCCCTGCGCATGGGCGCGGCGGCGAAAGGCCCACTTCTCCAACTCCAGCCCCCAGAAGACCAGGCTGCTGAGCGCCAGGCTCAGCACGACATCCATCGGGGCGAGCGGTTCCGTCTTCAGGATGCCTTGCAGCCAGGGGACGTAGACCACCGCCATCTGCAATCCGAAAGTCAGGAGGACCGCGCCGAGCAGCGGCTTGTTCGTGAGCAGGCCGATGCGGAAGAGCGAGTCGTGCCGGGAGCGGACCGCCAGGACGTTGCCCATCTGCGCCAGCGTGAGCGTGGTGAACAGCATCGTCTGCCACTCCTCCCGGCCCGCGCGCCAGTAGCCGTATCCGACGCCGAGCGACACCAGGGCCATGAACAGCCCGACCCAGACGATGTCGCGTACCATCTCCCGGCTGAAGATGTTCGCGTCCGGCGGGTACGGAGGGCGGCGCATCGTGCTTTCCCGGATCGGCTCCATGCCGAGCGCCAGCGCGGGAAGGCCGTCCGTCACCAGGTTCATCCAGAGGATCTGCAGGGGCAGCAGAGGGAGCGGCATTCCGACAAACGGGCCGAGCAGCATCGCCCAGAGTTCGCCGGAGTTGCAGGTCATGAGGTACTGAATAAACCGCCGCGTGTTGTCGTAGATGCCCCGCCCTTCCTCCACCGCCGCGACGATGGTGGCGAAATTATCGTCCTGAAGCACCATATCGGCGGCCTCTTTCGCCACGTCCGTGCCGGTCACGCCCATCGCCACGCCGATGTCCGCCTTCTTGAGCGCGGGCGCGTCGTTGACCCCGTCGCCGGTCATCGCGACGATATGCCCCCGATTTTGCAGCGCCGTGACGATGCGCAGCTTGTGTTCCGGCGCGACACGGGCATAGACCGATACCTCCTCGACAATGGCTTCTAACTCCTGCGCCGAAAGGCGGTCGAGTTCCTGCCCGGTCAGAAACCGTCCGTCCGACGCGAGGCCCAGTTCGCGCGCTATGGCCTGCGCCGTCACCGGATGGTCGCCCGTGATCATGATAGGGCGGATCCCGGCGGTGCGGCATCGCTCCACCGCCGCTTTGACTTCGGGCCGGGCCGGATCGCGCATCCCGACCATGCCGATAAAGTACAGGTCGCACTCCACGCTGTCCTGCTCGCCCCCGTCCGGCAGCGCCTCCAGAGGCCGGAACGCCACGCCCAGCACGCGCATCCCGCGCCGCGCCATCTCTTCGGTCGCAGAGGCGATGCGTCCGCGCCAGGCGGCGTCCAGAGGTTCCGCCTGCGCGCCCGTCCAGATAGAGCGCGTGAGGTCGAGCAGGCCGTCCACCGCGCCCTTCGTAAAGGCAATGTAGCGACATCGCGCCAACAGCGGGCTGGCGAACACCTCGGCCAGCAGCGCGGGAGCGGAGTCGCGCGCCGCCTGGCAGTCGTGGACCGTCGTCATCCGCTTGCGCGCCGAGTCGAAAGGAACCTCGGCCACGCGCGGCAGCGCGCGCTCCAGTTCCGATTTCCACAGTCCCAGGCGGGCCGCCGCCACGGCCAGCGCGCCCTCCGTCGGATCGCCCAGCGCACGCAGCGTGCCGGAAGGAGCTTCCGGCGAGTCGAGGACCGCGTCGTTGCACAGCGCGCCGCCTGCCAGCAGCAGAGCCAGCGCCCACGCTTCCGGCGTCAGCGCGCTCCCCTCTTCCGCAGGCGCGAGAACAGGCGTCTCCCGATCCAGAGCCTCTGTCAGGTCGAGCCGATGCCCGGCCACATCCAGCAGCGTGACGGTCATGCGGTTCTCGGTCAGCGTTCCGGTCTTGTCCGCGCAGATCACCGTGACCGAGCCGAGCGTCTCCACAGCAGGCAGCTTGCGGATGAGGGCGTGTCGCTTGAGCATCCGCTGCGCGCCCAGCGCCAGCGCGATGGTCACGACGGCGGGCAGTCCCTCCGGGATGGCAGCGACGGCCAGGCTGACGGCGGTCAGGAACATCAGGCGAGCCTCTTCTCCGCGCGCCACCCCCAGGACGAAGACCACGCCGACCAGCCCCAGAGCCACCCCCGCCAGCTGCTTGCCAAGACGATTCAGGCGGCGCTGCAACGGCGTCGCCTCCTGCCCGACCTGCTGGATCATGGCGGCGATGCTGCCCAGCCGGGTGTTCATCCCGGTCTCCGTCACCAGCGCCGTCCCGCGCCCATAGGTGACGACCGTCCCCCGATAGAGCATGTTGCGCCGGTCGCCGAGCGGCAGATCGCCCGCCGCCAGCGTCTCCGGCGTCTTCTCCACCGGCTCCGATTCGCCGGTCAGCACGGCCTCCTGTATCCGCAGATTGACGCTCTCCAGCACGCGCCCGTCCGCCGGAACCAGATTGCCCGTTTCCAATAAGAGGAGATCCCCCGGCACGAGTTCCTGCGCGGGCAGTTCCCGCGCCTGGCCTTCACGCCGGACTCTGACCTGCGGCACGGCGAGACGCTGCAAGGCGGCCATCGCTTTCTCGGCCTGATACTCCTGATGGAGACCGATCAGCGCATTGAGCGCGACGATGACGAGGATAGCGAGCGCGTCCGCATAGTCGCGGAGGACGACCGAAACGATGGCGGCCACGATCAGCACGATCACCATCACGGACATCAGTTGCTCCCAGAGGATGCGCCAGGGGCTTTTGACGCCGCCCTCGACAAGGCGATTGGGGCCGTACTGCTTCAGACGGCGTGCCGCCTCTTCCGCGCTCAGGCCGCGCGCGGTGTCCGTGCCGAACTGTCGCGCGACCTCCGCAGCCTCGCGTTGATGCCAGTCGCTCCCGCTTGCGTCTGCCGTCATTTGCGCCTTACTCCGCCGCGCGCACGACCTCTACCGAACAGTGCGCCCGCATCGCGACCGCCGCCGAGACGCTGCCGAGCAGAAGCCGCTCCAGCCCGCGCAGCCCCCGCGCGCCTACAAAGAGGCAGTCCGCTCCCCACGCTTCCGCCTCGGCGATCAAAACCTGCTTCGGATCCCCCTCCCGCACGACCGCTTCGACCGACAGCCCGGCCATGCGCAGAGGCTCCGCCGCCGCCTCGACCATGTTCTGCACGATGGCCGCTTCGTCTTCCTCCTCGGCTTCCGCTTCCCTCGCTTCGTCTGCGGCAGGGCGCGGAGTCAGGCGCGCGGCGACTGCTGTACACAGCGCGGAGTCCCGCACGGCGAGGACGCGGGCTTCCGTGCCGGACGGCCAGGCGCGTTTGGCGACCGCCCGCACCGCAAGGTCGGCGTCTGTCGAGCCATCGCATCCGATGATAAGGCGGATGGGCGCGTCGTCCGGCTTCTCCTGTCCTCGCGCCACCCGCACAGAGCCGCGCGCCTGCGTCACGACCGTATGCGAGACGCTGCCGAACACGAGCCGCCCCAGAGTCGAATGGCCGTGCGAGCCGACCACGATCAGGTCCGGCTTCCACCTATCCGCCCGGAGGATGATGGCCCAGGCCGGCGAATCGGCCCGGGCTTCGGCGCGCACGCTCCAGCCGGAAAACGCAGACTGGACTGTCTGCCGTGCCGTTTCCGCCCGCTCGCGCGCCTCCGCCAGCGCCTGCTGCGCCGCGCCGTGCGCCTGTTTCGCGCTCTCACGCTCCACTGCCTCGGCGCTCTGCGCGCTCACGGACGGCGCGACGGGCAGAAAGACATCCGCCACCGAGAGGATCAGCGCCTCGGCTGCGGCGGGCAGTCCCGCGCGCCGTAGATCTCTCAGCGCGGCGTCTCCACAAGGCGAGCCGTCGTAGCCGATGAGCAGTTTCATCGTCTCTGCCATACCGGTCTCCCTCCCGCCGTTCACCGAACGATCAGCACGGGGCAGTGGGCGTGATGCAGGACGCCATCCGAGACGCTGCCGAGCAGGAACCGCTGAAATCCGCCCAGCCCGCGACTGCCCAGCACGATCAGGTCGGCCTGTTCCTCTTCCGCCACCCTCACGATCTTATCTACCGGATGCCCCAGTTCACGCCGGGCTGTGTACCGCGCTCCCGCTTCCGCCAGGACTTTGCCGGTACGCGCCTCGACAGCCACCTGCGCTTCCTCCGCCGCCTGATAGACGGTCTCCGTGCTGATGACCGCGCCGCTGGTCAGCGCGCCGGACGCCAGCAGCGGCGCCGGATTGAAGACAGTGACCAGGACGATTTCGCCGTCGAACTTGACCGCGATCTCGGCGGCTGTGCGCGCCGCTTTCAGCGCATCCTCCGAACCGTCCGAGCCGACCAGGATTTTCTGGAACATGGTTTTCCTCCTGTCCCTATCTACAGTGTCCGGCACAACCCGGCCCTGACAGACTAGCGTTCCGACAGCTCGTTCAGGCCCTGCGCAAGCCGCTCCTGCTCGGCGCACTTGAGGTCGAGTTCAAGGATCGGAGCGAGTTTCAGCAGGCAGTCGAGCAGGTCGGGCAGTTCGCGGCAGAAGATGGGGTGTGCCGACTCGCCTATTCGGACGAGGACGATGAACGCGAAGTCCAGCGCCTGGGCGTTCAGATCGGTCGCCTCATGGACTTCCACGCGGAAACCGGAATAGGGCCTGCCGAGCGCGAGGCTGACATCTTTGCGATAGCCCTGGCGGTCGAGGATGTCTGCAAACGTCTCGTGGCTGCCCCAGGGCAGGTCGTAGGGAATGAGGTCTCCATTATCGAAGCGAAAGGTGGTTGTCACGGCCATGAGCGTCTCCCTCTCTCCACGCCCTCTCATGCGCAGAGAAGTCCGGCGAGACGGCACGGCGTCCGTCCGTTCGCGCTGCGCCTCGCCTGTCTATAGTGTACCTGTCCGGCCCGCGCTTTTCTTTCCCACCGGCAGAGAAGCGGGAAGGCCGCGCACACGCAAGAGTACGGAGCGAGGACAAACGCGGGTTCCAGCGCGAACAGAGGAGAGCCTTTCGGATCGAGGGGGACATGCGCCGCCAAAGCTCAAAAGCCCCGACGCGCGGACGGCGTGGGGCTTCTAAATAGATTGGAGCGGGAGACGAGTCTCGAACTCGCGACCTCTTCCTTGGCAAGGAAGCGCTCTACCACTGAGCTACTCCCGCATGTGATACAAACGGCGACTATGTGGGGAAGCAGGGACTCGAACCCTGACGCCTTTCAGCACATGCTCCTAAGGCATGCATGTCTACCATTCCATCACTTCCCCATAAGCCTGTTTCGTTTGCCCATTCCGCGATAAGCCTTGACTTAAGCTTATGGGTTCGGATAGTACAGCTTGGGCGCGTGTCCACCGTTCCACCACTCGCCCACAAAGCGGAGAGAACACGGGATTTCCTCTGTTTCTCTGCCAATAATATAGCACAGCGGGTCGGAGCTTGTCAAGCAAAACTTGCAGCCGCAGGGCCGGTTCCGGCACGCGGCCCTCGCGCCTGCACGGGCTGTAGTGTATAATAGAGACAGAATCGTTATCCTGTGGCACGGACGCGGAGACGAACTTTCCTGCCGGGGAGACCCGCCTGCACAAAACGACCGCCCAGACGCCGCCCCAGCACACAGGACGCCAAGGACTACTTGAAGATGCCGACGACGACTACCCCTATTCCGCTCGACGTTCCGCCCGCCCTCCGCGAGGCCTGGGAGCGTCACCAGGCGATTGTCAAATTAGGCGATCCTATCTTGCAGCAGGTCGCCCGGCCTGTGCCGCGCTTTGACGCCGAACTCCGCACGCTGGTGGAGCGCATGGCGATCATCATGGACGAGGCGCACGGCCTGGGCCTGGCCGCGCCGCAGATCGGCGTGTCGCTCCGCGTCCTGATCTATAAGGTGGAGGAGACTCTGCGCGTGCTGGTCAATCCCAAGATCATCTCGATGCGCGGCGAACAACTCGATCCGCCGGAGGGCTGTCTCTCCATCCCCGGCTTGCAGGGCCGTGTGCGGCGCGCGATGGAGGTGCGGGTCAAAGGCTTCGATGCGCGCGGCAAGCCGGTCTCGCGCCGCGCCACCGACCTGGAAGCCCGCGTCATCCAGCATGAGATAGACCATCTCGACGGGGTTCTCTTCATTGATCGCGCCGACCCGGAAACGCTGGAATGGGTCTTCGGCCCCGGCGAGGACGACGACGGCAACGCGGCCCCGCGCGAATAGGAGCCAGACCGAGGAGGCAGCATGGAGCGGCGGAGACTACGGACGGTTTTCTTCGGGACGGCGGAGTTCGCCGTCCCTTCGCTTGAAGCGCTCGTCGCTGCCGGGCATGAGGTGGCCGCCGTCGTCACGCAGCCGGACAAGCCACAGGGACGCGGACAGCGACTGACCGCCTCGCCGGTGAAGAAGGCGGCGGAGCGCCTGGGCCTCTCAGTCTTGCAGCCGCGCCGCGTCCGGGCGGACAGCTTTCTGCAGCAGATGATCGCCCTCACGCCCGACGTTCTGACGCTGGCCGCCTTCGGGCAGATCATCCCGCAGGCGCTGCTCGACCTGCCCCCGCTCGGCCCCATCAACGTACACGGCTCCCTGCTGCCCAAATATCGCGGCGCGGCCCCCATTCAGCGCGCCCTCATGGAGGGAGAGCGGGAGACCGGCGTCACGACGATGTGGATGGAGGCCACGCTCGACACGGGCGATATTCTGCTGGCGGAGTCGCTGCCCATCGCACCCGACGACACGACCGGCACGCTGACCCCCAAAATGGCCGAACTGGGCGCGCGCCTGCTTCTCGCGACGCTGGACGGTCTTGCGAACGGAACCATTACCCGCCGACCGCAGGACGATTCGCAGGCCACCTACGCCCCCGCCATCCGTCCCGAAGACGGCTTTATCCGCTGGGAAGAACCCGCCCCTCTCATCCGCGACCGGATTCGCGGCGTCACGCCGAAGCCGGGAGCCTTCGCCGCCATCAAGGGCAGGCGCGTCAAAATCTGGAAGGCGCTGGCCGATGTCGGCGATGTGGAACTCCCTATCACCCAGCCGCCCGGAACCATTCTGAAGATCAGTAAATCGCCGCCCGGCGTGCTGGTCGCCGATGGCGCGGGAACCGCCGTGCTGCTCGTCGAGGCGCAGCCGGAGAACGGACGCCGGATGCCCGCCGCCGACTGGGCGCGCGGCCTGCGTCTTGTCCCCGGCGATGTCTTCACCCCGGTCGAACACGGACAAGCAGAATCCACAGATGAACACAGATGACTGTCTGAACTGTGATTTGTGGGATTAAAGGATGGACTGTGATTGGGCCAGACTTAATCACAGTCCATCCGTTAATCATTCTAATCCCAATTCAGACGTTCTGTGGATTCTTCCTCGCGAGATCGGCGACCAGTTGCGGCAGGCGCATCGAGAGCGCGGAGTTCGCGACCAGCAGGTCCACCCCGGCGGCCAGCGCGTTCGGACGCACCTGCGGCATCCAGACATGGGAGACAAATCCCAGCACGGGCGCGGCGTTCGGCAGCGCCTTCAGCCGCTTGACCACATCACCGGGCGCAAACGTGCGGCTCCCGAAGTTGACGATGACGAGCGCGGGCGGACTCGCTTCGGCCTGCGCTACCGCCTCCTCTTCGCTGCCGACGACATGCACGGCGTAGCCCAGCTTCTTCAGCGTCGTCTCGATGCGCACGGCAAAGAACAGATCGTCCTCCACGACCAGCGCTTCCGGCGCGGCAGATACCTTCTCTCGCTCTCCCTCTTCCATAAGCCTTTCCTTCCTAATGGACGGCAGCAGTACCTCTGTCATTGTACCTGAACGGGGCGCAGCGGCGTGCGCGAGGGCCGTGCGCTTCCGAGGCAGCCTGGTTATTCCGCAGGAGCGGCAGGAGCGAGTTCGCCGCGCCAGAAACGCTCGACGCGCGGCCACTTGCTGGCGCGGGAGGCAGGCGGGAGATACTGAACGAA
>DASRGL010000117.1:0-8174 GCA_035651115.1 Chthonomonadaceae bacterium
TCAGAAGCGGCGGGCGAGGGCAGAGCTACCCGCGCCGCTCGATGATGCTGACCGGGTCGAGGGTGGAGAGGCGCAGGCCGATGGTCACGACGGCGAAGAGGGTGATGGTGATGGGCAGGGGCAGCGTCAGGGCGAACGCGCGCAGGTCTACCGGGTCGAGCAGCAGGCCGCGCGGGGCCAGCGCGACGGCGCGCACCGCCATCAAGAGGCCCACCGTGAACAGGACGCCGAGCAGCCAGCCCAGAAGGCAGAGCAGGCCCGTCTCCCCCAGCGCCCGCCGCAGCAGTTGCCCGCGCGAATAGCCGATGGCCGCCAGCGTCGCCACCTCCGGCAGACGCTGCGTGAAGTAGATGTTGGCGAGCAGCCCGCACACGAACGCGATAGCGAACACGATGATCCCCACGATGAGGTTCAAGATCAGGTAGAGGTTGGCGAGCGCGCTCTGCGTCTCTCTCACCAGGCCCGCGAACTTCCAGACACGCGCCTGACCTTTATCAACGACCCGGTCAATAGCATTGTCCAGGCGGCGCTGCGCCGCATCCCCCGGCGTCGGCGCGAAGGCCAGATAGCCGGTAAAGCTGAACGGCGAGGTCGAGTCCACCTGCGCTTTCGAGGTCAGCGCCAGCCAGACCGGGCCGTGCAGCAGCCCGACGAGCCGGATGGGAACCGGCGCATAGCTATCCTCCGACTCCGGGTGCGAGATAATATCGCCGATCTTCAGCCCCATGTTCCGGGCGATGTCGTCGGAGAGGACAGCTTCGGGCTTCGCCTCTTCCGGCATCCTCCCGGCCACCAGTTTCAGCCCGCACCGCTCCAGAATCCGCTTTCGGCCCGGCGCTTCCAGCCCAAAAATAGGAAACGGCATTTTCCCGAAGATCGTCTTGATGAGTGTTTGGTAGGAATGCGCCGGGCAGAGTTCGCCCAGTTCCGGCAGGCGGCGCACTTTCGCGATCTCGCTCGCGTCAATGCTCAGGGCGTTGCGCGGCGTCAGGCCGGTCAGGTAACGGTTGTAACCGTAGAGCGTGTAGACCGTCAGATCAATGGAATGCACGACGCTGACGACGCTGGCGACCAGCACGACGGCCAGCATAATCACGAAGGTCATCGGCAGCGTTCGGCTCAGATTGCGGCGAAAGTAGAGGAAGGGACTCAGCGCGTTTCTCATCGTAGGGTTCTACGAATCGCCGCCCGCAAACGTCGTCATCATCCTCGGAAGGAGAACGAATCGATTTGGCCGTGCGGGATCGCAGCCGCAAGATCGAACGCCAACTGGCCGCCGCCGTGATCGCCCTTTTGCTCATGACGCTGGGGTTGGTCTTTCTCGCCAAAGGGAGCGGAGACGCGCCGAAAGATGCCGTGATGGTCAACGAGGCGACGGCGGAGACCTTCGCGCGCGAACTCGGTATCACGCGGGAGAACGCGGAACGTCTTGTCGCCTATCGAGAGCGGCGTGGGGGGTTCGAGAGCGTGGACGCGATGCTGCGGGCAAAGCCGCTCGCCGCGCCGCAGATGCGCCCGCCCGAAGAGCGATTCCTCGTGCGGCGTCCGTCGCAGGTCTTCTGGCGGTTCTGGATCGGCGGCGGCGCGCTGTGCCTGGCCGTGTTCCTCGTTCCCGCCTGGCTGCGGCAGCGCGGCGTGGGCGGCGACCCGTTCCTGCTGCCCCTGACGCTGCTGCTGTCCGGCCTCGGTGTCGCCATGCTCTTCAGCATCAAAGACCCGCTCCGCGATACCGCCGTCTATGCCCACCATCTGACCGGGCTGGCGCTGGCCGTCGTCGTGATGCTGGCGTTGGCCCGGCTTGCGCCCGAAGCCCGGCGGCGCATCCGCCACTATCAGTACGTCTGGGCGCTGGCCTGCGTGCCGCTCGTCGGGGCGCTGGCGCTGTTCGGGAGCGGGCCGGAAGGCGTCAAACTCAATCTGCTCTTTTTTCAGCCCGTCGAGATCATCAAGCTAATGCTGGTCTTCTTCCTTGCCAGCTACCTGGCCGACCGCGCGGGCCTGATCGCCGACGCCTCGACGCCCTGGACGCCGCCGAAGTTCGAGGCCGTGAAGCGCGCCAACGGGCGTCCGCCCCTCTCCTTCTCGCTGCCCCGCCCGCAGGACATCGGGCCGGTCGTGGTGATGTTCTGCGCCGCACTGACGCTCTTCTTCGTCATGAAAGACCTCGGCCCCGGCCTGCTGCTCTTCGCGACCTTCATCGCCGTCCTCTACCTGACGACCGGGCGCAGCGGCTTCGTCGCTGTCGGCCTTGTGCTGATCCTGCTCGGCGGGCTGCTCGGCTACTGGCGGCATGTCGGCGTCTTTGCGACGCGCGTGGATATGTGGCGCTCGCCCTTCGCCAACGCCCATCCGAACGGAATGCAGTTGGGACAGGCGTACTGGGCGCTGGCGACCGGCGGGATCGAGGGAAGCGGCCTGGGGCTGGGAATGCCGCAGAGCGTGCCGCGCAGCGGCTCCGACCTGGCCTTCGTCAGTTGGGCGGAGGAGACCGGGCTGCTTGGCGGCTGGCTGGCGCTGGTCGTCTATACGCTGCTGGTCTGGCGCGGGCTGCGCATCGCCCTGCAAACGCGCAACGATTTCGACCGCGCGCTGGCGTTCGGACTGACCGCGCTGCTCGGCCTGCAAAGCCTGCTCATCCTGGCGGGCGTGACGGGACTGCTGCCGCTGACCGGCATCTCCCTGCCGTTCCTCTCCTACGGCAACAGCGCGCTCGTCGCCAACTTCGCTATCATCGGTCTGCTGCGCGGCATCTCCGCCGACACGCCGGGCAGCGCGGAGATCCTGGAACCGCGCCGGGAGATCGTCCGCGCCGCGCGCCGTTTCGCGACGGTCTACGCGCTGATCCTGCTCGGCGTCATCGGCGTCGGGCGGCTCGGCTGGATGCAGGCGATCCGGGCGGACGAGATCGCCGCGAAACCGGTCATTACACCGGATGCCGACGGACAGGCCCGCCCGCACCAGAACCCGCGCCTGCTGGCCGTCGCCCAGTCCATCGCGCGCGGCAGTATCTACGACCGCAGCGGGCGCGTCCTGGCGACTTCCCGGCCCGACGAGATACGGAAAGCCGTGCCGGATGTTCAGAAGGCCCGCCGCCTTATCGCCGCCCACACCCGATTCTATCCTTTCGGCCCGGCGCTGGCGCATCTGGTCGGCTATCTCGATCCGGCAGTCGGCGGGCCGTTCGGCTTCGAGAAGGGCTACAATACGGCACTGCGCGGCTTCGCGGAACTGCGGGAACTGCTGACCGACTATCGCGGCAAAGACCTGCCCTGGCCCTGGCATCGCGACCGCCGGGGCCGTGACCTGCGCCTGACGATAGATGCGCCGTTGCAGCAGCGCGTGCAGAAGCTGCTGCTGGAGGCGACGGCAGACCTGAAGGACAAACGCAACGGCAGACCGAAAGACCGCGCGGCCTTCGTGCTGATGGAGCCGGGAACGGGCGATGTGCTGGTGGCGGCGACGATTCCGACCTTCGATCCGAACGGTCTGACGCCGGAGAAGCTGCGCGCCCTGCTCCAGCGGCCCGACGCCGAGGAATCGCCGCTCTTCATCAACCGGGCCGTCTACGGCGTCTATCCGCCCGGCTCCACGCTGAAAGTCGCGACGGCGGCCTGCGCGCTGGACAACGGCGCGAGCGATCTACAGGTGGCCTGCAATCGGGTAGACCCGATGATCCGATGGAAGGCGCACGGCACGTTCTATGCCCGCCGCAATACCCGCGACGATGTCGGCGACCCGGCGTTCGGCGTGCTGGGCCTTGCGTCCGCCTTCCGAGTCTCCTCCAACATCTACTTCGCGAATCTGGCCGTGCATCTCGGCCCGGATACGTTCCGCGAGACTCTGGCCGAAAAGATGGGCTTCCGCTTCACGCCGCCGCAGGCCGCTTTCGACGCCGATCTGCCCGATATTGGCTACGGACAGGGCCGGATGCTGGCCTCGCCGGTGGAGATGGCCCGGCTCGCTGCCTCGGTCGCCAACGATGGCAAGATGATGAAGGCCCGCTTCCTCACCTCCCTGACCGACCCGCAAGGCCGCGAACCGCAACAGGCGTTCCCGCCGACCGTTCTCAGCCAGGCCATGACCCCACAGACTGCCGCCACCCTCCGCGACCTGATGCGCCGCGTCGTCACCGGCGGCACGGCGCGCGGCGTCTTCGAGACGCTCAGCGTGCCGGTCGCGGGCAAGACCGGCACGGCCCAGAACGAGCGCGCCGACCACGAACCGCACTCCTGGTTCATCGGCTTCGCCCCCTACGCCGCCGCGCCCGTCCAGACTCCGCCGCGCTATGCCTTCGCCTGCATTGTCGAGAACGGAGGCTATGGCCGCCGCGTTGCCGCCGTGATCTGCCGCGACGTACTAAAGAGACTGTTTTGAAGTCACGCTGGACCGGACGGCCTTTTGCAGCTGCCTTGTCCGGGGGGGCTGGTGGGGCGGCTGCTTTGTGATATACTGTGGACGGGGGATAGTTATATGGCTGCAGCGCCCATCTATCACATTAGTCTGGACGAACGCGGCGTCGCCTATATTGCCGGGACTTCCATGAAGATAGCCGACATTGCCATAGATAGCAAGACCTGGGGAATGACGCCGCAGGAAATTCAAGAGAACGATCCGCGTCTGTCTCTGGCGCAGACATACGCGGCGCAGGCGGCGATGCGAGCCTCCGAAAGCGGCGGAGGAAACGGTTTCATAAAGTAAAGTTAGGGGTTGCCAAAGCCTTGCGTATGGGTTATAATAGGGTTGGGCGCAACGAGAGACCACCCTCGTTGCGCCCGTGCGCGTTTGGGCGGTTGCGACGTGGGAAGGAGGAGCTTGATGCCACAGTATCAGCAGCAGAAGAAGGGGCAGGCGCGTATCCGCGTGCTGCCCAGGGATGCGGCGCGCGTCGTCCTGCTCTTGATGCAGCACAGCGGCGGCAAGTTGCAGTCGCTTCCGAACGAGGTGTATGTCGTTGAAGACAGGCTCTTGCCCATCTTGACGGAGAACGGAATCGAGTTCGAGGTTCTAGCCCTGTAGGATGCGCCCGCTTTGCCCTATTAAGCCCCTGCTCAGGCGAGCAGGGGCCATTTTTGCCTGGACGGCGCCGCATGACCCGGCAATCTTACCGGATTTTGGGAAAACTGCGCGGTCACTCCAGTTTGCCGCTCCGCAAGGCATAAGTTCTGCTACATTTGCCAGGGGAAATACTTTGCAGAAGATGAGGAACACGATGCTATGGAACCAACCTCTCCGATAGGGTTCATCGCCGAGGAGGCAAAAGCGGCGGAAAAAGCAGCTCTCAAGGCACGTCAGAGCCAGCGGCAACGCTGGCGGGCCGTGGGGGTGGGCCTGCTGCTGGCGCTGGCGGGCTACGGCGTCGGCGCTTTCATCACGCATCGGCGTGACCAGGCAAGCGCGGTCATCGTCACGGTCAACGGGACGCCCATCACCCAGGAAGCGTTCTTTCATCGCCTGGAGATCGCGGCGGGAACATCCGTGATGAGCCAGATGGTGGCCGAAGAGTTAAAACTTCAGTTCGCGCAGAAGATGGGCGTCTTCCCGACAGAGGCCGAAGTTGAGGCGCGGTACGCGGAGGGCAGCAAAAAGCCCGACTTTGCCGAGAACCTCAAAAAGAGCCATCAAACGCTGGAGGACGTGAAGCACAGTCTCCGGGTCTATCTAGCCGAGCAGAATGTCCTTGCCAAAGGCGTGACGGTCAATGACGATGACATTCGTGCCTTCTATACGGCCCAGAGCGACCGGCGCAATCCGAACGCCCGCTACTACCGCCCGGAGGCGGTACAGATCGCTGCTATCGTCACGGCGACGGAAGCGGAGGCGAGGAAGGCGTTGAGCGAACTGGCCCGGAGCGTTCCGTTCGCGCAGGTGGCCCGCGCCTACAGCAAGGATCGGAGCGCCGCCAATGGAGGGCTGCTGCCACCGGTGCTGCGTGGTCGCGTGGACCCGAAGAAGTTTCCCGGCCTGGAGCAGCGTCTTTTCCAGATGAAGGTCGGCGAGCAGATAGACCTGGTGAAGATCGCCGGAGCCTACTGGATCATCCGCTGTGTCGGCAAGCAGGCGGAGGCGACCGTGCCGTTCGAGCAGGTCAAAGAGGAGTGCCGGACGGGCGCACTGCTCTCCAAGGGCATGGCCGCCAACGGCAAAACCGTGCAGGAGCAGTACGCCGCTTTCCAGAAGGAGGCCGACATCAAGGCGCTCTGGCCGCAGTATCAGGAGGCCGTCGAGAAGAAATAGTCCGCGCCTGTATTATAATTTCCAAATTTTTTGTCTATTTGATGCGTTTGGCACAGGATATGCAGATTTACCTGGTTAAGACGATTACCTGGCAGCTCCCTGAACCCCCGTAACCTATGCCCGTCGCTCGTGTGGACGTCTCTCACACCTGGATCGCGGCAATAGCGCGGCACTCGTCCGCAATACCGAGCCTGCAAAGGAGGAAAGATAATGCTCCGCTTGTGTTCTTCCGTTCATGCAGTCCCACGGCCCCGTTGCCTCCTATGGTGGGAGAGACGTCTCCATCTTGCGCCTGCGTGCGCGCTCCTTGCGCTGCTGGCCTTCCTCACTCTCGGCATCTCGATCCGTGCTGCCACAGTAAACTGGATGGACGGCAGCGACTTCTGGGATGTCGCTGCCAACTGGTCTTCCAATCCTGCGCTCCCCGGCTCCAGCGACGATGTTTTCAACAACACCGCTTCCGCTACGATCACGCACCGGTCGGGTAACGACACCATCAACAGCTTTCTGAGCGAAGGCGCTTTCATTCTCTCCGGCGGATCGCTGACGGTCAACACCACCCTGCAAGTCAACAATACCTTCACCATCAACGGTGGCACGCTCAAGGGCGCCACGGTGAACGCGGGGTCGGGCGGTCAGGGCATCACCTTCGCCAACAATGGCAGCAACTTCCTGGATGGAGTGACCGCCAACGCGAACCTCGACCTAGCGACCGGCACGGGGATCGCCCGCATCCTCAACGGCCTGACCCTCAACGGTATCGCCAACATCAACAACAACAGTGTTCTGGCGTTCGAGGGAACTCAAACTCTGAGCGGAACCGGCGCCGTCCTCTTCGGAGACACTGGCTCTTCCAACCGCCTGGACATCGAAGGCAACAGCACGCTGACCATCGGCTCCAATATGAAGATACACGGTCAGAACGGGACCATCGGCGGTCAGGTCTTTGCTGGTGGAACGAACGCGCTGGTCAACAACGGCACGATCTCAGCGGATGTGTCCGGCGGCACGATCACGCTGACGGCGAACAACGGCAACGCCAACGCCATCACCAATGGGGGCTTGCTGGAAGCGGCAAACGGCGGTACGCTCAACCTGGCGGGCCACATCACCAACACCGGCAGTGGCGCGATCACGGTGGCAGATAGCGACAGTCGAATCACTCAAAGCGCCGTGACCGTCACCGGCGGCACGATCAACAACACGGCAGGCGGTGAATTCGTTCCCTCCAACAGTAGCAACAACTATCTGGATGGCGTGACGGTCAACGGCGTGGTGGACATGGCCTCCGCTACCGGCATCGAGCGCATCCTGGATGGTCTGACCCTCAACGGCACAATCAAAGTCAACAGCAATAGCATCCTGGCGTTCCAGGGCGATCAAACTCTCGGTGGAACCGGCGACATCCTCTTCGGAGACACTGGCTCTTCCAACCGTCTGGACATCGAGGGCAACAGCACGCTGACCATCGGCTCCAATATCAAGGTGCATGGTCAGAACGGAAGGATCGGGGGACAGGATTTCATCGGGGCCACCAATGCACTGATCAACAACGGCACGATCTCTGCCGATGTGTCCGGTGGCACGATCATTCTCACCTCCACCAATGGAGCCGCCACAGCGGTCACCAACAATAACACGCTGGAAGCCCGCAATGGCGGCACGCTGAACCTGTCGGCCCACGTCACCAACGGCAGCAGTGGCAACATCACGGTGGTGGATAGCAGCAGCACCGTGTTCCAGAATGGCGTCACCCTCACCGGCGGCACGATCAATGGTCTCTCTTCCCTGGCTCCGGGAGCCGGTTTCGTTCCCTCCAACAGTAGCAACAACTATCTGGATGGCGTGACGGTCAACGGCGTGGTGGACATGGCCTCCGCTACCGGCATCGAGCGCATCCTGGATGGTCTGACCCTCAACGGCACAATCAAAGTCAACAG
>DASRGL010000118.1:0-19001 GCA_035651115.1 Chthonomonadaceae bacterium
ATCCACGCGGCCAGGCTGGTGCAGGAGATGGGAACGAAATACTTCGAGCCGGGCGCGATGGCGATGACGCACACCGAGTCGCAGTTGGAGTGGGTGAACGGGCGCGCGGCAATGGTCTTCTGCGGCCTCTGGCTCAAGAACGAGATGAAGAACGCCATTCCGCCGGGCTTCGAGATGGCCTGCTTCCCGGTTCCGATGGTGGAGGGCGGCAAAGGCGATCCGAACGCGATCTATGCGGGCGGGGGCGAGGAGTTCGTCGCCTTCTCGGAGGCCAAGCACCCCAAAGAGGCGCTGGATTTTCTGAAATATATGGTGAGCCTGGAAAGCGCGCACTCTTTCATCCAGAGGCTCGATACGCTCTCGACCGTCAAGGACAGCGAGAAGGGCATCAAAATCTCGCCGGAACTGCAAAGCGCGGTGGACGTGCTGAACAAAAGTTCGCGCCTCTTCGCCGACCGCCTGAGCCTCCTCTATCTCGATTTCGCCAAAAACGATATGCCGGACGCGCTCGCCGATCTGCTGGCAGGCAAGGTGACGCCGGAGCAGTTCGGACAGCGGCTGGAGAGCGCCATCGAGAAGGTGCGCCGTGACCCGGAGATCTACAAGCCCGCGCCGATGGGCGTGCCGGAGTAGTTGTCGTGTTGGGCGAGAGTTTGATGATGTCCGGCGCATAAAACCGGCGAATGAATTCGCGTCTGGAAAAGCACGAAGTCGGCCTGCGCCGACTCAATGCCGAGACAGGAGGCGTGATGCGCGATACCTATACCTGGCTCTACGTTCATTGTGTTTGGGGAACCTGGGATCGTCTGCCCTTGCTGTCGGCAGAACGGAAGGCGGCGGTCTACGACTGCATCCAGGCGGAGTGTACCGCTTTGAAATCTGAGGTCATCGCGATTGGTGGGATCGAGAATCATGTGCATGTGCTGGCCCGTATCCCGGCGGCCCTCTCGGTCGCTGAACTGGTCAAGCAGATAAAAGGAGCCTCGTCCCATCTGGTGACGCATCAACTGTCTCCCGGAGAATTCTTCAAGTGGCAGGGCGCTTACGCTGCATTTTCTCTATCGAAAGCGGAAGTGCCACGCATTCGCGACTATATTCTCCGGCAGGAAGAACACCATCGCAACCGAACGCTCGATCCCGACGCTGAATTCGACGCAAACGCCTGACACATGGGGAGTCGGCGGAGGCCGACTTCGTGCTTTTCCAGACGCGAATTCATTCGCCGGATTCTATTCGCCCGGTCTTATTTGCCGGAAATTGGCATCCTATGGGATCATTTTAATGAAACGCCGCGAACAAAAACTCTTCATTGCCACTTTTTTGGGGCCGCCGCTGGCGCTCTATGCGCTGTTCGTGCTGCTGCCGACCATCAACGCCTTCCGTTATAGCCTGACACGATGGGACGGACTGGCTGCGCCTGTCTGGGTCGGCATGCAAAACTTTCAGAAATTCTCTGCGCACGGCTCGGACTTCCTCATCGCGTTGCAGCACAACGTCTTTCTGATGGTCGTGCCGGGCGTGTTCATCCTGAGCCTGGCGCTCTTCTTCGCCTACGTCATCCATCAGGGGGTCAAGGGCGCGCGGCTGTTCCGCATCACCTTCTTCTTCCCGAACGTCATCAGTTCCGTCGCGGTCACGCTGCTCTGGATCCTCATCTACAGCACGACCGACGTGGGCCTGCTCAACAACGCGCTCAAAAGCTGGTTCCACATCAAACAGCCCATCCCGTTCACGGAGAGCAGCCGCCTCCTCTGGGCGCTCGTTCCAATGATCGTCTGGAGCGCGACCGGGTTCTACATGGTGCTGTTCCTGGCGGCGATGGAGAACATCCCCGAAACCTTCTATGAGGCGGCGCGGCTCGACGGCGCGACCTCGACGGGGCTGTTCCGCTATATCACGCTGCCGCTGATGTGGGACGTGTTCACGACCGGCGTCATCTTCCTCATCGTGACCGGCCTGAAAGCCTTCGACGCGGTCTGGATCATGGAGAACGGACGCCCGACCAGCTTCACGCATACGCTCTCGACGCTCATGTACTCGAAGGTGTTCGCGGAATACAATATCGGCTACGGCACGGCCATCGCGGTGCTGCTGTTCGCGCTGGTGCTGCTGGCAACGCTGGTCAGCCGCCGCCTGCTGCAACGGGAAAGGCTGGAGTACTGATGGGACGCGCGGCAGGGACAATCGGCAACGGGCTGAAATACGCGCTGCTCTGCCTCTATCTGGCGGCAGTCGTGTTCCCGATGTGCTGGGTGGTCTATTCGAGCGGTAAAAGCACGCAGGAGTTCTACAAAAACCCGGTCGGGCTGCCGAAGGTGCTGACCGCACCGAACCAGGAGAACCTGGCGACGCTGACGACCAACTACGGCAAAGCCTGGATCGGCAGCCACTTCAGCAGCTACTTCGTCAACAGCCTCAAGGTCGTCGCCATCAGCCTCTTCTTCATTCTGCTGCTCGGCAGCATGGCGGCTTACGTGCTGGCGCGTTTCGAGTTCCGGGGCCGGAACTTGATCTATGTGCTGTTTCTGAGCGGCCTGCTGATCCCGATGCAGCTTATTTTGATCCCGCTCTTCTTTCAGTATTCGAACATGGGCGAATGGCTGACGCGGCTGCTTGCGCCGCCGGTTCGCGCGCTTGGCCTGGGCCATCTCACCATCTCGTTCCACGACTCGCACGCCGGACTGATCCTCATCTATATCGCCGCCAGCCTGCCGTTCACCGTCTTTACGCTGACGGCCTTCTTCCGCACGCTGCCAGGAGAACTGCGCGAGGCCGCCATGATAGACGGGGCGAGCGAGTATCGCATCTTCTTCCGCGTCATGATGCCACTCGCCCGCCCCGGCCTGGTGACGGTCGCCATCTTCAATTTTCTCGGTCTCTGGAACGAGTACCTGTTCGGCCTGGTCTTCCTCAACAGCGACAGTCTCAAGACGCTGCCGCTCGGCCTTGCCAGCATCAGTATGCAGGCGCAGTACAAGAGCGACTACGGGCTGATCTTCGCGGGCCTGGTCATCGCCATGCTGCCCACGCTGGCGGTCTACATCTTCCTGCAGGAGAAGCTGACGAAGGGCATCACCCTCGGCGCGCTCAAAGGCTGAGGAACCTCCCCCTGCCCCCTCCTTCGTAAGGAGGGGGAGCCAGTTGTTGGCTCTCTCCTTCGTAAGGAGGGAGAGAGCCAGACGAGACTCCCTCCCCTTGTGAAGGGGAGGGTCGGGGTGGGGGCCAGGTGATGTCAAAGGCCCCGCCGGGAGGCGCAGCGCGAACCGTCGAGCAGTGTCTCATACGGCACGCCGCGCCGCGCGGCCATCTCCTGCCCGACGGCGGTGATCTGCTCCGGCGTCAGCGCGCGGCCCGCCAGTGGAAAGATGATATTGTCCTCGACCGCGATATGCTTCCGATAGGTCTCTCGGAGCGTGTGCAGCGTCTCCAGCAGGCGGCGCGTCTCCTCGGCAGCCAGTCCGCCCGTCTCCAACCAGTGCTGCCCCAGCCTGTCCACCTCCGCATGAGCGATGTCCGCCGCATCATGGTCGGCTTCCAGTGAGTCCAGCGCCTCCAATGCCGCCTGCGCCTCTAGGTTGTCGGCGGCGCGCAGGCGCGGGAACAGCGAGGCTTCCTCGTCCTCGGTATGCAGCGGCGCGGCCTTGCGGAAGTAGCGCAGGGCCACCTCCAGCGCCTCGCGCTGCGGCTCGCCTAGCGTCCCGCCCTGCACCTGCGCCGTCACGCTGATCAGTTGCGCCAGAAACCGTTCGATCCGGCGATGGCAGTCGCTCAGCAGTCCGAGCGGCTGTTTGAAACTGCTCTCCGGTTTCGCCCCGATCTGAATTGCCATAGTCTTCCCTTCACTCCTTGCCTGAATGCGCCTGATAGAATCCCTCCCCATACGAAGGAGAGGGAACCGTAATGATAGGCGTTCTAAATCTTGAGCCGCAGCGCCGCCAGAAAGCATCCTAGAAACCAGAGGGAGTAGAGCGTCTCGGCCAGCCCGACCCGTTTCAACGGCGGCAGTCTGTTCGTCAGCGTGGCCCAGCCCCGGAACGCGCGGCAAAGCGCCGGGAGGTAGGCCAGGGCGACGAGCAGCCCGCTCCTGCCTCCCTGCTGCGCCGCCAGAACGGCCACGCCGCCGACCAGCAGCAGATGATAGAGGAGATTGTCGCGTCCGACGCGCCATCGCTCCGGCCAGCCGATGACGCGCCGGACTTTCACGGCCGCCAGCAGCATCTTCACATAGAAGATGCCGCTGCTGAAATAGAGGACGCACGCGGCCCAGAGCGTCCAGGCCCGACTATCGAGCGCGCCTCGCGCCACGACGTATGCGGCAGGCGCGGTCAGCGCCAGCGCGCCGACGCCGAGTATCTCGCCCCACTGCGAGCGGTCGAGCCGCTTGCGCGCGGGCCAGAGGAGCAGCAGCGCGTGCAGCGCGAACAGCCCGACGACCAGCAGCCCGACATGCAGCAAGGCAAGACGGCGATAGCTCCGAAGGAGCGGCAGCGTCCCGGCCAACGCTGCCGCCAGATAGACGCCCAGCCAGAACGTCGTTCCTGCCTGCCCGCGCCGCCGGAGCAGCCGCCCCGCCGCCTCCCGCGCCAGGAACAGCCCCGTGACTGCCAGAACCAACAGCAGCGACGGCGCAAGCGCGAACGGCGGCGTGGCGGCCAGCGCGATGAACAGCGGCGCGTACAGGATCACCCAGGCTCCATGCTCGTGCGGGATGGGGGGCCGACCGAGGCGCAAGCCGGGGACAACGGCGTTCGCGGCGGGCGTCTTCGTACTCATGCCGACTCCTTACAAGCCTGCTCCTTACAGGTCGCGCCTGCCGCCGACAGAGGCAGCGTCTCGCTGCCTGCCGCTCTGGGAAGCCCGGCTTCGATCGCAGCCGCGCGCGGAAACAGGATGTTGTTCTCCTTATGAACGTGCCCGTGCATATCGGCTTCCAGTTCGGCCAGGCTGTCCAGCAGCACGCGGAAGGTGTTGCAGGCGTCGGCGGGCGGCGTGAAATCGTGGGTCAGGGCGCGCATCTCGGCCAGGGCGTCCCCGGCATCCTGATGCTCCTGCTCCATCACCCGGATCGGATTCTGGATCGTGCCGCCGCAGTGAAAGTGCGGCGCGACCGTCGCCGTCTCCAGTAGCTTACACATCGGGAAGAGAATCGCCTCCTCCTTGATCATGTGGCTCTCCAACTCCTGCTTGAACTGCGCGAAAATGTCCCGGACGCGGATCATCTCCGGGTGACGGCTGCCGTGCGCGTTCGCGACTTTGTTTGTCAGAAACGCCAGGCGGGGCAGTTCCATCTTTAGATACGCATGATGCGTCGAAATGATGTGGTCGGCCAGTTCGCCCAGCGGCATCTCGTTCCAGTTCGTGCCGCCCGCGTCGTCCGGGATCGAATCGCTCGCTTCCAGTTCCCGCACCACTTCCGCGCGATCCAGTCCCTTTTCCGCGCAGACCTCGCCGAGAGGCCGCTTGCCGCCGCAGCAGTAGTCCACGCCTAGCTTCTCAAAAAGACGCGCGCGCCCCGGACGCTCCGCGACCAGTTGCCCGACGGTTTTTTCCACAGTAATCTGACTCATGGGTGTGACTCCTTTAGGTCTAGCCGCCTCCGCCGCCAGGCTGCGGCGCGACACGGCCTTGAGGTTGACGTAAAGGCTGCTCTGCTTTCTCCAGAGACCAGCCCGTTTTCAGGCCCAGTACGAACCAGCCGAGCGCCAGCGTGCCGACCGCGAAGATCGTATCGCCGATGACACGCAGCCAGCGCAGTTGTTGGATCAGCCCGAGCTGCATGAACTCCGCCGAGCGCGCATACCACATGCCGTGCGTCACGCTCGCCCAGGTCTGCAGCAGGCCGACCGGCAGCAGGCTCAGCAGCACCATCAGCGCCAGGCCGAGGTTGATGGCCCAGAACGCGAACCGCAGCGTGCCGGTCTTCCAGGCGCGCTCGGTCGCCAGCCCCTTCAGGCTGAAGAGCATCAGGCCGATGCCGAGCATCCCGTAGACGCCGAATAGCGCCGTATGGCCGTGAACCGGCGTCGTGTTGAGACCCTGCATGTAGTAGAGCGCGATGGGCGGATTGATGAAGAACCCGAACAGCCCCGCGCCGACCAGGTTCCAGAAGGCGACGGCGACGAAGAAGTAGATGGGCCACTGATAGGCCCGCACCCAGGGCTTCGTGCGGCTCAAGGTCAGGTTCTCATACGCCTCGAAGCCGATCAGCACGAGCGGCACGACCTCCAGCGCGCTGAACACCGCGCCGAGCGCCAGCACCGCCGTCGGCGTGCCGGTGAAGTAGAGATGGTGGAACGTGCCGATGATGCCGCCCGATAGGAAGATGGTCGTCGCGAACAGCACGGAGGCGGTCGCGGTCGCCGTCTTCAGCAGGCCCATACGGGTGAACAGGAACGCGATCACGACGGTCGCGAACACCTCGAAGAAGCCCTCGACCCACAGGTGGACGACCCACCAGCGCCAGTATTCGGCGATAGCCAGGTTGGTATGCCGCCCGATCATCAGCCCGGCCCCGTAGAAGGCGGCGATGGCGGCGGAGGACAGCACGAACAGCCCCAGCAGGTGGCGGCTCTCGTCGCGCTTCTTCAGCGCGGGCCAGAGCGCGCGGGCCATCAGGAACAGCCAGAGAAACAGGCCGATGAACAGGAACAACTGCCAGAAGCGGCCCAGGTCTACATACTCATAGCCCTGATGCCCGAACCAGAAGTTGGCTGCCAGGCCCAGTCGCTGCTGCACGGCGAACCACTGCCCGGCCATCGAGCCGACCACGATAATCAAGAGGCAGACAAACAGGAAGTTGACGCCGAGGCGCTGGCCTTTCGGCTCATAACCGGAGACCGCCGGGGCCACGAACAGACCCGTCGCCAGCCACGCCGTCGCGATCCAGAAAATGCCAAGCTGCGTGTGCCAGGTGCGCGTGACGGCATAGGGCAGCCATTTGGCGAGCGGAATGCCGTAGAAGCCCCCGCCCTCGACGCCGTAGTGCGCGGTCACGGCTCCGAGGCCGACCTGCGCGACGATCAGCGCGACGACGATCCAGAAATATTTCAGCGTGGCGCGCATCGAAGGCGTCGGTTTCAGATGGAGCAGCGGGTCGCGTTCAGGCGTGACCGCCTCCTCGCCTTCGCCCTTCTGCTTCTGCACGGCGAAGTACCAGGCCAGCGCGCCGATGCCCGCCAGCAGCAGCACGAAGCTGACCACCGACCAGACGACGATGCTGCCGGTCGGCGCGTTGCCGATGAGCGATTCGGAGGGCCAGTTGTTGGTATAGGTGATGGCGCTGCCGGGACGGTCGGTGGCGCAGACCCAGGAGGCCCAGAAGAAAAAGGCGTTGAGCGCCTGCTGACGCTGCGGGTCTTTGATGGCATTGGCGGGAAGGGCATAGGCGTCCCGCAGCTTCGCAAGTTGCGGATCACTGCCGAACAGCCCGGTATAGTGGGCGCTGACGGCTTCGATGGCCTGCGCCCGCGCTGGCGAAACGACCAGATCGCCGGTCTGCGCATTGTAGGTGTTCGTGCGGAGTTCCCGCTGCAGCCGCGCGCGCAGGGCGGCCTGCGTCTCCGCATCCAGTTGCGCATAGACGCGCCGATGTTCTTGCTGCGACCAGGTATCCAGCAGGGTGGTCGCCTCCCGATGCAGCCAGTCCGCCGACCAGTCCGGCGCGACATAGGCTCCATGTCCCCAGACGGTTCCGACCTCCTGCCCGCCGAGAGACTGCCAGACGTTCTGGCCGTCGAGAATCTGCTGCCCGGTAAAAAGCACTCGGCCCTCTGTGGTGACGACACGCGCCGGACGGGGCGGCGCTTGATGATAGATCTCCGCGCCGTAGTAGCCCAGCACGGAGAACGAGGCCAGGATGACCAGGATCAATCCCAGCCAGAGTCGCGTATAACGCACAAGCAGTTTCCTCCTTCTAATCTCGTCAAAAATACGCTGCCCTCCTATTTTGGGGTATCTTGGAGGGATTAACGTCCTCTAAATGGCGGATTCTGGCCCGGCATCAGGGCAAACGAGTCCGAAATCCAAGAAATTTGTGCCTTATGGATAAAAATATCTTCTTATCCACTTTCAAGGAGTATACCTTTGTGGTAAACTGGATGTCAAGGTACACAACGATTTTTTACGGAGAAACCCTATGATCTCGCAGACCGCAGAATACGCCCTGCGCGCCATCGTCTACCTGGCCGCCGAGCCGGACGCTCCCAAGACCACGAAGCAGATCGCGGAGGCGACGCGCGTTCCGGTCGGCTACCTGTCCAAAGTCCTGCAGAGTCTCAGCAAGGCCGGGCTGATCAGTTCGCAGCGCGGGCTGTACGGCGGCTCGCAACTGCTCAAATCGCCCGAAGAACTCTCCATCTATGAGATCGTCCATGCCGTCGAGCCGATACAGCGCATCCGCTCCTGCCCGCTCGGCCTGAAGGCGCACGGCACGCGGCTCTGCCCGCTGCACCGGCGGCTCGATGAGGCGATGGCGCTGGTCGAGCAGTCGTTTCGCGACACGACGGTCGCGGAGATACTCGCCGAACCTTCCGGCAGCAGACCGCTCTGCGAGATTCCCCTGTCCGCCCCGACCCGAACGCCCGCTTAGAACATCCTTGCCCTGATTGGCCCTCACCCCCGACCCCTCTCCCACGCTGCGGGAGAGGGGAGCGACCTCCCCCCAACCCCCTCCTTCGTAAGGAGGGGGAGCCAGTTGTTGGCTCTCTCCTTCGTAAGGAGGGGGAGCCAGTTGTTGGCTCTCTCCTTCGTAAGGAGGGGGAGAGCCAGACGGAACTCCCTCCCCTGGCGAAGGGGAGGGTCGGGGTGGGGCCTTCCTCTGAGAGCCATTTTGCCTCAGACTGCCGGGCGGCCCTGCGTCTTCAGGATGTCGCGAATGTCGGTGAGCAGGACTTCCTCTCGGGTCGGTTCCGGCGGGACGGGCGCGGGAGCAGGCTCCGTGCGCCGCAGGCGATTGATGAACCGCACCATCATAAAGATGATGAACGCCATGATCAGGAACTGAATGGCCGTGTTGAGGAACATGCCGTACCCGATGACCGCCGCGCCCGCCTTTTTCGCATCGGCATACGAGGCATAGTCCTTGCCGGACAGGTTGATGTAGAGATTGCTGAAGTCCACTCTGCCTGTCAGCATTCCCAGCACCGGATTGATGACATCTTCCACGAGGGAAGTGACGATCTTGCCGAAAGCGGCCCCGATGATGACGCCGACGGCCAGATCAATGACGCTGCCTTTCATGGCAAACTCTTTGAACTCTTGCATCATGGACACGGTTGTACCCTCCTTATGGGTTCTGGCTCTCCTGCCTGTGGAACAGACTGTCAGGGAGCCTCTACACGCACCCGAATCGCGGCTTCCGGCAAGGCGGCATCGAGCGCGGTCTCCAGGGCGGCAAAGGCTTCGCTCACGTCCGAGGTGTCCTGCTGGTTGTAGGGGTTGAAGGGCAGGAGCGGCCATCGGAACAGGCCGCCCGGCGGCAGGAGATACCGAACCGGCCCGATGCCGATCTCGCCCCCGGCGGCGAGCGTCCACGCGATAGGCTCTGCCGGGTCGAGCCTCTGCGCCGCGCCGTCCGGCCCGCGCACTTCCGTGCCGGGAGCCAGGGGCCGCAGCAGGCGCGCGGTCGCTGCAACGCCGGGAGACGGCGCTTCCAGCGCAAACCGGAATGTCGCCTCCTCCGGCGAGAGGGCGGCCTCCACGCGCACCGGCACGCCGCCATAGTCCAGCCGCAGGCAGTCCTCCGTCTTCCCTTGCGTCAGTTGCGCGCCGGTGGGCAGCCAGACCGGATCGGCGTTCGGAGTGGGACGAACGGTGAAGGTGGCCCACTCCGGGTCGTGCTTGCTGTGTCCGCCGCCTGCCAGCAGCCCGCCCTGCGCGTGGTACAGGCCGACGAGGTTGGCGATGTCGAGCCGCCAGCGCGACTCGTACTGCGGCGTGACAAGGCCGCTCAAGGTCGCCTGCCAGGGGCCGACGCGCCGCCATCCCGCCGTGAAGCCGCGCGCCTTCCAGACCGACTCTGTCGCCTCGGTCTCTTCGGCGGACGGCTCGTAGCGTTCCAGATAGCGCGCGGTCTCGCAGAGGAATCCGGCGGACACGCTATTGAGAAAATGCCCGGCCTGTTCTCCGTCGAGCAGACGTTGCGCGGTCGCCCGCAGCGCCGCCGCGCCGCGCGGCCAGCGCGCGCAGACGGCGGGCAGCGCGTGGTTGCTCGGCCCGTGATACCGCTGCCGCCCCTCGATCTCGCCAACGATGCCGCCGTTCGGATAGCTCCAGTGCAGTTGCGCGTCCATGCCCCGCTCGATGCAGTCCAGCCACTCCGGCGACGCCCCGGCTCCCAGATGCTCCCAGAGGACGCCCACCGCCAGCAGGGAGACATAGTTGTAGCCGACGGTCGGCGCGGCGAACTCGACCCAGAAGCCGTCCGGCGTCTGCGCATCCCGCATCTGCGCGAACAGCGTGTCGCCGAGTTCGACCCAGTCCGGGCGGCCATAGCGGATACCCGCGCGGCGGCAGACGAGGGCGTACCAGGCCGTATGGTTCGGACTGGTGACGCAGACGCCTTCGACGAAGTCCACGAGGCCCTGCGCCATCCGCTCGCGCGTGATGGCGACGATCCCGGCGACAGCGCGCGCAATGCCTTCGTCCCATTGCGCCAGCCGTTCCGCGCCCAACCGCTCGCCGAGCAGCAGCACGGTCTCCAGCCAGAAGTGCTGCCGCCACTCGTCATAGCTCCATCCCCAGCGGCCTCCCGGCGTGATGACCTCCCACTGGCCCTGGGCGTTCAGTTCGCGCAGATGGCGATCCCCGGAGCGGAGAATGGCGTCGAGCAGGCGCGAGTCGTTTTCATACTGACCGCCGGGGCGCAGGTAGGCGAGGGCCAGCGGATACATCCCGTTCTGGTCGTAGATGCTGTAGGCCGCGCCCTCGGCCTGGAATGCGCCGTCGGGCTGCAGCGAGGCCAGCAGGCGCGCGACCTGCTTATCGAGCAGGCGCGTGTAGAGGGAACTCAGCGTCTCGGTTTCCGTAGCTTGAGGAGAAGAGTCCATTGGCGTCTCCTGGCGCTTTGCGCCCGCAGCGCCGGCGCAAAGCCTTCCGTAATGCCCCCTCTATTCGGCAGCGCGCGGGCATTCTCCTTGCGGCCCGGCAGGGAAACGCGCCGTTCCGGTGGAGACGTTACCGCTCCGCTCGTGTCCGTCTGCGCCGCCTTGTCCTTCTTCACGCCGCTCTTGTCCTTCTGAGCGCAGCGAAGAATCTCCAACGTGGAGGGTTCCAGCGGAGGGGATAGAAGACGCCGGAACGTCTCGGCGGATTTCTATCGCAGTTCGATATTTCTGGTAGATTTGTCATCTGCCGCGCGACTCGCTTTGGCATAATTTATGCAGTGACAGGAGAGGCTGCCAGGATGCAGCCGCGCTGTACACGCCCTGGAGCGACCGAAGTCTATGCCTACCATGACCCACAATTCCCATCCAGCCCCCTTCCTCTCCGCCGTCGTCTGCACCCGGAATCGCAAAGCCAATGTCGTGCATACGGCGCGAGCCGTTCTCGCGCAGGACTATCCCGCCCTCGAACTGCTGGTCATGGATCAGAGCGATGACGATGCCACTGCCGACGCCCTGGCCGAACTGCGCGCTCAGGACAGCCGCCTGCGCTATTTCCATCTTGATCTGCCCGGCAAGCCGCGCGCGCTCAATCGGGCATGGGCTGAGGCCCGGGGCCGCTATCTGCTCCTGACCGATGACGACTGCGAACCCGATCCCCAGTGGGCGCAGGCGATGGTAGAGGCGTTCCAGGCCGATCCGCGCATCGGCTGCGTCTTCGGGGATGTGAGCGCCGGGCCGCACGACCCGGAAGTGGGAACCGTCTATGCGAACCTCATCCAGACCTCGCACTCCCTCGCGCGAGTGGGCGAATTCTGGCGGATGCCCGGCATGAGGGATTTCGGCCTCGGCGCGAACATGGCCGTGCGCGCCGATGTCCTCGCGCTGCTCGGCGGCTGGGATCCCTGCATCGGCCCCGGAGCCAAGTTCGCTTCCGGCGACGACCACGACCTGACGATGCGGGCGCTGCTGACGGGCTTCGCCGTGTATTTCTGCGCCGAAGCGCGAGTCGTCCATTATGGTTTTCGCACCTGGGAGCAGGCCAGCCGCGACCTGGAGCGCATGGCCTTCGGGCAGGGCGCGGCGATGGCGAAGTACCTGCGCTGTGGGGTGATCTATCCCGGCCCTCTCCGCGTGCTGCGCCATAACACCTGGCTCTGCCTGGGACGCATCGCGCGGTGGCGGCGCCCGTTCGGGCTGGCCTTCACCCGACACTGGCTGCGGGGTCTGCTGGCGGGAAGCCGTCACCCGATTGATCGTCGCGCGCGCAGTTTCCGGGATGTGAGCCGCGCGGAGAGCCAGGCGTATGGCGAGCGGTTTGCGCAGGTGGCGCTGCGCGCTCAGCAGCCGTCTGACGCCGAGGCGCGCGCCTATTCGCGCGTGGGAGACTAGCGCGTTTCACCGTTTTCGCCCCCGCACTCGGCAACTGCCCGTCGGGTGTGGGGGCGATTTTTTTTGCGGCCCACCTTGACAAACCGGCCCGGTTATGTTAAAGTTGTCTCAGGATGCTTACTCTCTATAGAGAGCATTCCTGTGACTTTACGTCTCTTGTTGCGCACGCGCTGCCACCTCCCGATAGGTCTGCCGACGCTGCCTTGCGTGCGTTATGAAACCGCGTGCGGAAATTATCTTCCCCGCCTGCGGGGTCTATTTTCCCGACTTGATAAACCGGTTTTGCAAGCCTGGAACGGGCCGCAAACCGGGTTCTCTGTCTGTTCGTCGCTCGCCTCATGCATAAACTCAAGGGAAAGGAGGTCACTGCTTGCGGCCCATCTCTCAGGACGCTTGCGATTTGTCTGCCTTATCTACTGTAGCGCTCTCTCGTACTCAGCTGGAAGCTGAAAATGTAGAGCAAGAAAGGAAACAGAACATGCTCACAAGGCACACTCGATCGGGTTTCACCTTAATCGAACTGCTCGTCGTCATCGCCATTATAGCCATTCTCGCTGCCATCCTCTTTCCCGTCTTCGCCCAGGCGCGCGAGTCCGCGCGCAAAGCCTCCTGCCTCAGCAACAATAAGCAGTTGGGCCTGGCGGTCATGATGTATGCCCAGGACTACGATGAGATGTATCCCTGCAACTCGTGGAACCTGGCTCCCATCAACATAGCGGATAATGATACGCACTCGCCCAACTACTGGACGGCCATCCAGTGGATGTGGCAGGTCTATCCCTATACGAAAAATCGGCAGATTCTGGTCTGTCCGTCCGATCCCACGTCCAAAAGCAATGGATGGAAGGGCTATGATGCCGATCCCGCCAATCTTACCGCTGACGGAGCCTGCAATACCGATGGCTGGGGCATTCCGACTCCAATCAGTTACGCGGCCAGCGCCTACATTGTTGGCTATGCCTATAATGGGGACGATAGCACCTGCTTCGGAGACGGCTCCTTCCTGGGAGACTGGGGCTTCCAACCCAAAGGGATGGCCTCGGTTCCCGCGCCTGCCAATACCTATATGATCGCCGACTACGGGCGTGAAGACATGGAAACCTGGTGGATCAATAACCTGCGCGCCGCCAACTATACAGCAGTCTACAATCAATCCGCGCCAGGCGGCGGCGCTTCTGCGGATAACACGGAACCGTGGAAATCCAGAAGACAGAACGCATCTGTCTATCGGCATCAATATGGGCAGACCATCATCTTCGCCGATGGACATGCCAAGTGGCGGCGCGGTGAGTCCATCACCAGTGGCGTCTGGGGTTATGATGGCACGGTTTCCTCGGAAGGTCTCTGCTTACGTGACTATCCCGGCTCTCTGGAGGCGGCGCAGCAGTGTCCTTAACTCAGACCCCGACCGTCTGAGCGCTCAAAGTCATTCTGTTGAGATGGCCTCCACATGAGGCCATCTCAATCCTTGTGTGCAGGATCGTGCGGCCTGTTAAGGAGATTAGGTATCGTGAAACAGAATATCAGCCCGCCCGTCGCCCTCGCCATCATCGCCGTTGTTGTTCTGATCGCCGCCGGGCTTATCTGGCGGACGTATGTCGCGCCCTCCGCCCCGGTCTCTGGCGATCAGGAAGCACGCTCAATGGGGGGCAGAGGCAGCGCGCGCGAACGGATTCAGGCGATGCGCGCAGAGCGCGAAGGCAGAACGCGCAATTAGGGCGCTGCGCCTGCGCAATCAGGGATTTTAGCGGAGTTTATGTCGGCCACGCCTCTTAAAGAGCCTGAGAATACGCCTCCGAAACCCAGGCGTTCGGCTCAGGACACGTCGCGCGCTTCCTCTCTGCGTCTCTTGCCGCTGCTGCTGGTCGGCCTTGTGCTGATTGCGGTCGCCTGGGGCGTGCGCTCCAGCCGGTGGATGCGCGAGACCATTCTGCGCGGCAAAGACCTGCCGGAACTGGAAGCGATGGCGCGCAGCCAGCCCGACGACTCTCTGACGCAGTACTACCTTGCCAAGCAGTACTATGTTCAGCATCGTTTTGCCGAGGCCGTCGGCGCGTATGAGACCGCCATCCGGCTCGACCCGGGCTGGGCGCGCGCCCGTCTCGGCCTGGCCCTCTCCTACTATGAACTGGGGCAGAGGGATCGCGCGCAGGCGGAGTTCGAGCAGGCGCTTCGGCTGGATAACAAGCTGGCCTGGGCGGAATATATGCTGGGGAAGATCGCCTGGTATCGGAATAATATGCAAGAGGCGCTCCCCCACCTTCAGCGTGCCGTCGCCCTCGACCCGCGCAGCGACCAGGCATGGTATGGACTGGCAGCCTGCTATATCCAACTGAACCGTCGCAACGAGGCGCTGGATGCCATGCGGCAGGCGGTGGCCCACAGTGAAGCCAATGGGCAGCAGTCGGCGGAGCGCAATACAACCAACGCGCAGTATCATACGACGCTGGGAGAACTGCTGGTCTACCTCGGTAAGACGGAGGAGGGACGCCAGCACTACGCGCGGGCGCTGCAACTCCAGCCCGATTACGGCCCGGCCAACGCTTTGATGGGCAGTCTCTATCTCTATAAGACGCCCGGCATGGATTCGCTGAATAAGGCGGAAGAATACCTATTGCGCGCCGCGAAGCTGCCGACCTACCATCCGCAGGACGTCTATCTCGATCTGGGCCAGCTCTATTCCCAGAAAGCGGAGTTCAACAAAGCAGTTCCCGCGCTGCAAAAAGCGATCCGCCTCGACCCGCGCGACGAGCGTCCCTATTATCTCTTAGCGAAAGCCTATCGCCGCCTGGGAGACACCAGAGCGGCGGAGGCGACCGACAAACGATTTCAGTACATCAGCAAGCGGCATGTGGAGCAGGTCGGATTGGAAGCGCGCCTGACCCATCACCCCGACGATACCGGAACGCGCCTGCGCCTGGCGCGGGTCTATCGCGACCTCGGCTTGACGCCGCAGGCTGTCCAGCAGTATCTCGTCTATCGCCGTCAGCGCCCGGAGGATGGCGAAGCCGCCCGCGAATTGGCACAGTTGATGCAGCAGGCACGGGCAACGCCGAACGGATTGGATCAGGATTTCGCTCTGCCTGCACTGCGCTGATTCTCCTGCGAGGAGAGAGGCAATCTCGATTGACAGATAGAGAGAGATACACTATAATAGAGGCGGTTTCAAAAAGCCACAAGGGCAAAATCACGATCCGCTGTGAGGGAGGTGGTTCTCGACAATAACATAGCTCCTTTTGCCTGTTTGCAACTGTACGACTTTTCCGCCCCTTAAATGGGCCGCATTTTTAGCAAAGTAAAGGACCCGAATATGCGAACCAAACGTACGCTTCCTGGTTTTACCTTGATCGAGTTGCTCGTCGTCATCGCCATTATCGCGATTCTCGCCGCGATCCTCTTCCCGGTCTTCGCCCAGGCGCGCGAGGCGGCGCGCAAAACAAGCTGCCTTTCCAACACCAAACAGATCGGCCTCGGCGTCATGATGTACGTCCAGGACTATGATGAGATGTATCCGACTAACGTCTGGGGCGGCGCGCCTATCGGCACGACCGATAACGTCCTCGGCAAAGACACCATCACGGCGGTACACTGGGTCTGGCAGATTCTGCCCTACATCAAGAACCGGCAGGTCTTTGTCTGCCCCTCCGACCCCAACCCCAAGAGCGGCTGGACGGGCTACAGTGACGTTCAGGACGACTGCTGGGGCATTCCCACGCCGATCAGCCTGGGCCACAACCAGATGATCTTCGGCTACGCCTGGAACAAGGCCGATCCGTGCGGCTGGGGCGAGTTCCCCGACTGGGCGGCTCCCGGCGTCGGCCAGGCCGCCGTTCCTACCCCCGCCAGCACCTACCTGATCGCCGACTATGCGCGCGGCTTCATGGAGACCTGGTGGATCAACAACCTGCGCGCCGGTAACTACACCCGCGTCTACGACGAGTCGGCTCCCGGCGGTGGCGCAACCAAAGACGGCGAGGAGCCGTGGAAATCCCGCTTCGCGCAGGAGAACGTGTTCCGCCATCAGAGCGGACAGAACATCACCTTCGCCGACGGCCATTCCAAGTATCGCAAGGGACGGCAGATCACGTCGGGCGAAGACTGGATGGACGGCTTCCATGCGCCGGAAGGTCTGTTCGTGCGCGAGTACTGATGACTTCACTACAGTCGCAGGCAAACGGCAATCCGCGCCGTGTAGCCTGCGGCTGATGAAGAAAGCAATACACGGTTGACCTTGAGACGGGGCGTCCTTGCTTCGCGCCAGGCGATCAACGGAGCGAGGCGATAGACGCCCCGTTCGGTTTATGGTTGCATTGGAACACGGAATGTTTGTCAGGAGGTTTGTACTGTGAAACAAAACGTCAGTCCTGCAATGGCTGCCGGCGTCATCGCCCTTGCGCTCGTCATTGCAGCGGTGCTGGCCTATCGCGTGTATACCGGCCCGACTTCTGTTGCTGTCAACACGCAGACAGGTAAATCGAAAGCCAATCCTCGCGGCGGCGGCCTGCCGACCGAGAAGGACCTGGAATACATGCGGGAATACCAGCGCACGCATCCGGGCGCTCCCAGCAGCATGAGATGATTCTTGAATCGCCGAGTGTTCGGAAGCCGGGGGCAGCCCGGCTTCTTCGCATCGTCGGGAAGACGTCCCACCGGTAGATTCCGTAACCCATTTATGAGAGCGATTCCATAGGCTACTCTGTTCATGCAGGCTTCTCCCAAAACATCGCCCGGCAACCCCTCTTCGGCCCCTGAGAACGCTTCGCCCGGCGCGGCGCGTCCCTCCCCGAAACGTTTGATACTGCTGCTACTCGTCGGCATCGTTCTCGTCGGTATCGCCTGGGGCGTGCGGTCGAACCGCGCCCTCCGCGAGTATATCCTGCGCAGTAAAGACCTGTCGGAACTGGAAGCGATGGCGCGCAGCCAGCCCGACGACTCTCTGACGCAGTACTACCTTGCCAAGCAGTACTATCTCCATCGCCGCTTCGCCGATGCCAAAACCGCCTATGAGACCGCCGTCCGTCTCGACCCGGGCTGGGCGCGCGCCCGTCTCGGCCTGGCCCTCTCCTATTACGAACTGGGGCAGATAGGGCCGGCCAAAGCCGCGTTTCAGCAGACCTTGCGGCTGGATAACCGGCAAGCCTGGGCCGAATATATGCTGGGCAATATCGCCTGGAGCGAGGGCGACATCCGAGAGGCGCTCTCCCATGTGCAGCGCGCCGCCGAACTCGATCCCCGCAGCGATCAGGCCTGGTTCGGGGTAGCGGTCTGCCAGACACAGGGGCATAACTATCTGCAAGCCATAGACGCCCTGCGCAAAGCCCTCGCGCGCCGGGAGGCCAGCGCGCAGTATCATACGGCGCTGGGCGAGCTGCTGGTCTATCGCGGGGACACGGAAGAGGCGCGACAGCATCTGGAACGCGCGCTGCAACTGAATCCCGACTATGGGCAGGCGTGCGCCGCGATGGGCAGTTTCCTGCTCCGTAAAGCCTCCGGGCCGGAGGCGCTCGACCGTGCCGAGGAACTGCTCCTGCGGGCGACACGCCGCGAGACGCTGCACCCCGCCGACGTCTATTTCGACCTGGGGCAGGTCTATATCCAAAAGGGAGATTTCAAGAAAGCGGTGGACGCGCTGCAAGAATCGCTGCGCAAAGATGCGCGGGACGAGCGCGCCTACTATGCGCTGGCGAACGCCTATCGCCGCCTGGGAGATGCGAAGTCGGCGGCGGCCACCGAAGCGCGCTTCCGGCGCATCAGCGCGCTGCATGTCGAGATGCAAAACCTGGAAGCGCGCCTCTCGCATAACACGCAGGACGCGACCACGCATCTGCGGCTGGCGCGGGTCTATCGCGATCTGGGCCTGTCGCAGGAGGCCGCGCAGCAGTATGTCGCCTATCTCCAGCTACAGCCCCGCGATGCGAAAGTCATTCGTGAATTAGAAGCCTATGCCGAACAGCACGCGCAGGCGGCCTTGAGCGGCAAGAAAGACTTCGTGTTTGAAGCGCCGAAATGATCTCCTGCCGCCTTCTTTGAGAGCGCAGACGGATGAGGCATTCCGGTATCCGCTGTGCGCATTGTCCTTTTCTCCGACCTCGATCTACAGGAGGCTCCTCTGAGTTCCCGACCTGATCTATACCGGCCTATCTATCGCGGTATTTCGACTCTAATCGCGCTTTACAGTCTGTGCCTGCCCGGTTGCCGTCCTGCCCCGATCAGCGCGCCATCCGTTCCTGCCCCGCCGCCCGTCTCTGCCGCGCCTGCGGGGATTTACCGCAATGTGGCGCAGGAGGCGGGCCTGAATTTCCGGCTGGGACATGGCGGCAAGACGCCGCTCAATATCCTGGAGACACTGGGACACGGCTGCGCCTTCCTCGACTACGATCAGGATGGGAAGCTGGATATTCTGCTGGTCGGCAGCCCGCGCTGCGCTCTTTACCGCAACCTGGGCAACGGCCATTTCCAGGACGTGACCGCCGAATCCGGCCTCACGGCAGAAGGCATGTTCTTCGGCGT
>DASRGL010000119.1:0-3020 GCA_035651115.1 Chthonomonadaceae bacterium
CGAGCCGAACCAGCTGCTGGCGGAACAGGAGAACATCGCCCGCAACATCCGGTTCACGCGGCAGGGCTTCGGGCTGGAAAACGTGCGCGTGGCGACCTTCCCGGCGGAGGAGACGCTGAACGCCGCCGCGCTCAAGAACAATCGCGACACGCTCGACAACGTGCGCCTGTGGGACTATCCCTACCTCGGCAAGGTCTACGCGCAGTTGCAGACCGTCCAGAACTACTACAAGTTCAAGCAGAACACGCTTGCCGGAGACACCGCCGACAACCTGGACATAGATCGCTACACGGTCGGGGGGCGGCTCCGGCAGGTGATGCTGGCGGCCCGCGAGATAGACCCGGATGGCCTCTCCCGCTCGGCGCAGACCTGGCAGAACCTCCGGCTCACCTACACGCACGGCTACGGGCTGGCGATGAGTCCGGTGAACAAGATCGTGCAGGGCGGCCCGGACTACTTCATCGAGGGCATCCCGCCCGTCGTCTCCCCGGAAGCCGCCAACATCAAGATCACGCAGCCCGGCCTCTACTACGGCCAGCTTACTGACGACTATGTGTTCGTGGATACGGATGTCAAGGAGTTCGACTATCCCGCGACGGAGGGCAGCAACGCCGCCGGGCAGAGCGGCACGCAGGGCAGCTACACCAGCTATCAGGGGAAGGGCGGCATCCGTATCGGGGATAAGCCGCTGGCGAAGCTGGCGTTCAGTCTGCGCCTGGGCGATGCGAACGTGATGCTCTCCCGGCAGTTCAAGCCGACGACGCGCGTGCTATTCCGCCGCGACATCCGGGAGCGCGTGATGACCGTTGCGCCCTTCCTTCAGCAGGACGGCGATCCCTATCTCGTTGTCAATCCCGACGATGGGCGGCTCGTCTGGATGCTCGACTGCTACACCATCTCCGACCGCTATCCCTACTCCACGCCCGTGACCGTGCAGATCAACAGCGTGATGTCGTTCGCGCCCAACTACATCCGCAACAGCGTCAAGGCGACCGTAGACGCCTACGATGGCACGGTCACGCTCTATCTGGCCGACCCGAAAGACCCCATCGCGCAGACCTACAGCAAGATCTTCCCCGGCCTGCTCAAGCCGCTGGAGCAGATGCCCGCCGGGCTGCGCGCGCACATCCGCTACCCGGAAGACCTGTTCCGGCTGCAGCGTTCCGTCTACGCGCTCTACCATGTGGACGATCCGCGCGTCTTCTATCTCAAGGAGGACGCCTGGGCCATTCCGGTCGAGCCGAACACCGATACGAGCAACCCGATGGAGACGCGCCCCCGGCAGATGGAACCCTACTACGTCATCATGCGGCTGCCCTCCGGCGTGGACGGCGTGAACGGAACGAACAGCCAGGAGGAGTTCCTGCTGATGAGTCCGATGGCCCCCATCAACCGGGAGGGGCAGAACATCCTCGGCTGGATGGCGGCGCGCTGCGATGGCGACCGCTACGGGCAGTTGATCCTCTATCGTTTCCCGCAGTCCGTTTCGGTAAACGGCCCGTCGCAGGTCGTCGCGCTCATCAACAGCGATACGACCATCTCTTCGCAGTTGTCGCTGCTGCGGCAGGGCGGCTCGACGGCCACTTTCGGCAACCTGCTGGTCATTCCCATCGAGAAGTCGCTGCTCTATATCGCGCCGCTCTATGTCGAAGCGGCCAACACCGCCAGCCGCCTGCCGCAGTTGCAGAAGGTCGTGGTCGCCTTCGGGCAGCGTGTGGCGATGGACGACACGCTGGAAAAGGCATTGGCGCAACTCTTTCCCGGCTACAATGCGCCGACGGCGGAGACGCCGCCCTCGCAGCCCGCCGCGCCGACGCCGACACAACCCGGCCCGCCCGCGACCGTGCCGCCGGACATCCGCACGCTTATCCAGCGCGCCGCCACGCAGTACGAGCAGGCGCAGAGCAAGCTGAAAGCGGGCGACTTCGCCGGGTACGGCATCGCGACGAAGCAACTCGAAACTACGCTCAAGGAACTGAGCCATAAGACAAAATAGCAGGATTTCGGCGGCATGGCGTCCAAGTGAGGGGCATTCCACAACGACGAACGCTCCGAGGTGACGCCATGCCCGAATCCCGCATCAAAACCACCGTCGTCGGCAGCTATCCGGTTCCCTCCTGGCTGACCGCGCTTCCCTCCACTCCCAATCTCCGCGATGCCATCCTGGTCGTCCTCAAAACGCAGGAACTCGCCGGTCTCGACGTGATCTCGGACGGCGAGCTATCGCGCTTCAGTGTCAACCACCCGGAAACCAACGGGATGATCGAGTATTTCCTGGGGCCGATGGAGGGCATTTCGACCCGCTTGAGCCGCGAGGAACTGGCCGCATTCCGGGCGCAGGCGGGAATGGCCTTCCGCACGCAGCCTGCGGGCGCGGTCACGGGGCCGATCCGGGAAGGCACGCTCAACCTGCCTGCGGCCTGGGCGTTCGTCCGTCCGCTGACCGCTTCTCCGCTCAAGTTCACCGTGACCTCGCCCTATATGCTTGCCAAGACGCTGCTCAATCGCCACTATCCCGATGTCCGCGCGCTGGCGATGGACATTGCGGAGGCGCTGCGGCGGCAGGTCGCCGAGATAGACTCCGCCGTGCTTCAGGTGGATGAGGCCAATCTGACCGGCCACCCGGAAGACGCCGGGTGGGCGCACGAGCCGATCAACCATGTCCTCGGCGCGGCGCGGGGTGAAAAGGCGGTGCATCTCTGCTTCGGCAACTACGGCGGGCAGTCCATTCAGAAAGGTTTCTGGCGCGACCTGCTGCCGTTCCTCAACGCGCTCGACGTGAACCACCTCGTGCTGGAGTTCGCGCGGCGCGGCTATGCGGAGCTGGAGGTCTTCCGCGATCTGCGCGACGGCATTGCCCTGGGGATCGGGGTCATAGACATCAAGGATAACGAGGTCGAGACACCCGACGAGGTGGCCCGGCGTATCGAGCAGGCCGTGAAGGTATTGGGGGCGGATCGGGTGCGGTGGGTGCATCCCGACTGCGGCTTCTGGATGCTGCCGCGCACGGTCGCCGACCG
>DASRGL010000120.1:0-6508 GCA_035651115.1 Chthonomonadaceae bacterium
TTGCGCCATCGGAAGAAGCGATCCGGGTCCCACTCCTTCGGGCCTTGTCCACGCCGGAACGTCTCCCAGTTGACGTAGCCATCGCCCGTCGCCTGCGGCCCGGCGTCCTTGTCAATCGTGTAGTAGTTCCACTCGCCGCCCTTCGAGTTGCGGCAGTAGCTTCCCTGCGACATGATGACCTTGCCGATGCGCCCGGACTTGACCACGCGCCCGGCGACGTGCCACTTCTCGTCGGAGCAGCCCTGCGAGCCGACCTGTACGATCCGGTTCAGCCGCTTGGCGGCGTCGTGGAGCGCGAATGCCTCTTCCAGCGTCTTGCACATCGGCTTCTCGATATAGACGTGCTTGCCCGCCTCCATCGCGGCCAGCGCGACGGGCGCGTGCCAGTTATCCGAGGTCGTCACCCAGACGGCGTCTATCTCCTTGATGCCGAGCAACTGGCGGTAGTCGTCGAACGCCTGGCTGTCCTTGAGGCCGAGGAACCCCTGCGCGCCCTTCTTGCGCCGAACGTACAGATCGCAGACGGCGATGGACTCGGTGTTGTTCTTGAGGTTGTCATTGGCGTTCTCTTTAAGCAGGCGCACGTGCGTCATGCCCTGCCCGCCCATGCCGACATGCCCGATGAGGATGCGGTCGTTCGCGCCGATGACGCGGCGCAGACCTTCCGCCGTCGTCGGCATCGAACTGGCGTGAGTCGCCGCCACGCCCGCCGCGACGGTGACGGCCGCTTTGCGCAGAAACTCCCGGCGCGTTGGTTCCGAACGGTTCTGGTTGTCGCTCATTGTATGATGGCTCCTTTATGCTAAGTCGAACCACTCTTTCTGGAAAGTGATCTTGTTGCCGGACAGGATGGCCTCGTGCGCCTTGAGCGCGATGACGGTCGCCTGGTAGCCTTCCAGCGGCCCGGCGGCGGGCTTCTTGCCGGAACGGATCGAATCGCAGAAGGCGGCGAGCGCCTGATAGAGCGCCGTCTTGGTCACGTCGGTCCCGACCTGGCCCGGCTGCTTGCCCTGCGCGATCAGCTTCGTCGCATCCGCCACCAGCGCGATGCCGGTTCCGGTCGTCTCATCCCCCACTGCGAGCTTGTCCTTGCGCGCGTAGACCTCCCAGCCGAGCAGGGGCGAGTCCGTCTCCTTGAACATCCAGGCGCGCTGATCGCGCAGCAGCATGGCGCAGTCCGAACCCATGAACATATCGTAGGAGCCGTCGAACGAGTCGACCAGCGTGGCGTCGTAGAGATAGCGAACGTGGTTCGGATACTCCACGATACACTGCACCGTGTCCGGGACTTCCATGCCGTCGTCCGTCCAGTGCATGATGCCGCCGAAGCCGAGGACGGAGACCGGCAGGGCCTTGAGAAACCAGGTAGCCGTGTCGAGTTGGTGAATCCCGATCTCGCCCATCAGCCCGCCGGAACTCTCTTTAGAGAGCCGCCAGTTCAGTTCCTTCTCGCGTTCCGGGGTGGGAGCCGCGCGCCGCCAGCTCTGCTTTTTGTGCCACTGCCCGCGCGCCCCCGCGACATGGCCGAGCGTGCCGGAGCGCACGAAGCTGAGGACGTGCTGATGCTGCTTGTTCGCGCGATATTGCAGCCCGGACTGAAAGACTGTCTTTGCGTCCGCGCCCGCTTTCGCGATCTCTTTTGCCTCCTCGATAGTGGAGGCGAGCGGCGCTTCGCAGTAGACGTGCTTCCCGGCAGCCAGCGCGTCCAGCACGATCTGCTTGTGCTTGTGGGAGGGCGTGGCGACGAAGACCGCCTGCACGTCTTTATTGTCCAGGACTTTGCGATAGTCCTCCTGGAAGGCGGCGTTGGGAGCGATCTCTTTGGAGCGTTTGATATAGGCTTCGACGGTATAGGTATCGCAGAGGGCGACGACGGGCGTGTTGCCCAGCCGGGCGAGGGAGGCCAGGATGTCGCGTCCCTGCGCGCCCAGCCCGATGACGGCGCAGTTGACCGGCGGGCCTGCCGGTTTCTCCTCGTCGGCGCGGGCGGGCTGGACGAACAACTCTTCCGCTCCCGCCGCCATTGCCAGCGTCATGGTGAGCGCGGTCGCGTCCTTCAAAAAATCTCGACGATTCATGCTTGCGGCTTTCTTTCCTGGGAAAAGGATGCCCTCGCCGCGCGCAGGATGCAGGCGGGCAGAGGACGTGGATTCAAGAACAGAACCGGAGGCGGCCTCAGATTCCGCCGTCCGGCTCTTTCATTCTACCTCGATTCGCACGCCTGTGAAAAGCCCCATCTACCCGCCCTGCACCAGGATGCCGCCGAGATGGCCGGTCAGGGTGACGATAAGGAACGCCACGCCGCCGAGGAGGGCATAGGTGCGGCCCCATGGCCCATCCAGGCGTCCTCGGTGCCGGGCGCGCAGCCAGAGCAGGGTCAGGATAAGCAGCATCGTCAGCACGCCGAGGAGCAGGTGGAAGAGCAGATAGCCCTGCAAGGGCGCGCGCCTGTAGGCGAATATCCAGGCGAGAATCCCCGTCAGGACGGTCAGCGGCGCGGCGAGGCCCGCCACGATCAGATCGTAGTAGGCAGCGGTCGTCAGCATGGGGTCTTTCTTGATATAGCCCAGCAGATCGAAGACCAGGCTGATGACCAGCAGCGCAATCGGAAAATGGACCAGCACGAGATGCTGCGCGTGCTTCGGAAAGAGCAGCGTTTGCAGCGCGAAGGGACTCGCCTCCGGGTCGGCCTCGCTCGTGTTGTGAGCCGTCGGGCTTGGAGTGGCAGGCCGTCCCGCCGGTCTGCTGGCCGGGTCGCCGGGCAGCGTGTCGGCAGCGATCTCGGCGGCGTTGGTGAAGCCGTCTCCATCGGAGTCTTTGTCGTCAATGGAGTGCAGGATCGCCGCCGAAAGAATGCGGGTCTGCGCCTGCTCGAGGGCCGCCTTCAGATCGGCCCCATAGGGATTGCGTTTAGGCGGGCCTTCGGCGACATGGCAGAACCCGCAGGACTGCACCGCTTTGGCGACCGTGCCATCGGGCTTGAGCCGATAGGCGGAGACGACGGTGGAGGGAAAGGTGGGCATGGCACCGACGTTCTGCGCCGCGCTGCCTGCCAGGAAGACTCCGAACAACCCCATAAATAGGAAACGAACCAGCGTCCCGTTGCGCCGGGACAGGCGACTCGATGGCGTCACGTTCTCTGCTTTCTCTGCGTGGTCGCGCCTTCCTGGGGCCGTCAGGCGCTCGGCGCGATGTCACGGGTGGCGTACTGGGAATTAGACAGAGCCGGCGCGTAAAAGTTACGCGCGGCCCGCCAATGTTCTCTACTTTGCGATACCTGTTTTGTCACGCATTCTATTCCCGGAGGGGGGGCCATAAAAACGGGTTCCGTGCCACTGAAAGCGCGGCACGGAACCCGAGGTTGGTGCAGAGATGCCTGGCGGCAAGAGGTTTCAGGCGCACTCTATGGAACAGATGTAGCGCACGCGCTCGCCATCGTCCAGGACTTCGATACCGGCGGGCGCGCCGCACTTCGGACACAGCACGTCGTTCAGGCACAGCAGGATATAATAAGGGCGGTAGTCACGTTCATTGCCGAAGAATATCTCGTGCAGCGTCCAGCCGGATTCGAGCAACTCGTTGGCCGCGTTCGCGCGCACTTCGACGACACGGCGCACTTGATGCAGGTCGAGTTCAAGGCCGATATCCCGCTCCATAACCTCTCCTCCTTATAGACGGGACGTCCCTGGCGGGCATTTCCCAAATAGAGGACAGCCCGCCAGAGATGCGCGGGCCGTTCTCTTTGCCTTCCTGTACAACCAGAGCGGGCGAAAAGTTCCATGCCGGGCCGGGAATCCCCGGCAGGAACGCCTCGCCTATTTCGTCATGCGGCGCGCGCCCCGGAATCGCTCCCGGTAGTAACCGCTCTGCAGCGAGTCCACGCGCACGCCTCCCGAACGGCGGCTGGAGGCATGGACGAAGCGCCCATTGCCGACGTACATGCCGACGTGCGAGATGCCTTTATGCACCGTCTCGAAGAAGACCAGGTCGCCGGGCTTGAGTTCGCCATGTCCGACCCGGTGACCCATGCGGAACTGCGCGCTGGCCGAGTGAGGCAGGTTGACCCCCTTGCGCCGGTAGAGATAGCTGGTGAAGCCGGAGCAGTCGAAGCCGCTGCGCGAGGAGCCGCCCCAGCGATAGGGCGTGCCGCGATAGGAGTAGGCGGTACGCACCACGTCCGTCGTTGCGGCGGGCAGGGAGGCTTCCGGCACGTAGCGCGGATGCCGCGCCCACCTCTGATGTGTCCTCCGGCTATGGCGCACCCAGCGCTCCTGTTTAGAACGGCGTCGGCGCGTCGCAGCGACTTCGACATGGTGCTTCTTGAGGCGATGGGAGTGGGGCGTGCGCGCCAGGCGCGCTTCCGGCTGATGCTGGCGGCGCTTTTTGGAGGCGTGTGCGGACGCTTTGGCGATATGGCGGGTCAGATGCCGGCGCGCGCGGCGGCGGTCTGCGGAGACGACCTCGGCGGGCGTCTCCTGAGGGACGGGCTTTCGCTTCGCCGGGGGGGGCGTACTGGAGGCGAGGCGCTGCGCCCCATGCAGGCGTTTGCCGCCGATGGCAAGCAGGTCCTGACGCACCCAGCCGACGCGCCCATCCGGCAGCGCGACCTGCGCCCAGCCGTCCCGGTAGGCGGTCACGACGACCGGCGCGCCCACATCGAACATCGTCAGGCGGCGGTGTCGTTCGCCCGGCCCGATACGCACGCTGACGCGGTCGCCGCCGATCTTGGCCGGTTTCCGAAAGGCAGCGGCGGCCACGACGGGCCTGGGGGCGTTGGGAATCAGGAGGGTTCGCCCTAGAGTGAGAACGGTCGTCTCAGAGATATGGTTGGCGCGGGCGATGTCGCCAACGGTGACATGATATCTGCGCGCGAGGGCGGCAAGGGTGTCGCCTGGCTGCAGTTTATGAGTGTGGGAGGCCCAGGCGGCGCTGGTCAGCAGCGACGTGGAGGTGGATACGACGCACAAACGCGCCCAGCGAAGTCCGTTGATACGCAATCGGGTATCTCCTTCCTGTCCGGCGTTGTCTTCGGCGGACTGCCGTGCAATGCGACCGGGCTTCTTGGCCCTGTGGTTCACGCTTCATTTGCGTTTTGTGGGGATTTGCGAAGGCGGCGGTGGTACGGGCCGCCTCCTGTGAAAGTTTCACAGCGGTCGTGTGAACTTTTTCACATGAGAACCTTCTGGCGGTCATGATAACGGATTTGCCGGTTGCTTGTCAACCCCTTTTGGAAAAAAACTGCCGGAAAATCACCGTTGGGCTGTCTGCCGCCGAGCGCAGTTGCTTGACCCTGTTCGGAGCGTATGCTATACTGATGTGGAGGTGTGATCCAGGCTGCCGCCGCGCCGCACGCCTCCCTCGCAGCAAGGTCAGGAGCAGGCTTTTATGGGGGCGCAGCAAGCACTCAACGCATTGCGCGGAAGCAGCGGTTGGCTGGAAATCCTCGATATTCTGGTCGTCGCCTATCTGATATACCGTCTGCTGCTCCTGGCGCGCGGCACGCGCGCCCTGCAGATTCTGGGCGGCCTGGGAACCCTGCTCTTTGCGCTGCTGGTCAGCGACCAACTGCATCTCAACACGCTCAACTGGCTGCTCCGTCAGATCGTCCCTCTCGGCCCGGTCGCCATCGTCATCCTCTTCTATCCCGAACTGCGCCACGCGCTGGAGGAGTTCGGCCCGCGTTTCTGGAGCCGGGGGCTGAGCCTGATCAACCGCGAAGAGGTCAATGAGATGATCGAAGCGGTCGTTCCGGCGGTGCTGCGGCTCTCGGCGGAGCGGGTCGGCGCGCTCATCGTCTTCGAGCGGCAGACCGGCCTGGACGAGGTCATCGCTACCGGCACGCCGATCCATGCCTTCGCCTCGCCGGAACTGCTGATCACCATCTTTCACAAGGGGACGCCGCTGCACGATGGCGCGGTGATCATCCGCAGCGGCGAGATCGTCGCGGCAGGCTGCATTCTGCCGCTGACCGACCGCCCGAAAGTGGATTCGACCGTCCATACGCGCCACAAAGCCGCGCTCGGCATGTCCGAGAACAGCGATGCCGTCGTCGTCATCGTCTCGGAAGAGACCGGCACGATCTCCCTTGCGGTCGAGGGCAAGCTGATTCGCCCGCTGAAGGAGGAGAAACTGCGGGAACATCTCAACCGTCTGTTGCAGTCGCCCGAACTGGGGCTGCTGCGCAACGGCAGACGCTCCGGGGAGGAAAAAAAAAGCGTTAGGCTGTGGGCGCTCTCCAGAAAGCGTCCGACGCCGGAGAAGGTGGCAGGACGCGGAGCCGGGCGCTGACAGGTGTGTGAGGACGGGTATGTTCTGTACCCGGTAGATCGGTCGAATCCCTATGCTCTATCGGCTGCGAGAAAACTGGCTGCTGAAGATCATCTCCCTGGTGGCCTCCGTGCTGCTCTGGCTCTATGTGCAGGCGGAGCGCCCGCCCAACATGGTGCGTACCGTGTTCGCGCGCGTCATCGTCCAGAATCAGCCGGAAGACGCCGACATCGGCAATGTC
>DASRGL010000121.1:0-20686 GCA_035651115.1 Chthonomonadaceae bacterium
CCCGCGTCGCGTCTGGTAATGGCGGAGTAGAGTCGCCAAGAGAGGATAGTTCTGCGGTACCGATGATGCTGGCCCAGTAGGTTCACTTTCTGATTGCTTGCTTATCTCTTTGCTCATCCCATACCGACTAATGTTTTGCTCGTGTGCGGCTCAACTGACGCCAGTGATAGGAACGACGAAACTGATTCCAGGCACGTTCCTCTTGCCGAAATGCAGGGAGGAAGGGAAGCGCAGTCTCGCTATCGGAAAGATCACTTGCCGGGTCTTCATAGTGAGTAGCCGCGAGTAGCCGCCGCTCCTGCATGGTCATTCCGTACCATTGGCGCCGATGTCCGCACATCCAGTACGAGCATTTTTGCATATGCTCGTACCAGCGCAGAACCCATTTCAGACGGCTCTCTTCCGGTATGCCTGTTGGGTTCTTTCTGGACAAGGCTGTCTCTGTGACCGACTTTTACTTTGCGGGCAGGTTTTCCACGACCTTTGCGCCGGGAGCGCCGTTCCAGCGCAGGGAGACCCGGCGCGGCCCTCGCTCGGTCTGTAGTTCCACATGCAGCCACTCGCCTTCGCGCTTCCACCGGCTCACGATTTTGTGGGGATTTCCAGCGTCCGTGATGGTGAGGACAGGCAGGAAGCGGTGTGCCTTGCCGGGCGGCGCGATGACCTCGGTGCGCGTGAGGGGCGGCCCGGTCTCTTTCCCGTTTCCCGCCGTTTTGTCCTCCCAGATAGGACTTTCCGAAGCGCGCCGCGATTGAGGAGGGAAGAGGGAGCGCCAGCGTGAATCTATAGCGTGCGTTAGCGCCCGATTCCGCCCGAAGGGAAGGGCTAAGGTTAGAGGAGAGAGGATACAATGCTGACTCAAGCACAGCTCGAAGAGTTTCGAGATATTGGATTTCTTCAGGTCGGGCCGGTGATGAGCGAGGAGCAGGCCGACGATCTGCGTCATCGCCTTTTCGATGTCATGAACGGCTGCTCTGCCGGACAGCCCGAAGCCGTTCGCGACTTCTTCAGCGATGAGAAGAAGTCGGTCATCCAGATCGTCAACATTTTCGAGGCCGACGACCTGTTCCGCCAGCACATCTATAATCCGATCATCTGCGAGATGGCGGCCCAACTGATGGGAACCGACACCGTGCGCGTCTGGCATGACCAGGTTCAGTTCAAGCCGCCCCGCTATGGCGGCCCCACCGACTGGCATCAGGATCATCCCTACTGGCCTATCATCCAGCCTGCCGATCTTGTCAGCGCCTGGGTCGCCTTAGCGGACGCGACCATCGAGAACGGCTGCATGTGGATGGTTCCTCACAGCCATCAGTGGGGGCCGCACAAAGGCGGCACCATCGGCACGGACCCGGACGGTTTCAAGCCCCTGCCGGATATGTCGCTCGTGCCGTATGGAACGAAGATCGAACCTGTTCCCTGCGAGGTCAAGAAGGGCGCGTGCATGTTCCATCACTGCCTGACCTGGCACGGCAGCCCGCCCAACTGCTCGGAGCGAGGCCGACCGGCCATCGCGGTTCACTACATGCCCGGCTATACGCGCTACGAGCCGAGGGGAGCGGGGCATCTGGTGGAACACAATGTCGAAGTCGCTCCCGGCGAGATACTCAAGGGCAAGCACTTCCCGACCGTGTGGGAGAACGGCAAACCCCTAACTCCCGATGCCTGACGCCCGCCATCGTACAGCGGCCCAGGCCCAGCCGTAGAGGAAGATCAGCGCGGCGGCGGTCACGCCGGAGTCGTTGCAGAGCAGCGAGGCCGCCGCCCCCGCGACCAGTCCGGCAAGAACGGCTTTCGCCTCGAGAGAGGCGAAGAGGTCAGGATGCGCGCGCCACAGCCACCACAGGCCGACCGCGCTGACGGCCAGCGTCGCGCTCCAGGGGCTATGCAGCAGCAGATAGCCCTCCAGCGCCAGTTTGCGGAAGGCGATGGCGAGCAGGCTGCCGCCGCCCGCGCCGGAGAACGCCCGCGCCAGATGCGACTGCGGCCCGGCATGGAAATGCAAATCCCACAAGGCGAAGCCGCCGAGCAGCAGCGCGAGAGCGATCAGTATTACCATACCCTCTCGGAATCGCACACGCCCCCTCCACCGCACCAGCAGCGCGACCCCGAACCCCACGCCCGCCGAGGGAATCGCCCCGACTTTGGCCCCAAACTGCGGCGCGCCCATGGCAAGCAGTAGCGCAAGCATCCAGATCCCTCCCAATGCCCAGCGCCCAACGCCCAGCGTCCGACTCCCCAGCAAAACGCACGCCGCTCCGATGACCGCGCCCATGTACTCGTTGCCGATGCCGTAGAAGCGCGCGCCCTCGACGACGGAATAGCTCATCCACGCCTGGCGCAACAGATGCGAACCGGTCAGCAGGTCGAGGAGAATGGCGGACGGGAGCAGGGCGCAGAGGCCGTAAAAGAGCGGCAGAACGCTTCTCCTGGCGCGAGCCAGTTTCCAGGCAAAGCCTGCCAGCGTCAGTGTGAAAACGGCCAGCAGTGCGCCCGCGCCCCACACGCTGCCCGGCGCAATCGGGGGCAAGAGCAGCATCCCCGGCGGCAGGGAGACGATTGCAATGGCCGTCGCCGGGACGAGGGCGGGCCATCTGCGCCGGGAGCGCGCGGCCATTCCCGCCAGTACGAGGAGCATCTGCACGGTGGGCAGCCCGCCGAGAGCGTTCTGCTGCCGGGCTGTCTGGAGCAGGGTGTCGTGCGCGGCGCGCAGGCGTTCCGGGGTAGGTATACGCTCCGTGAGAGCCGGCGCGCTTGTCATCGGGCGGCCTGTCATGCCCGGCGGCGGCGGCAGGCGCAGAAAGTCAGTAACAGTCGGCAGGAAGTCGGTGTTGACGACCAGGCCGGGCCGGCGCGTCGAGGCCGAGGTCAGCGTACCCTGCGGCACGCCCTCTCCCCAGGCGAGTATCGGAGCCAGCCGATCCAGCCGGTCGGTCGTCGAGTCTGCCGGGCCGGGAGCCAGCACGAACAGGCGGAGTGGATGCCGGGCGCGTTCGGCTCGCAGGCGCGGCCCGAGGGCGGCAAGCAAGCTATCCAGCGCACGGAGAGCGGCGGCACGATGCGCGGCGGCAAGAGCGGGCAGGCAGAGCGGTTCGTAACGGTCGGCGCGGGCCAGGTCGCCGAAGACCAGCGCGCAGAACGCCGTGTCGGAGGGCAGCACGTCGTAGTCTGCCAGCATCGCACTGATGTCCTCGCGGAAGCCGTAGGGCGCGGTTACGTCATCCCGATTATGGTGCAGGCGGCCTGCAATATCCACGCGCCCTGCCGAGTCCATGACGAGAAGGAGCGCAGTGCGGTCGGGCGATTCGGCGTCCGTATTGCCGATCAGCGCGGTCTGAAAATGCGCCGCGTGCAGCGTATCGCCCAGCGCCCCTACCGGCACGGGATAGGCGAGGCGGGCGTTGCGCGCTTTCAATCGCTCTCGCGCGGCCATCTGTGCGGCGGGAGAAGAGGTCGGATCGGTCAGGGCGGCGGCTTCCGGCCCGGTGACCGCCCGCGCGCCTGCGCCGAGCGTCAGCAGCAGGGAGGCCGTCGTCTCGCGTCCATCGGGCCGCAGCAGGCGCGTATCGGTCACACGCGCCGCCCGGCAGACCATCCAGCCCGAAGCGCCCTGCATCATCAGCCGCCGCAGCGTGGGAACCTCCGGGCGGGTCAGGTCGTCGGCGCGCAGGCCCGGCACGATCAGCGCGACCACGCGCGGCGCGGCAGCCACAGCATGGCCCCCGCCTGCCAGCAGCAACAGGAGAAGCCAGGAAATCCTGCACACGGTTCTTGTTGAGCGAGGAACCATAACGTCGTTTCTGCGCGTACCCTGAACGAGAGCCGCGATTGCCTGTCCATTCGGCACTCTGCGGCGACAATCCTTGTGGCTCCCTCCCTGGCTCTGCCCCTTAACGAAGCCGGGATGCGGGAAATGGGGCAGGAATGCCTCGTTTTCAGGTGGAACAGAGACCCGCTTGCCTTCGCCCCGACGCCCCCGCCCAGGAAGGTACGGGAGAAATCTGTCTCCTGGCCGATAATGAAAGGCAGATAGGCCGACGACGCGCCGGGCCGCTATCACGGGTAAAGAAGAGAGCAGTCGCGGCCCTGCGCGGCGAACTCGTTTGTTTCAGGAGTCCCTTTATGAACCAGCTTTATCGCTTGCGGATCGCGCTGCCGCTGCTGTGCCTGTCCCTGCTGACAGGCCGCGCCCAGGCCACGCACCGTGCCGATTTTTTTGACATCGCCCAGCGCCCCGGCGTGGACTTCGACCGGGGCGCGATGACCTGGACGCTCAGCAACCAGGCCGTCTCGCGCACGGTTCAGTTCGACACCAAGACCGGCGCGCTCCGCACCACGTCGCTGACCGATCTGAAACATGGACGCAGCTATCAGGCGGTTCCCAGGTCGGAAGGCAGTATCTCCTTCCTGGCCGCGCTGATGGAGCCGCCGCAACGGCTCACGTCGGGCTGGAAGTCCACCGATGTCGCGCCGCCGAGCGACTGGGCGCAGCCGGAGTTCAAAGACACGGCCTGGAAACCGGCCACCCTGCCGTTCAAGAGTGACGAGGAGAACAAGACCTGGTGGTTCCGCTATACCATCCCGGAGACGCGGATGCTGGGCAACCACGCCTACGCGCTCCTCTTCGACCGCGCCATTGACGACGAGGCGGAGATCTACATAGACGGCGCGCTGGCCGCCAAAGTCTCCGCCGACGAACAGCCCTGGACGCGCAGCTATCAGTTCGATCTGCTGCCGAAGAACCGCGTCATCGCCATCAAGCTCACCGGACACGGCAAGCCGAACGGCCTGCTGGGCAGCGTCGGCATCGCCGAAATCGGCAGCGCGCCGCAGCCCCTCGACCTCAACGGCGACTGGAAATATATGCTCCACTCCGTCAATACCGGCGAGGACGGCAGCAAGATACTCACCATCAGCCTGGCGGGTCTGCGCCGTTTTGAGGGCTTCGACCTGGATGTGAGCTACCAGATCTATGCGGGCGACGAGCCGTTTATCGCCAAGTGGTTCCAGTTGGTCAGCCATCGCTCCACCCGCTTCCTGGTGGATCAGGTGACTTATGACCGGTGGCGTCTGCCCGGCGCAAAGCCCGAAACCAGGGCGTTCCCCGGCACGGGCTTTGCCGCCTCCGATCCAGCCTCGCGGGACGGCCTGCTGACCGCCGTTCTCTCGACGGTCGGCGCGAGCGAGCGCAGCGCGGACGGCCAGAGCGTGGCGACCGTTCTGCATCCCTACTATCTCATCAAGCCGGATGTGCGCCAGATGATGCCCAAATCGCTTGTCGGGCTGTATCAGGGGCCGACCGCGACCGGGGCGTTCCTCTATCAACTCTACACCGGCCAGTACGTCTCCCATGCCACGCCGACGAGCGTGCCGCCGCTCTATAATACCTGGTTCGGCTACTATGGCGACATCAATGCGGCCACCTGCGAGCGCATCATTCCCATCGCGGCGGAACTGGGGGTCAAGCTGTTCGTCATTGACGACGGCTGGCAGACCAACGTCCCGCCCGACAGCGGCAAATACGGCGACTGGATCACGGATCGCCGCGCCAACAAATTCCCGAACGGGCTGCTGCCCATCTCGACGCTGGTGCGCGAGCGCGAGATGCGCTTCGGGCTGTGGACGGCCCCGATCATGGTCGGCGAGAAGTCGCAGGCCGCCACGCAGCACCCGGAGTGGCTGCTCCATCGCGCCGACGGCTCTCATGTCAAAGAGTGGGACGGCACCTGGGGCATGTGCTTCACAAGCGGCTGGGAGGAGAACTACAGCAAATCGCTGTTCGACCTGTGCCGCGAACTGACGGTCTCCTATCTGAAACTCGACGACGGGCTGTTCGAGGACGGTTGCGTGGACCCGACGCACGATCATCCAGTGGGACACAGCCTGGCGGCGCAGACGGCGCACTGGAACGCTTTCTGCGAGAAGATGCGCGCCCTCGACCCCGATTTCATCGTCAATCGCGGCTGGGAAGGCGGGCCGGAGGTGACCGCGATGCAGGACGAGGGCTGGTTCGGCGACTGGGAGATCGGCTACGATCCGAAACGGATGGCGGACGCGCGCTGGTGGTACAAGAACGCCGACATCTACCGCCGCTCGCTGTATGCTCTGACGGCCGCGCGCCCGCCCTTCACCATCGCCTGGGAGACTCCCTGCCATATCCCGACGAACCCGGTAGACCTGAACGCGCTGGAGTACCACTTTACCAGCATCGGAGCCTATATCTGCAACGTCGAGATCCACGGCAAGCTGGACGAGATGAAGCCGGAGGAGCGGCGGCTCCTGCAAAAATGGATCGAGTGGAACGAGAAGAACCGGCCCTGGCTGGCGTATACGCAGCCGCTCGTCGCGCTCGGCCAACCCTGGGATCCGCGCCCTGCCGACGCCAAACCGCACATAGATGGCGTGCTGCACCTGCGCAACGCGCTGGAAGGCCGCTACGGCTATATCTGCCTCTGGAATCCCGGCGACCAGCCCGACAAGGCCGAGATCGCGTTCCGGCCTGCCGACTATTTCGTGAAGATGAACCTCGATAACGTCCAGATCACGCGCCTGAAGGACGGCCAGCCGGTCAAGTTCAGCACGCGCGGCGAGCGGATCACGCTGCCTGTCTCGATGCCGCCGCTCTCCTGGGAGATCTACGAAATCCGCCAGGGCGGATAAAAAGCAAGAATTCACAGGTTAAGAACGTCTGAACTGTGATTAGAATGATTACAGGATGGACTATGATTAAGCTGCGGCCAATCATAGTCCATCCTCTAATCCCATAAATCATGGTTCAGACAATCTGTGGATTCTATTTTTTTCTTGACAAGCCGTCGGAGGCATGTTAGAATGGAGTCGAACCGGTTAGATTAAGGAGGCATGGTGTCTGGCCGGTTTATCATCTTGCATGTTGTCTAACCGGTTAGAGTGACATGGCGACTACGATCAAAGACCTGGCGAAGGCGAGTGGCGTTTCTCCGGCTACCGTCTCCTACGTCCTCAACAACGGCCCGCGCCCCGTCCATTCGCAGACGCGCGAACGGGTGCTAGAAGCCATGCGTAGGCTCAACTACCATCCGAGCGCCGTGGCGCGCGGCCTCTCCAAAAAGCGGTTGGATACAGTCGGCGTCGTCATGGGCTACTGGGCCACGCCGGACATTGATCCGTATGTCGGCTCGATACTGGGCGGCATCCTGACGGTCGCGCAGCGGCGGCGGCAAAGCACGACGCTGTTCATGGAGCATAGCTGGACGGATGTGCTGAACAACGTGCCGCTCTATTGCGATGGCCGCTGTGATGGGCTGCTTCTCATCGCGCCCCCCATAGAAACCCCGGTTTTTGCCGCGCTCAAGCAGAAACAGATTCCCTTTGTCCTCATCAGCGATCTGACAGAAGACCCGGACATCTCCGGCGTGGATGTGGACAATCGGACAGCGGCGTACAGGATGGTGTGTTATCTGATAGGGCAGGGCCATCGGCGGATCGCCCTGCTGCGGGGAGACGATAATCTTACCAGCGCCGCACAACGCCTGCAAGGCTATTGCGACGCTCTGGAGGAGGCGGGCATTCCCTATGACGAGGCGCTAGTTCTGCCCGGAGGATACAACCAGGATAGGGGCCATGAACGCGCGCTGGAACTGATGCGTCTGCCCGAATCGCGCCGCCCGACCGCGCTGTTTTGCAGCAACGATAACATTGCGTTCGGCGCGCTGAACGCCCTGAAGGAACTCGGCCTCCAAGTGCCGCGCGACATCTCGGTTGCCGGTTTTGACGACGTTTTTATGGCCGCCCTGATGCATCCGCCCCTGACGACCGTGCATCATCCTTTGCGTCGGATCGGGGAGCGCGCCGCCGAGATACTGCTATCGCAAATCCACGATGGCGCCCCGCAAGCGCAAAAGGAGGTGATTCCTGCGGAACTGACTCTCCGTGACTCTGTCGCTGCGCCCAATTTAGACCGCCCCTGAAATCATGAAGTCCAGGGCAGGTTCTCCTGATTGCTGCGCGTAGGTTCCAAGCACACATTCCATAGGGTTCTCACCCGAGGAGAGAGGATTATGAAGCAACGAACCGGATTTACTCTGATTGAACTGCTCGTCGTCATCGCCATTATCGCAATTCTGGCCGCCATTCTCTTCCCCGTGTTTGCCCAGGCGCGCGAGAAGGCCCGGCAGGCATCCTGCTTGAGCAACATGAAGCAGTTGGGCCTGGCGCTGAATATGTATGTCCAGGACAATGATGAGATGTTCCCTCGAGGTCTCGGTTGTGTCGGAGGCTCCATGCCTGGGGGGAATAATGGTCCTATCTCTTGTCCCTGGTATACGGACGCGGTGCCCCCCTGGAATTCCAACTGGGTGCTGACCACCTCGCCCTACATCAAATCGTTGCCCGTCTTCGGCGATCCGAGCGACGGCTTGGCGATGAAACCGGCCACCACCTTTCCTGGTGTCTACATCTCCTACGGTATCAACGCCTTTGCAATCAACACTCCCAATGGGGACGGCAATCACGGTATCGTAGACGCCGGAAACCCGTGGGCCTGGGACTCGGCCAATCAGAGCCAATCCCTGAGCCGGATCAGCCGCCCCGCCGAATCCATCGCGCTGGCGGACAAGAATTCGGATGTCCGTTTCGGCGAGTTCGTCGACTCGCAAAGCGCTGCCGGCAGCGGCACCAATCCGGGTACGGTCAGTGGACAGTCCTATACCACGTTCATCGGGTTCGATGATATGCTTGTGTCTCAGCAGTCCGTCTCTACGAACGGCGGCCCCTGGAACTTCCTTCCAGATGGCGCGCGTGATCCCAATAAGCCGTATCCCATCGGGCGGAATGGCGCCGTCACGACCAAGCACAGCGATCTGGCGAACTTCGCGTTTGTGGACGGTCATACCAAAGCGATGCGCCCGCCCGCGACCAACCCGGACATCGAGCATCAGCCGGAAAAAAATATGTGGGATGTGACCCGGCCTTAGTCGCCGGTCTCCTTCCTTGGATAGCAGGCTGCCTGGTTGCAGCCTGCTTTTTCCTATCTGCGAAGGCTGACAAACCCTCACTTTTTCATCGGCGAATGAATTCGCGGCTGCAAAGGCACAAAGTCCGCCTTCGCGAACTCGGCATTGGGTCGGCGCAGGCCGACTTCATGCTTTTCCAGTAGCGGTTTCAACCGCCGAGGAAAAAGTGAGGGTTTGTCAGCTGCGAAGGATAGGAGGATCAACAACGGAGTCAGTTCATGAGGACAAATCGTCGTTTTGCAGGGCTGTCGTGGGGTATCGCGACTCTAAGTCTCGGCGCGCTGCTGGCAGGCTGTTCCGGCAACGGCAGCCGCGATTTTGAAATCAAATCCCGGACACAGCAGGTAGATGCGCTAAAGGGCAGCATGGATCAGTTGTCGCCGGAGCGCAAGAAGCAGATCGAAGCGCAGGCCAACGCGGTACGGGCGGCGCACGAGCGTCAGGCCGGTCAAGCGGGCCAGGCAGGAGCGCCGGGCGGCAATCGCTGAGCCTGTTGGCCCCCCTCCCTAGCCCTCCCCCCAAGAACAGGGGGAGGGAACAATTAATGCGTGGGCGTTTCTGTTGGTTGTCATTCTGAGCGCAGCGAAGGGTCTCAGGACAGAGATTCTTCGCTGCGCTCAGAATGACAGAGCAGGCTCCTCAGAATGACAATGTAGGGATAGAACGACAGAGAATGGGGGCGTCAGCATGACAAACAGCGGAGACGTCCGCACATTAACGATTCCCTCCCCCTGTTCTTGGGGGAGGGCTTATCGAATCTGTGCGTCGCCTTCCCGGAGGCGCAAAATCCGGTCGGCAGGAACGTCCTTGTAGGTGTCCGTATGTCCGCTGGGCCAGCGCACGGTGAGGCTCTGGACGGTCGCTGCGGCCCCTAACCCGATATGCACCCGCCGGTCGGAAGAGGACATATACGATCCGTCGGCATGGCAGAGGCGAGTCTGCGTGCGTCCTCCTGCTGTCACGCGCACCAGCGCGCCATAGCCATCGCGGTTGCTCTCGACGCCCTCCAGACGCAGCAGCAGCCAATGGCCTGCGGGAGCCGTCTCGTTATGCAGCAGCAGCGGAGCGCCGTCCGCATCTACCATCAGGGCGTCTATCCTGCCGTCATTATCGTAGTCGCCGATAGCCAGTCCGCGCCCGACGACGGGCCGCTGCAATCCGGGGCCGGATGCGGCGCTGATCTCGGTGAAGCGGGCGCCGCCCTCGTTGCGGAAAAGCTGCGGCAACTGGCGATAGGTTCTGTCTTTCTCATGCGAGGCGATATTGTCTATGACATGGCCGTTGGCGATCATCAGGGCCAGCCGCCCGGAGTTGTCCATATCGAGCCACTTCACGCCGAAGGCCAGATAGACGGTCGTTTTGCGAGCAACGCCCAGCACAGGCGAGCGATCTTGAAAGATGTCGCCGCCCTCGTTGTGGTAGATGGGTTTCGGCTCGTTCTCGAAGTTGGTGATGACCAGGTCGAGTCTGCCGTCGTCGTCGTAATCGCCCCAATCTATGCCCATGCCCGCTTGTGTCGAGCCGTTGCCATTGTAGGCGACTCCAGAACTGGGGCCGATGTTGGTAAACTTTCCTCCCAGGTTCTTGAGCAGGTCGCCCGGCACGCCGTCGTTGGCGATGACGAGGCTCTGCCGCCCGGAGCCGTCGTAGTCGGCGAAGGTCATGCCCAGCACCTTGCCCGTCACCTTGTCCGCTCCCCACTGCCGCGTCACGTCCTGAAAGCGCCCGTTCCCCAGATTCCGATACAGCACGCCCTTTTCCGCGCTGTAGTAGAAAGGGGAGCAGGAACTATTGTCACAGAGCTGCGGGGTATCGGGGCCGAATCGAACGTAGTTGCCGATGTAGAGATCGAGTTTGCCGTCGTTGTCTATGTCGCCGAAGGCGGCAGAGGAACCCCAGGAGAGCGGTTTGATCCCGGCCTGTCGGGTCGCGTCGCGAAAGCGTTTGCCGTTCTCGTTATGGAACAGCAGGCCGCCGTGATAGGCCGAGATGTAGAGGTCGGAATAGCCGTCGTTGTCGTAGTCGCCGACCGCGCAGCCCATGAAACGGCCCTGAAGATTATCCAGTCCGGCCGGATGGGTGACCTCGGTGAAGTGTCCGTGTCCATCGCCCCGATAGAGGGCGAGTTTTGGCCCAACGAGCAGAATGTCGAGGCTGCCATCGTTATCGTAATCCAGAAAGGCGCAGCCCCATCCCATTGTCTGGAGGATCGTGAGCGGGCGCGGGCCGGGGATACGCCAGCGATAGTTCAGTCCCGCCTCCCGCGCCCTGTCCACAAAGCGGACGCCGGGATTTTCGGCGCTATTGGCGGGGGAGAGAGGAGGTGTAGGTCTGTTGCTGCCACAGCCGCCGTTCCATGCCATCAGCAGCAGACAGACCGCCAGAGATCGGAGAGGACGCGCCATACTGCGTAGTTTCTAGCGGGATGGCTCTCTCTCCTGCTTGCCGGAAGGCGTATGACGGCGCAGCAGCGCGGCGTATTCCTGCCGCGCCCCCTTTAGATCGGGGGCGCGTAAGAGCGCCTGCCGGTACAGATAGGCCGCGTCGGTGTCGTTCCCGTGCGCCACATAGAGCCGTGCCAGACTCAGATAAGCCTGCACGTCATCCCGATTCGTGCGAATACGGTTGCTCAACTGTTTGAGTTGCACATTGTACAGCTTCCTCTGCTCATGCAGGCGCATCTCCCTCTGTGCGTTTGCTGGATCGCGCAGGCCGCGATAGGCGCGTGCCAGTTCGAAATGGACTTCCCCGCTGATAGTCGCATCGGTAGGTTCATAAGGGACGGCCTGTTTCAGCCAGGGCAGAGCTTCCTGCCACCGCTCCTCGGCGGTATAGCTCTGGCCGAGGGCGAGGTAGGTAAAGAACAGCCCGTCCGAGGTCAGCGTATCCTGATGCGCCAGCGCCCGCCGCAGGCTCTCTCTCGCCGCTTCGATCTCCTTCGCTGAGCCTGCCGTGCGCAGCAGGGCTTCACCTAGTTTCAGATGCGTGACGCCGACATTCGGGGCCAGGCGAACGGCCTCACGATAGAACTTCACGGCTTCGGGGAAGCGGGAACTGGCGAACAGCGCATCGCCAAGCCCCTGCTGGTTTTCCCAGTCGGCGGGGGCTAATGTGATGGCGCGGCGGAAGGCTTCTTCGGCGGCGGAAGCGTCGTACTTCTTCAGCGCCTCTTTGCCCGCAAGCCGCCAGGCCCGGTCGCTGCGAGGATTCTGCTCTGTGGCGATCTTTGCCTCCGCATAGGCGCGCGGATGATCCGCCAGTTCCGCGCATATCTGTGCCAGCATCAGGTGCGATTCGGCGCTGCGAGGGTGGACTTGCAGATAGGTGTTCAGGATATTGATGGCGGCCTGACTGCCCTGAATGGCGGCAGCGGCTCGCGCCCAGGTGATCCAGGCGGCCTCGTCATGGGGAGCCATCGTGGCGGCCTGCCCGAACGAGTCGAGCGCCAACTGCTTTTGCCCGGCCCGCTGCGCGGTCAGGCCAAGATAGTGAAAGATACGCGGATTGTCGGGGTTTCGCTGCGCCTCGTACTGGAGTTCCAGAAAAGAGGCTTGTTGCAGGGCTTGCTCCGCGCGCCTCGGCGATGTCGCCGCGTACCAGGCGATGGCGACCAGGGCCAGCAGCAGGGGAATTCCCGGCAGCCAGAGGCGGCGGTAAGCCCGCAAGGCGGCCAGCCGTTTCATCGCGCACCCGGATGGCGTCCGACAAGAGCGTCCCTCTCCTGCCGAACGGCCTGTTTGTCGGCGGCGTAGGCCAGGGCCGAGCGGTAGGCTTTGTCCGCTTGCGGATAGTCCTGGTGGGATGCGAACAGGCGGGCCAATCGGAGACTCGCCTGCGTATCGTTCGGATAGGCCGAGAGGCGTGAGGTCAGCGCGCGCACCTGGAGAAAATAGGCGACCAGCTTTTGATGCAGGGCCATCTCCCGCGCGGCATTCGCGGAGTCGTGCAGCGCCCGGTAGACCTGCGCCAGTTCAAAATGGGCGTCGTTGTTCGAGTCCGCAGAGGGAGCCTGGATCGCTTCCGCCTGCTTCAGCCAGGGCAACGCCTCCTTCCACCGGGACTGCCGCGCATAGCTCTGTCCCAGGCAGAGATAGGTGTAGTAGAGGCCGGTCTGCTGCATGGTAGCAAGCCGGGCAAGCGCCTGCTGAAGGTTCGCGCGCGCCGCTTCGATCTCTTCCGGGCTGCTTGCCATCTTCAGCAAGGTCTGTCCGAGCGCCATGTAGGCGGTTCCCATGTGCGGGGCCAGCCGGACGGCCTCATGATAGGCCGCCGCCGCTTCCGGGTAGCGCGACATCAGGAAGAAGGCATCGCCGAGGCTGGCATGACTGAAGGAGTCCTGCGGGCGCAGCGCGATAGCGCGCCGAAAGGCGCTCTCCGCCTGGCCTGAGTTGTGCTGCTCCAGTGCCACCTTGCCGAGAAGCTGCCAGGCCGCCGCACTCTGCGGCTCCAGTTTTGTCGCGCGCTGCGCGACTTCGTAGGCGTCCGATAGGCTGCCCTCCTGCTCCATCAGTTTCGCCAACTGCATGTGCGCCAGGACGTTTTTGGGGTGGACCTTGATGAAGGTCAGCAGGATGTCGCGGGCGGCCTGGCTGCCCTGCACGCTGAAAGCTGTCTGCGACCAGATGAGCCACAGCTTTTCATCGTCGGGAGCCAGAGTAGCCGCACGTAAGAAGGCGCTCATTGCCAGTGGGCCTTGCCCGGCTTCTTGTGCGCGCAGGCCCAGGTAGTAGAAGACGCGCGGGTTGTCCGCGTCGCGTGCGGCAACTGCCTGAAGCTCGGAGAGCGAAGCGTGTCGCAGGACGTATTCGGCGCGGCGCGAAGCCGCAATGCGGTAGAGAACCAGAGAGGCCGAAAGCAGCAGAAGCGTCAGAAGCAACAGCCTGGAACGCTGATGCAGAAAGCGTTGGCAGGGAGCTGAACAAATCTCGTGCATGCTGTTCTCCGAGGTCGTCATACATCATTCCATAGCATCTCACCGACACTAAAGGAATTATAGACCGTCATTGCCGGTCTGTCAAGGTCGGGATCGAGAAGCCTCGGCGAGTTTCCTCTGCAAAATGTTCGCTTTGGCATAATAATTGCAGGGGCAAGAGGAATCTCGGCATTCCACAGGCTGCTGTCGTGAAGCACAGTCGGGGATCGACTCGGTGAAGCGACCTGCAAAGGAGAGAAACATGATGGCATCACGCAAGAAACGGATGGCTCTGGTGGCGGGAGCGATGGCCCTGTTTGTCGGCGCGGGCATTTTTCTGCTGACCTCGGCCCGGACCAAGGCGGAAGGCGGCGGTCATGACGGCCCCTCGCGCGCCGATCTACAGCAGATCATCACGCATGGGGTGGAGACCGCCAACAACACGATCAGCCCACTGCGCAGCAGTGCGAGCGTGCAGCGTTCGACGAAGATGGTGATCGCGGTGGTGGCGCGCGACGGCAAGCTATTGAAGGTCTACGCGATGCCGGATGCCTGGGTCGGCTCGATAGACATCGCCATCGCGAAGGCGCGCACGGCGGCCTTCTTCTCCAGCAATGAGAACGCGCTGACGAGCCGCATCATCGGCGTTCTTTCCCAGGCACACAACCCGGATGGAACGGGGGGGGCCGGCCCGCTCTGGGGCATCGGCAACTCGAACCAGGTCGGCATCACAGGCAGCGGAGAGTTCCGCAACGGCATCATCACCTTCCCCGGCGGCGTGCCGCTCTATAAGGGGAACGTGCTGATCGGCGGCGTCGGCGTCAGCGGCGACGGCGTGGATCAGGATGAGCATGTCGCGTTCGGCGCTGCCGCCGGTTTTGAACCCGGCGCAGGCGTTGTCAAACTCGGCTTCTAAAACAGACCGCCCGCCGCGCCAAAGGCGCGGCGGGCGGCTCTTTTTTTGTGCCGGTCGCTGCGGCGGAAGACCGCCCCGGCGTGTCTCTGTTCTCTCGCAAAACCGACCGGATTTTTGGCGGGGCGGCAGGAGTCGCGGCATAAAAATGCGAAGCTTAGGGTATGCTGGTTGGTGAGGAGAAACGACTATGGCAAAGCAGACTCTTTCCACGAATGAAAACGCGCCCTTGAAAGACCTCGACGCCCTGGACGAGGAGCGCAAGGAACGCGCGGCGCAGGAGGCAGCCGCCCGCAGCGCCTTCACCGATCCCGATAAAAAGCCCGAAGAGTTCCGCAATCATGAGAATTCGGTGCGCGACACGGTGCGCGAGTTCTACCGCCTCAACCATCGCTATCAGACGCTCGATTTCGTGCGGCAGAAGGAACGCGAGTATCTGTCGCTGAACCGGCGCAAGATGGGCATCTGGGAAGCGATGGAGTATCTGAACACGCTGGTGGACGACAGCGACCCCGACACCGATCTGTCGCAGATTCAGCATAACTTGCAGACGGCAGAGGCCATTCGCGCGGACGGCCATCCCCGCTGGTTCATCCTGGCCGGGCTGGTGCATGACCTGGGCAAGATACTCTGCCTCCAGGGGGAACCGCAGTGGGCCGTCGTCGGCGACACGTTCCCGGTCGGATGCGCCTACTCGCCCAAGATCGTCTTCCCGGAGTTCTTCGCGGACAACCCGGACAGCCAAGTGCCGGAGTACCAGACGCGCACCGGCATCTATGAGGAAGGCTGCGGGCTGGACAAGGTACACATGTCGTGGGGCCATGATGAGTATATGTATCATGTCGCGAAGGACTACCTGCCGGAAGAAGCCCTCTACATGATCCGCTACCACTCCTGCTACCCCATCCATGAGCAGGGCGAGTACGCCTATCTGATGAACGATCACGACCGCGAGATGTTCCGGTGGGTCAAGGCGTTCAATCCCTACGATCTCTACTCCAAGAGCGCAGAGCCGCCGGATGTGGAGAAGCTGCGCCCCTACTACGAGGAACTGATCGCCGAGTACTTCCCGCCCGTCCTGAACTGGTAGGGTTTACCCGCCCCCCGTCCCAGGGCGTAACTTGTTACGCCCCTACGGCAAGGGCCGTCTGATTCCGAAACGATTTGGGACGGCCCTTGCGACCCCGGTCGCTCGTCCACTGCGAGAAGGCGGCTAAGCATGCGCCAAACGATTGGCGCAGCCGCTTCTCGCGACGCTGGGAGGGGGAGCAAGGGCGACAGCCGTTGCCTTTTATCGGGAGTCTTTGCAGATTGATAAGCCTGGCAGATAAATGTAGATGCTTGCGCCTTTGCCCCCCCTCCTCTGTGGGGAGGGGGACGGGGGGTGGGTGAACCGCTAACGTCCAATCTCCTCCAACAAAGCGCGCAGCGTCTCCACGCAGGCGCGGGCGAAGGCCGGATCGTTGAGGTCGGCAGGCACGTCGTAGAAGGGAATGTCGCGGCGCAGGTGGGTCGTCAGGTTGCCGACGAACGCCATGTCCGCCTCCATCCAGCGAAACGGCTGTCCCGGCGCGCTCAGCGACGAAAAGCCGCGTATCGGCAGGCAGAGGGCGACCGGCCCGACGGACTGGTTGATGGTCTCCGCTAAAAGACGGCCCAGGCGCGCGTTCTCGCTGACATCCGTGCGTATCAGCGTCCTGTCAGGAGTCGGGGCATAGAGTTTGCGCCGCCCGTACTGCGGGGGAAGCGTTTCGCGCGGCCCGAAATGGATGCTGTCCAGCCCTCCGGGCGCAAGCACGGCGGGCGTGCCGGAGCGCGCCGCCGCTTCCAGACGTCCCGGCCCCGCCGCCAATACGCCTCCCAATATCGCGTCCGTCCAGTCCGCCAGCGTGAGATCGAGGACGCCTGCGACCGCTCCTGCTGCAATAAGGCGTTCCATCTCCGCCCCGGCTCCCTCCTCGATGCCGAACGCTCGCACCGTATAGCCCGTCTCTTCCAGAAGATGGCTCGCCTCGTCCACGCACGGCCCTGTCGTCTCCCCGACAGAGGCCGCAATGAGGTGGCCTGTCCCTGCCGCTCCTGTCTCCTGTGTCATCGGCGCTTCCTCTATTCGTTATCGCTGCCGCCATTGTAGCCGAAATCGCCGGAGAGTGCAAACAGGATTCGCCCGGAGCGCCGCCGTACTTTGGGTTATGGACGGGGGTAGGTCTCAGGAGGCTGTCATGCAGACAACTTCAGCGCAGGACACGGAACCCATCTCGACAGGCGAACCGCGCCTCCTATCGCTGGCCGCGCTGCCGCCTGCCCGACTGCAACTGTTCTGGCACAACCTCAGTCACGGCACGCTGACTGCACGGCAGACTCTCGCCCCCGCCCTCCGCTATATGACAAACCCGGATGCGGTTCCTTTTCTGCTTCAGGCGTTGCCCTATCAGACTGGTGTGCTTCTGGACGGCGTCGCTCGCCCCCTGCTGCTGCAACTGGGAACCATCGGCGACGTGCGCGCCCTGCCCACCCTGCAAGCCATCGCCCGCGAGGAGAGCCATCCCCTTCGCCCGGTCGCGCGCAAGGCCATCCAACGCCTGATGAAAGAGGCGCAAGGACTGGAAGAGGTGACGCTGGTACGCGCTTCCGAACCCACCACGCACGACCCGCGCGTGTTGCTCCGGCCCGTTCAGAACGGCCACGAAGACCCACGCCCGCGCGAACTCCTGCATCCTGTAGATCCGCTCAGGTCGCCCGAGGCCGATGCCGATAATGGGAACACGACTGCCTCTGCTTCTGTCCAACCTGCGGAGTTGCCGGAACGCCGCCCGGAGGCCGGATAATGTCCCGCTGGAATCGCCTGTTCAAGCGTTCCGCGGAGACGCGGGCCGATTTCAAGCGAATCGTTTCTGAGGCGCAGGAGGCATTGGCGCGGGGCGAAGCCCCGCGCTACAGTCCCGCCGTCGGCGAACTGCTCGGCCTATTCTGGGATGACAAGACGCCTTTGCCGTCCACAATGCGAAACTATTTGAATCCTTATGACGGATCGGTGTCTTATGCCCCTAACGCCGCCGAATACTTGCAGCGATTTCGCACCGATCTGAGGGGCGTTTTGCGGCAGCAGCAGCCTGTGATCCCTTCGGGGCCAGAAGCGCGTTATGAGGCGACGGTCGCGGCGCTGCGTGTGCTGATGCAGGTTTCTCTCCTGCATATTCGGGAGCGGCGAAGCCAGCCGGGATACCTGCCGGGAGCGACGCTCAATTGGGATACATTTTTTCGACTGGCTGTCGCCGTGAGGATCGTTCAGTATCTCCAGGCGGCAGAGGTATACGATCTCTGCTGTGAGCTGCTGCCGATTGCTGACGAAGCCTTGATCAAGATGCGCGGCAAGGGAATCGGCCTGTTCACGCTCTTACGGGATGCCCTGCACGACTACCTGGCCGCGCTGCCGCCGGAGGAGATACCGCAGTTCTGGGAGAGGCTGAAAGACCCGCGCACTTCGCGGGAATTTTGGCCGATTGTCAGGCGTATGCGAGACAGGAGAGCCGTACCGTTGCTGCTGGATGCGCTGCCGGAGTTGGCGCTGGACGGGCAGAGTGCGGTCGTTGTCGCGTTGCAGCAGATCGGGGATGCGCGGGCGATTCCAGCATTGCAGGCGTTGGCAGCGGACAGGGCCAGCCTGATCGCGCCCATCGCGGAGCAGGCCGTCGCGCACATCCTGAAGCACAGCCAGGACGATGCCGCCCAACTGCTGCGCCCGACCGATGCGCGGCACGCAAGCAACGCGGGCGAGACGCTGCTGCGCCCTGCGACGTCCGCGCCGGATACGAACGTGCGCGCCGAGGAGCTATTGCGCCCCGGCAGCGCGCCGGAGGAATAGGCCCCCCACCCTAACCCTCCTCCCAAGAACTTTAGGGGCGGACAGGTATCCTCTTCGGCGGTTGAAACCGCTGCTGCCAAGGCACGAAGTCCGCCTGCGCGGACTGGTTTTTGAGTCGGCGCAGGCCGACTTGGGGCTTGGCAGCCGCGAATGGATTCGCCGGGGCAAAGGTGTCCGCCCCTAAAGTTCATGGGGGAGGGACAGGGAGGGGGGCTAAGAAAGGTTGAAAGCTGCGTTGGAAACCTGCGAGAGAGGCTTAGACACCGCCTGCCCACAAGCGGCGTGGGCCGAGATCACGGCGGGCCGCGCCGCGTTAGCAAACCTGCGCCGTGAAAACAAGCCGGGAGTAGCGCCGCATACGCACCAGCGTGTCGGGCCGCTGCTGTCGCTGCTCTGGCACGCCGATAGCCGCGTCCGCAAGGCGGCGGCGCTGGCGCTGGCCGGAGGCGACCAGGAGACGGCCTACTCGCCTCCTTACGGCCACTATGCGGGCGCGCTGTTGCGCGGCATCGAACGCCGGGCGCGGCAGGAACCGGAGAGCGCGGCGGCGCGCTATAAAGTCGTCGCCGACACGCTGCGCCATCTGCTGGATCAGAACGCCAGCGAAATACGTTACATGGGCAATATGCGCTACTCCTTCCTCGGCAGCGCGCTCTATGTGGCCCTGCTCTCGACCTGCCGCGATACGATGGCCGCGATCCGCCGCCTGCGCGTCGCCAATGCCCATCCCGAACTGTGCCGCCTGCTCTGGAACCTGACCCATACCAACACGACCCGCCGACTGAATGCCCAGGACGCCGTCGCGCTGGCGCAGATGGCGGGGGAGACCCTGGCGGTTCTCCCGCCGGACGAGATACCGGAGTTCTGGCGCGCGCTGAAACAGCCCTCTCTGCCGCGCCGCATGGCGATCGCTCCGGCCATCGGCTACCTGCGCGATCCGCGCGCCGTGCCGCATCTGGTCGAGGCGCTCAACGATCAGCCTGTCTGCATCGCGCAGCCGATCATCGAGTGCCTGGGGCGGATGGGCGACCTGCGTGCCATCGCCTCTCTCCGCCGCGTCAGCCGCAGCCAGAACCGCCAACTGCGCAATCACGCCCGCGCCGCCATCTCCGCCATCGAGCGGGCCAATGCCGATAGCCCGGCGCGCACGCTGCTGCGTCCCGTGCGTGGCAGAGAGGCCGATCCGGCGAGCCTGTTGCGGCCCGTTCGCTCCCTCGTACACGAGCCGCCGGAGGAACTGCTGCGCCCGCCGGAAACCCGGCAGGAGAGGGAGCGGCCCGCATGAATGCAGACCTCATTTCTCTGGAAACCGCCGGGCCGTCGCCCGAAGTGGCGGCGCGCTGGGGTCACACGTTCGGCGACCTCTGGGATACCAGCCTGAGCCGCGCCCTGCAAGCTGCCGGAGAACTCTATCAGAGGGCTGGGGACGACGTCGTTCTGGATACCGAAGTCGCCGGGACGCTGCCGCTGATTTTCTGGCGCACTCTGACCAGTCAGCAGCCCCACATGCCGGAAACGGTGGAAACCCGCTATGTCGCCGTCTTACACTCCGTCTGGCTCGTGCTGCGGGCCGTGCGCAACGCTCCCGCCAATCCGGCCATGGTTCCGAACCTGGTGGTGGCGCTGCGGCCTGTCCGCTGGCTGCGCGCCGGCGCGCTGACCCCCGAAATCTGCGCCGCGCTCTACGATTATAACCGGGGAGTCTGGTGGCCCTATCTCTCCAGGCCGCAGATGTGGGAGATTCGCACGGCGCTGGCGCGGACGATTGCCGCCCTGCCTCCCGACGAGATGGACGCCTTCTGGGAGAACCTGTGCAGCCCGGACACGGCCCGGCGGCACGCCATGCTGGAAGGGCTGAAGTTCCTGCGTTCGGCCCATGCCGTGCCGCATCTGCTGCGCGGGCTGGAGCGGAGCGGCGACCATGCCATCCGCGCCGCCATCGTGGACTGCCTGGAAGAGATCGCCGACCCGCGCGCCATCGCCACGCTCGCGCGATTGCGTCA
>DASRGL010000122.1:0-11819 GCA_035651115.1 Chthonomonadaceae bacterium
ATTCCGCCCGCGTCCGGGTTCGTCGGATTCGGGGGCCGGAAGAACTGGGGGCTGAGCGCGCTCATGCCGTCGCGCGCCACGAAGAAGAGCAGCGTCAGCAGGGCCGCGCACGCCGCCAGCACGCAGACCGAACAGACCGCCAGCGCGAAGCCGCTGCCGAATTTGCGCCAGCGCAGATGGAGCCTGGTTCCCGGCACGCGCCGGTTGAACAGGGCCAGCGCCAACAGCCCGAAGCCGACCCCTTCCGCCACGCCGAACAGCCCGGCAAGCCCGCGCGCCTGCACATCCTGCAACACCTGATAGAGGAACAGCAGCGCGGCCAGGCCGACGAAGGCGCAGCGCGCGCCCTGCCCGATACCGGCCTTCAGCCTGAGCAGCGTCTCGCTGCCGGAACTGCCGCCTTGTCGTGCTGCCGTCAGCCAGACCAGCCCGCGCGCCAGCGCGTTGACGACGATAGTGACGCAGAAGAGCAGTAGCGCGATCTCGGTCAGCGCGGAGGCATGGAGCGGGCTGTTGGGATTGGGATACTCGTCCGCGAGTTTGGCGGCCATCGTGTAGCCGGGGCGCAGCAGGGACCAACTGCTCGGATCGCCCGCCTGCGGCACGCTCGGCGCGCTCCCGATGACGATGGTGACGGCCATCGTCTCGCCGAGCGCGCGGCCCAGTCCCAGGATACAGGCGCCGAGGATGCCGCTGCTGCCGTAACGCAGCGCCACGTCCCGGATCGCCTCCCAGCGCGTCGCGCCCAGGCCGTAGGCCGCCTCTCTTTGCGCGGTCGGCACGGTGCGCAGCACGTCGCGGGAGACGGCGGTGATGAAAGGCAGCACCATCAGCGCCAGGATCAGCCCGGCGACGAGGAAATCCTGCCCGGAGAAGCCGCTGTCCGGCAGCGCAAAAAAGGGGATGGAGCCGAAACTGGCGTTGAGCCAGGGTTCCACGCGGTCTTTGAAGAGCGGGACGAGATAGGCCAGCGCCCAGAAGCCGTAGACGATGCTGGGGATGGCGGCCAGGAGTTCCACGAGGAACGAAAGCGGTGCGCTCAGCCAGCGCGGCGCGATCTCCGAGAGGAAGATGGCCGCGCCCAGTCCGAGCGGCACGGCGAGGAGCAGGGCAAGGAGCGAGGTGAGCAGCGTCCCATAGATGAACGGCAGCGCGCCGAAGAGATTGCCGACCGGTTTTAGGGCGTCCGGTGCGGCAGGGTCCCAGGTCGTTCCCGTCAGGAAGCGCGCGCCGGTATAGTGGATATTGGCCCGCGAGGTCAGGTAGAGCGAGAAGGCGATAGCCAGAATGAGCAGCGCCGTACTCAGCGCAAAGCCGAGGGTCAGGTTCCTGAAGAGCCAGTCCGTAAGCTGCGCTCTGCGCACGCCGAAACGCTCGGCGGGGCCGCCGGCCCCGCCGAGCGCGATTTCCGAAGGCTGATTGCCGGAAAGCGACTGTGCCATCTTGCTCTGCGGACTACTTGCTGGCGACCTGTGAGCCGCGAATGGACTTCAGCGCTGCCAGGTTGATCTTGACCAGGCCTTCCGGCAGCGGCGCATAGTAGAGGGCTTTCGCCTGCTGTTGCTGCGCCGGTTCCATCGCCCAGGCCCAGAGTCTGGTCGCGCCGCCCGTGTTGCGCCCGCCGTTCTTATAGAGCAGAATGTAGGTCAGGCTGCAAATCGGATAGCTGTTGATGCCGGGGGCGTCTACTATCGGAGTCTTCACATCCTTGCGCAACGGCCCGATGTACTTGCTGATGGCCGCTGTTGTGCTTTCGACACTCGGCGTTACGAAGTTCCCGGCGCGGTTCTTGACGGAGCCGTAAGCCAGCCTGTTTTCGACGGCATAGGCCAGTTCGACATAGCCGATGCCGCCCGCCGTCCGGCGCACGACCGCCGCCACGCCCGGATTGCCTTTGCCGCCCAGTCCGATAGGCCAGTTCACGGACCTGCCCGCGCCGACCGAAGCCGCCCATTCGCGGTTGGCTTTGCGCAGGTAGCTGGTGAAGACGTAGGTCGTGCCGGAGCCGTCGGTGCGATGGACGGGCTGGATAGCAAGTTCCGGCAGGTTGGTTCCAGGGTTGGCGGCGGAGATGGCCGGGTCGCGCCAGCTTTTGATCTTGCCCAGATAGATGCCCGCGATGATCTCCGGCGTGAAGCGCAGGCCGGAGCCGACGCCAGGCAGGTTATAGCTGAGAACGACCGCGCCGCCGACCGTCGGGATATGGACGACCGGGCCGGGCATTCCGGCCTCTTCCGCTTCCGAAAGCGGCGCGTCACTCGCGCCGAAGTCCACCGTTCGCGTCTTCAGCGCGTTGATGCCCGCGCCGGAGCCGACGGCCTGATAGTTGACATTCGTTCCGGTAGCCTGCTGGAACTTCGCGAACCACTGCTTATAGATGGGGGCTGGGAAGGTCGCGCCCGCGCCCTCGATGGTCTGCGCCGACACTGTTCGGGGCGCATAGGCCAGCGCGAACAGGGCGGCAGCCGTCATCGCCGCCCGGAAGATATTCGCTCTCATCTCGCTCTCTCCTTCAAAATATAGCCCCTCGGCTCTCGTCCTCTCCCTCTTGCGCCGGATAGGGAGAACGCATTCTGGCTCCCTTCCCTTCGCAAGGGGAGGGGTCAAAAACTGACCTGATAGTTGGTCAGGAGCAGGGTGCGCTGCTTGCCGAAGAAGACCACCCCGTTCTGCTCCACGTCTTCGCGAATGTAGTTGACCTGAATCTTGGCGTTCTGCTTCAGAATATAGTAGGTGAAGCCCAGCGTATACTCCCGCAGACGGTGATTAGAACGCGGGATCACCACGCCGGTCGCCGTGATGACCGAACCCGCGAAGTTGCCGCCCTGATAGGCCGGGTCCGAATAGTCGTAGCGCCCGACAAGCTGCCACTGCGGGGAGAACGTGTGGGCGTAGAGCGCATAGCCGTGCAGTCCTATCGTGCCGCCCAGCGCGGGCGTCGCCCCGGCTGCCGGGATAAATCCGCCCGCCACGTAGTCGCGCGTGTACGCGCCTTCGACCTCGAAATAGTGCGGCCCCGACTGCCACAGCAGCGTGCCGCCCAGCCGGTCGCGCGCGGCGGCAGGCTGCGAGTCGCCGATATTCGTGCCGCCCCAGATGCCTATGGTCAGATGCCGGATGCCGGTAAAGAAGGCGCTGAAGCTGAGGAACTTCTGCCGGTCGGTGTCCACGACGTTCTGCGTGGCTCCGTCGTCGTTCCAGAGGCCCAGTCCCAGGCTGCCGACGCCGGACTGATAGCGCAAAATCGCTCCGGTATCGCGCATATCTCCCACGCGACCCACCGTCGGCGGCAGGCTGTTCATGACCGAGCGTTCGACGGTGAGCTGCTGCGCGGAGGAGCGCGGGCCTTCTTCGGTCAGATTGGGCTTCTGCTGCCCGAACTCCAGCCGCAGGCGCGGGGCAAACTGGTAGGCGATCCAGAGGTCTTGCAGGACGCTGGCCGATCCGGTTCCCGTCTTGGCGATGTCGAGCATCGCCTTGTAGTCCACCTTTGGCGTGATATTGCCGTACAGAGAAATCTCGCCGCGCCGTATGCGGAAGGTATCGCCCACGCCGCCTCCGAAGTTCCGGCCCGGAGGAACGGCGCTGGCGTCCAGCGGGAAGTTGCCTCCGAAGGTGTCTCCGAACGCTGTGCCGTACCAGACCTGCAGCAGCCCCCCGATCCGTAGCTTGCCCGCGCCGACATCCACCTTTTTGGCAAGGGCGGCATTCGTACTGTTCTTGAGTTCGACAATGTTCTCCAGCGTCTGGTCTACAGCGATATTGGTCTCGTCCACCCGTTTGGTCAGGTCGCCGACCTGCCCGGAGAGCGTATCCTCCTGCGCCTTGAGCGCGGCCAGATCGCTCTTGACCTTCTCCATGTCCGTGCCGATGACGGTCAGTTCGGTCTTGAAGCCGTTGACGAGTTCGCGTATCTCCCCGGCGCTGCGGTTGAGTTTATCGAGGTCTTCCTGGCTGCCCTTGCCGTTGAGCAGGTCGTCCATACGGGCCACGACGCGCTGAATGAGGGTCGCCATCTCGTAGCGGGTAAGCGTGCGCCCGCCGAGGAATTGGCTGTCCGGGGGATAGCCTTTGAGAAGGCCCTTCCCGGCGAGGTCCTGCACGGCGGTATAGGCCCAGTGAGTCGGCGGCACGTCCTTGCCGACCTCCTGCGCGCCGACGCTGCCGGAGCAGATGAGGAGAGCCGTGAAACCGATGGCGAAGAGGAGAGCGTTGTGGATAGCGCGCCCTCTTTGTGGCGCGCAGTGTCCGGCAGGGGCGCGTTTCCCGGCAGGAAGACGCATTCGCAGGTATCCCTTCGTTGGAAGCGTTGGCAGACTCTATTTTGCTCTGTCCCGGCCCTGATTATGTCCCCGGATTGTTAAAGGAATGTTAAGAGAAGATTAAATTCTTGTTAAGACCTAACCCCCCGTCCCCCACGGCACGGTCTGTCCCGAATCGTTTCGGAATCAGACAGACCGTGCCGTGGGGGACGGGGGGTTAGGTCAAAAGTGGACAACCGCAGGCGTTTCTGCTATAATCGCGGCAACAGCTTCACAGTCCGGTAGAAATGCAAGGAGAGTCGCGTCGCGTAAAAGCATGGCAAGACGGAGCTACCCGGCGGCGGACGAAGGGGAGGGATCACGCCTGGTGAGGATCGTAGAAGTCAGGGAGCGAGGTGGCGTCGCCCTGTTGCAGGCCGAGTGGCGCGCGCTTCAGGCGCGCTGTCCGGCGGCGACGCCGTTTCAGACGTGGGAGTGGAACGAAGCCTGGTGGCGGCATTTTGGAGGACGAAAGCGCCTGCGCCTGCTGCTCTTCCGCACCGGGCGTGGAGGGCATAGCGAATACGGCTCCCACAGCGCCGGGGAACTGGTCGGCATCGCGCCGCTCTACACAAGCTGGCATCTCGGAACGCCGCTGCGCCGCCTGGCCTGGATGGGAACCGGCTCCAGCGACTATCTCGGCCCCCTGGCGCTGCCCGAATATGCGGAAGAGGTCGCCTCGGCGCTGCTGGCCTATCTGGATCGCGGTCTGCGCGGCTGGGACATCGCGGACTTGCAGCAGTTGCGTCCCGACAGTCCCCTGATGGCTCATGCTGAACATCCCTGGCCGGATCGCCCTTCCGAGGCGCAGGCCGCCCTTCCGATGGAACCCTGCCCCTATCTACCTCTCCCGGACACCTGGGAGGCGTTCAGCCAGCGCCTCAGCAAAAAGATGCGCTCCAATCTCGGCTACTACGAACGCCTGGCCGCCAAGACGTTTCCCGACTCCCGTACCCTTCTCGCCGACGCCGCGACGCTGGACGCGGGCATGACGGCCCTGTTCGAGCTGCACCAGAAACGCTGGAACGCGCGCTGGCTCCCCGGCGTTCTCGGTTCCAAGAAGGTGCAGGCGTTTCATCGGGAGGTGGCGGCGCGTTTCCTGGAACAGGGCTGGCTGCGGCTGCATCTGATGCAGGTGGAGGGCGCGTTCCGTTCCGCGCTCTACTGCTACGCCTACGGCGGGCGCACCTACTACTATCTGGGCGGCTTCGCGCCGGAACTGGCGAAGTACAGTCTGGGGACGCTGCTGACGATGCGGGCGATCCAGCAGGCCATCGCGGAAGGCCACACGGAGTTCGATTTCCTGCGCGGGCGGGAGTCGTACAAGTACCGATGGCTGCCGGAAGAGCGGATGAATTCGCGCCTGCTGCTGCTGCGCTCGCGGGACAAGCTGGGCGGACTGGGCGAGTTGCCCGGTCGAGCCGGGTTCGCGCTGCACCGCGTCGAACGGTATGTCGTCCACCATGCCAAAGCGTTCGCCGAGCAGCAGGCGCGCAAAGGGCAGGAGAAGGAGAGCAGGTCGGCTTCCGGCACGGCGGAGAACGTGCCTCTGATTCAGGCGCTCGCGCTGGCCCGGAAGCGTAAAGAGACGGAGGCGCGGCCGCGATGAGAGGGCTGCTGGCGTTCCTGCTGACGGCGCTGCTGGCGGTCAATCTGCTCATCTACCGGCAGCTACAGCAGTTGCAGCAGCAGGTAGCGGCACTGGAGGCCCATACGAAACAGGCAGAAACGACGCAGACAGTCACGACGGCGCTCCTCAACAAAGCCCTGCCGCTGCTGGAGCAGGCGCGGGCCGCCATGCAACGCACCGATTTCGAGAAAGCGCGCCGCCTGCTGGCCGAAGCCTCCGCCCAACTCGATCAGGCCAGCCGGACGGCCAACGCGAAAGCCGCGCCGGGCCTGGCCTGGATACGCCAGCAGGCGCAGAGTCTGGAAAACCAGATACACCGGCGCTAAAATCAGCAATCCGACCCCTGGCCGACAGGGAAATGCCCCCGATCTTCCCCGACGCCCCACTTCTGAAGTCTGCTATACAAGTCAGTGAGGTTTACCATCCTATGAGCCACATCTTTATGCACCGCATCCTTCAACAGCAGCGCGCCGATAGAGCAGGCGTTGGGCGTTGGGGCGGCCCTCGCCCCCGGCCCCGCTCCCACGCTGCGGGAGAGGGGAGGGCCGGGGTGGGGCCGCTCTCCTCTCCCGCAGCGTGGGAGAGGGCAGGGAGTCCAATACGGCTCTCCCTCTCCTTACGAAGGAGCGAGCCACCAGACGGCTCCCCCTCCTTACGAAGGAGCGAGCTACCGCCTGGCTCCCCCTCCTTACGAAGGAGGGGGAAGGGGGGAGGTCGGCATTCTCTGCTGCTCTGCCTTCTGATCGTCCTCGTCATGCCGGGGCTGACCGGCTGCCGCACGAAGAGTTTCCTTTCGACGCGCCAGGAGGTCGGGCTGGGCAAAGAGGCGGCGCGGCAGGTGGAGCAGGAACTGCGGGTGGATACCTCTTCCCCCGATGCCGAGCGCGTGCGGCGGGTCGGCGCGAGTCTGCTGGCCCACATGGATCGGCGCGACGTGCCATATAGCTTCAAGGTGCTGGACGCCAAAGAGATCAACGCCTTTTCGTTGCCCGGCGGGCCGGTCTATGTCTTTCGCGGTCTGCTGGATATGATGGGAGACGATGACGATGCGCTGGCCTGCGTCCTCGGTCACGAGTGCGCCCATATCAATGCCCGCCACGCCGCCCGGCAGATCTCCTCGCAGTTCGCCACCAACATCCTCATCGGCCTGGCGATCCCCACCGCCACCGGCCAGAACCTGGCGGGCCTGGGCGCGGAACTCATCAGCCTGAAGTACAGCCGCGATGACGAGTATGAGGCGGATCGGCGCGGCCTGAGCTACGCCCACTTTGCGGGCTACAATCCGGACGGCATGATCCGGTTTTTTGCCAAGCTGCAGCGGCTGGAGAAGCGCGGGGGCAGCGGCGACCCGGAGTGGCTGCGCTCACATCCCCTGACCGGCGCGCGCATCGAGAAAGCCAAGACCCTCATTGAGCATCAGGACTACCGGTACGGGCAGTAGTTTCTTCCGTCGAGACTTCATACCGTGGCCGGGTCTGGCACGGTGATGCCCGGCCCACCATGCGCAAGCGCACTGGAAAGCAGGCGTGGGCATACTCAGCAGGCTCAAGGCCGTACCGCCCTGCCGTTGCCTGGAGCCGGTTCTCCTGTTCGGGAGTGCATTCTATTGTCAGGGGCATGAGGATTTCTCTGCTTTCCCAGATGTCTTGCCCTGCCCGCAATTATACGAGCAGAAAGGCTTGCCGTCAACGCGGCAAGAGTGGGAGGTCATTGCGCAGGGAACGTCGGAAGAGGTCGCGGCCTGTCCTTGCTCCTAAACCGGCACGGCGAAGATGGCGCGCGCCCGGATAGCCGAGCAAGGACAACTCTACTCCTTCGAGGCGTTCGAGCAGGGGTTTCTCAAAGCTCTTCCGAACTCCGTCGGACGGGTCGGCGCTGTCGCCGAGATCGCCGACGCGGCGGCCTTTCTGAGCCGCCCGCGCGCCGCGTTTTTCAACGGGCGAAGATTCGCATGGACGGCGGATCGGTGCCGACTGCGACCTGAGCCTCATGCGAAGGCAGAGGCTGTGGACAGTGGCGGGGACAGGCTCTGTAAACTGCGGGATTTTGGCAGAAGTCGGCCCCGAAGTGCCAGAAATTCGCAGCTAACAGGCAAATTTGCGCCTCAGAAGATTTTTTCTGATTTCTGTCTCTACAATTGGCACGTATCTTGCTACCAATGAGACCAGCGATAACCTTGGTTGTGTTCTTGGACCCTTGTTGGTCGCCCGGTGTTCCGCCGGGCTTTTTTTCTTCCTCCGGCTTCACGCCTGCCTGTTCGCGAGGCAACTCCTCCCCGGATTGCCCCTCCCCCTGGTCTCCGATAGACGGTCGGCAGCATGGCCCTGCAAGAGAACGCTGCCGGGGAGGATAGACGCCGCGCCGCTGCGTGCCGCTTTCCTAGGTCTGGCACGGATTTTGCAGGACTACTCTCTGTCATCACACGCATCATTTCCGGAGTCTTAGCCACAAGACGGCCCCTGACGGCTTTAGGCTTTATCCCGGCGATTGCGTGGCGAACGCCTTCCTATTCTGTCAGCAGACATTCTTCGCTATGTTCGGAAGGAGAGACATGCGCGAAATCTGGTGAAGAGAGAAGAGGCCATGAACTGTAATCGAGGACAGACGGATTCATTATGCCTTCGCGCCAGGCGTTCCAGGAGGGCGACCTCTGTCTGCCTGGGCTTTACCGCACTGGGCCTGTGCCTGCTCCCCGGCTGCAAAGAGCGCGGCGCTGCGGCCCGCTCCCTCCTTCCTGATCGGGGTGGAAGCAACTCCGCCTCTCAGAACGCCGTCTTGTCGAGCAGCCAGGCGGCGTCTCCGAGCCTGACGGGGAGTTCCACGCTGTCCAGCGGGCTTCTGTCGCAGCAGGGACAGGGAGGCGCCTCCAACGTCAAGCCCGCCGCCGGTTCCGGCGCGGGCCTGGCGCTGACCCCGCCCGGTTCCCTCCTCAGCGGCGACAGCGGCAACAGTTCTCTCGGCCTGGGCGGGGGCGGCACATCTCCCTCTCCCATCGGCTTGCCGGATGGCGTGACGACACAAGGCCCGGCTCCGACCGTCCCGGAACCGGGGACACTGAGCCTGCTCCTGGGCGTCGCCACGTCGGGCCTGAGCCTGCTTTGCTGCCGCCGTGCGCGCCGCCGCTAAACGCCCCGCGCCTGCGCGCAGAGGCGCTGATGAACGCAAAAGCGGGAGAGAGATCATCAAGTCTCTCTCCCGCTCTGTTTGTCTTGAGCAAATCGGGAGCCGCAGGCGATAGAGTCTCTGTCAGGGGGCGCGGGCCACGCCTGCGGCCCACCGATCTGAATTTAGATATGAGGGAGGTTCTGTATGTCGCGCGTATCCGTGAGTCAAGTGCCGTTTCGGGGCGAAATCCGCCCGACCTGCCGGAAACAGAGCGGCAGGTTTCCACACGATTCACGATCTACACATACAGGAGACTCCCTTGAGAACGAACGCGCCTGCCAAGTCACGCAGGTCACATAGCCCGCAGTGGTTTCACTGCGTCCACTGCGCCCAGCCGGTCGTGCCGGAAACCTACGGCACGGCGCATCGGAATCACTGCCCCTGGTGCCTCTGGAGCCGTCATCTGGACGAGACGCCCGGCGACCGCGCCGCTTCCTGCGGCGGCGCAATGGAGCCGATCGCCGTCTGGGTGCGGCAGGGCGGCGAGTGGGCCATCATCCATCGCTGCCGGAAGTGCGGCGAACTCCACTCCAACCGGATCGCCGGGGACGACAATGAACTGGCGCTGATGTCGCTGGCCGTCCGCGCGCTGTCCCAGCCGCCGTTCCCGCTGGAGCGGCTGATCGCCACCATCAGCCCCTCCGGGGAACGCTGACGATTCCGATCCTGCCAGTACGGGCCATGTAGAGTCCAAACGTCTCTATATGGCCCGCAGCCGCCTGGCTCCCTCTCCTCTTTCTGTCCCCCGCGCCCGCTCCGACCGCATCGGCACATCATCCCTTCTCCGCCCGGAATTTCTGCCTTGCCTATTGCGTCTTTAACAGAAGGAGTGTGATTCTGTATACAGGATCGTGCTTAACGCCCAAGAACTGGCAGAACAACCAGGCGGTTTGGTGTGTCAAATGGTATGGAGTATGCAACGTCGAAAGCAGGAAAAAACTTCCGCGCTTTGATGCCTTTCCGACCGGCCTCCGGAAGGCCGGGGATGGGCTTGAAATAGGAGAGAACGTCCATGTGGGTGATCGTCTCGGAAGACTACTGCGTGGTGCAGTACGGCGGGGCCTTCTATGTCTGCCGCCGCATGTCCAGCGGCAAACTGGAACGCCTCTGCGAATGCGCCTCGTATCAGGAAGCGGAGCAGGCTTATCGCCAGTTCCGCAACAGCCTGTAAACTGTCAATCGCCGGTATCGGGCAGGCGAACACGATGGAAAGTCCTCCGGGAAAGAGTGCGCCGGACTCGCCGCTTCCCCGGAGGACTCTTTGTTTGGCATATCCCCGCCTCTTCTCTCGCTGTCACCAGCAAAAGGTCGCCAGCGCCCCGGCAGGCAGCGTCGTGACGAACGCCTGCCCCCTCCATCGCACCTTGAAGGTCTGCGCCTCCTCGCTCCCATTCAACACAATCAGCGCGAGTGAGCCGTTCGGGTTCTCGAACGCGACGTTCTCAATGCTCTGCTCGCCGAAGGTATTGCTGCCGATCCGCACCGCGCCCGGCAGGACGAATTTGCTGGCATGGCCGAGCAGATAGGTCTCCACATTGTAGACGACTTCGCCCGTCCTCTGGCGGATCGTGACCACGCCACGACAGTTCGTGCAGCCGCCGTTTTGTGGGCCGTGCTGCTCGTCCAGCGCCAGATTCCAGAGCAGCACCGTTTTGGCCCAGTGGCGTGTCGCGCCGATCAGCAGATTGTGCGCGTACCACTTCAGATTGCCGCCGAAATCCGTCGCCCACTCCCCGCCGGAGCATTCGGTGAAATAGAGGTCTTTGTCCGGGAAGGCCGCATGAACCCGGCTCTGCGCCTCCACCGACCCCTCGTAGGCATGGAACGCGGAACCGGCGATGTAGGGGCGCGCTTTCGCATCGCGCAGGACGGCTATCGGGTATTCCGGCTCATTCCAGTTGTGATCCCATACCAGAATGTGGGTCTTGAGGCCCGCCTCGGCAAGCTGCGGCCCTAGATGGTTCTTGACGAACTCCGCCTGCTCGCCCGGTTCCATCCGCATACAGGGATACCCGGCAGGCTCGTGATGCGGCTCGTTTTGCAGCGTGACGGCGTGGATGGGAATCCCGGCGTCGTGATACGCCCGGAGAAATCTGACGAAATAGCGCGCGTAGGCGGCATAGGCATCGGGGCGCAGTTTGCCGCTGTTCAGGGAGCCACTCGTTTTCATCCAGGCAGGCGCGCTCCAGGGCGTCGCCATGATCTGCAAGGCCGGGTTGAGCGCGCGGGCCTGCTGTAGCGTCGGCAGGAGGGTGTCGCTGTCGTGGGCGATGGAAAAGTGGGCCAGCGCGGGATCGGACTGACCGGGCGGCATATCGTCGTAAGTATAGCTGCGGAGCGCGAAGTCGCTCGCGCCCATCGGCAGGCGCAGATAGCTCAGACCGATCCCGGCTTTCGGGTCGAACAGTTTCCCCATGACGCGGTCGCGCTGTGCCGGGTTCAGCTTTGTCTGGAGCAGCCAGGCTGAGGACTCCGTCAGCGCCGCGCCGAAGCCTTCCATGCGCTGATAGGTCTGGCTCTCGTCCAGGTCTATGGTGAGCGGGTTCTGCCCGGCGTCCGGGCCAAAGCGCGCAGGCGGCTGCAGGGTCAGCAGATGACGCTGATCCGGCGTGGTCAGCCAGACGCTAACGGGTCTCTCTTCCTGTGCCGGTCGGTGCAGAAGAGTGAGCGCCATGCCGAGGATCATCAGCCAGAGATAGAGGAATACAGCGTGCATCTTGGTG
>DASRGL010000123.1:0-11418 GCA_035651115.1 Chthonomonadaceae bacterium
ACCGAGGCCAATGTCGGCGACCTGCTGGCCGCGCTGGAAGCGGCGCGTATTCCCCTGCTCGTGGACTTCAGCATGGTCTCCTGGAGCGAGGAGAAGACCGACTGGCGCAGCCTCGATCATCTCTGCGCCCGCTATCCCAACCTGCCGTTCATCGTCGTCGGGGAGGGCATGGCCGCGCCGCGCCGCGTCTTCCCGCTCTGGCGGCGGCACGCCAACCTCCTCCTCGAAACCAGCTACTATCAGACGCATCAGGGTCTCTCCGATGTCGCCACGCGCTTTGGGGCCGACAAGCTGCTGTTCGGAACGGCCATGCCGGTTCGCGCGGGCGGCCCGCCGCTCATGCTGCTGCGCTACGACTTTCTGAACGAGGCCGACCGGGAGGCCATCGGCGGCGGCAACCTGCGCCGCCTGCTGCGCGGCGCGTTCGGCGGGGACGGCTGGCGTGCCGAGCCGCCTCCTGCCGTCTCCTCGCACGTCACCGATCTGCCTCCCCATCCCATCATAGACAGCCATACCCACCTGGGAACCTGGTTCAGCACCTACATCCACGCGGGCGAGGCCGACGGCCTGATTCGCAGCATGGATCGGCTCGGCATCCAGAAGATGTCGCTGATCGCCTTCGACGCCATCGGGCCGGACATGCCCGGCGGCAACGACCGCACCGCCGCCGCCATGCGCGCCTATCCGGGCCGGTTCCTGGGCTATGCGACTGTAGACCCGAACGAGCCGGAGAAGATCACCCCGGAGTTGGAACGGTGCTTTAAGCAGTTGGGCTTTCACGGCATCAAGTTCCACTGCGATCTGCACGGCGTTCCCGCCGACCACGACAAATACAGCCCTGCGCTGGAGTATGCAGACGCGCACAACCTGCCCGTCCTGATACACGGCGTCATCACGGAGCGGATGCTGAAGACCTATCCGCGCGCGCAGTTCCTTTCGGCGCATGTCGGTGGGTGGGATGGACGTTCGCCGCACCATGCCGTCGAACTCAGCCGCGACTATCCCAACATCCATCTCGAACTGTGCCTGTCCCGTGTCATCGGCGGCGTAATGGAGAAGCTGGTCGAGATCGCGGGCGCGGATCGGATCGTCTTCGGCACGGATGCGCCGCTGATGGATCCCGGCTACCAGTTGGGCCGCGTGCTGACCGCAAAGATTTCGCCGGAGGACAAAGAGAAGATACTTTACCGAAACGCCGTGAAGCTGTTCCACCTGGTGGAGCGGGGGGAATGCTGAACGCGCAGGCGGAAGCCGGTACGGAAAGCGCGGTCGTGCGTGTTCCTGCGGCGGAGGCGGAGGCCAGGCCGGAGACGGGAACGCCCTTCACGCTGCGCGCCGTGCTGCTGGCGCTGCTGTTTTCGGTGCTGGGCATCGCCTGGGCGATGCAGTGCGGCCTGGTGACGCAGACGGTCTACGTGGCGGGCAGCGTGCCGCCCATTCCGGCGCTCACCGTGCTGCTGCTCCTGGTCGCGCTGAACCCGGTATTGCGGCGGCGCGGCTTTTCGCAGGGCGAGATGCTGCTGATCTACATCTTTGTCGGCATCGCCGCCGCCGTCGCCGATGGCAACAGCCTGCTGACCTATTTCTTCGCCTACATTCTCGTGCCGCGCTATGCGCCCTCGGCCAGCAGCAGTTTTGCCGAGCAGGCGAAGCAGATTCCGGCCTGGTTCGCGCCGTCCAGCGTGCAGGCATTGAAAGATTTCTGCGAGGGCCATGCGCCCATTCCCTGGCGCGAATGGCTGCCGCCGCTCTTCTACTGGAGTACGTTTTTCGTCGCGCTCTGGGTGACGCTCTACGCGCTGCTGCGCCTGTTCCGCGACCGATGGATTCAGCAGGAGCATCTGCGGTTTCCTATCGTAGACCTGGCGCTGAACCTGACGCCTGGCGAGAGCGAGATACCGAGGCTGTTTCGCAACCGCCTGCTCTGGGTGGGCGTCGGGTTGGCCGCGCTCTTCAATGGAACCAATATCGCGCAGATGTTCGATCCCGGCCTTCCGGCTTTAGGCCGCTATGTAGACCTCGGCGCGGCGTTCACGCAGCCGCCCTGGTCGGCGCTCAGCCCGGCGTGGATCTCGTTTCGCCCGGAGATCGTGGGCATCGGCTACCTGATGAACACGGACGTGCTGTTCACAGCCTGGTTCTCCTATGTCGCGATGCGGCTGTGCAGCGTGGCGGCGACCGCGATGGGCTATGAGGTGAACTCCGGGTACTACGACTACGGGGAGATCGCGACCGGGGCCTATCTCGGCATCCTGTGCGCGCTGCTCTTCGCCGGGCGCGGTTCGCTCGGCAGGGCGCTGCACAGCGCGAGCGAGGCGCTGGCCCGTCGCGCTCCCGGCGACCCGGACTACGCCGCCTGGAAGCGCAACATAACGCATGTCGGCGTGGCGGCGGTCGGTTTCGCCTACATGGTCTGGTGGGGAACGCGGGCGGGCATGGCCTGGTGGATCGGCGCGCTGTTCGTCGGGCTGCTGATCGCGTTTGCCCTGGTCTATGCGCGCATTCGGGCAGAGACGGGCGCGCCCATTCTCTACCTGTTCCCGTTCTGGCAGCAGCAGAACTTCCTGCTCAACCTGTTCGGCAGCTCGGCGATGAGCGGGGGCGCGTCGCTGGCGGCGCTGGCCTCGCTCGGCTTTCTGGCGCGCGGCACGTTTCCGCAGTTGTCGGCCTATCAGATCGAGGCGATGGAGATCGGGCGGCGGGCGCGTGTCCGGCCGCGCCATCTGGCGGCGTGCGTGCTGCTGGCGCTGCCGTTCGGCCTGCTGGTCGGCTATGCCTTCTTTCTGATGCACAGCTACCACTACGGGTTCTACACGCTGGACGGCGGCACAGGACACGGCGGCGGGCGCGTGATGATGGCGACGATGCAGTACCAGCAGTTGGCGCAGTGGCGCTCGCAGTTAAGCGGGCCGAACATCCCACTGCTGATCCATACGCTGCTCGGGTTCGGGCTGGTCGGCGGCATGGGCGCGCTGCGTTCGGCCTTTCCCGGCAGTCCGTTCCATCCGCTCGGCTTCGCGATGGGAGCGTCTTACGGCTTTCATCTCTGGGCGCCGTTCCTGGCCGTCTGGCTGTGCAAGCTGCTGGTTCTGAAGGCGGGCGGCTCGAAGCTGTATCGCCGGTTCATCCCGCTCTTTTTCGGGATCATCCTCGGTCACTATCTGACCGTCGGCATTCTCTGGGGCCTGATCGCGCTGGTGAACCCGCAGTTGGCCCGCATGTATACGATTCATTTTGGGTAGCCCTATGGCCGGGCCGTGAACGACCCGTCTGAGGGGCCTCCGGCCAACCGCCCTGCGGGCGGGATCGGTTTTTCCGGTCGCAGACCGGTTGGCGGCGCAGCCGCCCCCTAGACGGGTCGTTCACGGCCCGGCAAGAACAGAGGAGTTTCCACAATCATGTCAACCGTGCCGGAGTGGGCCGTGCTACAGTTGCGGCTGCGAGAACAGATCAAGCAGACGGTCTGCAAATACCAGGAAGCCTATCCCAAACCCATCGTCGGGGAAGAGGCGGCGGACGCGCACGGCAGCGAGATCATGGATTCGACCACGATCCTGCTGCCCTATATCGCCTACGCGCGCTGGGCGGGGGACAGCGCGACGCGCGCCTGGCTCTACGAATGGCGGGACGCCTACGCGAGCGTGATGCGCGGCAACAGGGCCGGCTTCTTTCACGGCTTCCCGGAGAAGGGCGAGGCGCACCATCAGTGGGAAGATCAGAGTCGGTTCCTCTCCCGGCTCTGGTTCCTCGACCGGCGCGATCCGGTGAACGCCTATGTGGTGGACGATGCGGCGGAGCATATCGGCAACTGGTCGCCGGATGTTCCCGCCTGGTACGACTGGGAGCAGCACGACTTTATCAGCTACTGGTTCGGCACGAAGCATGTCGCCCATCGCGGCGGTTATCCGGGTCCCATCTGGGGAACAGCGACGCCGACTCCGCCGACCGGCATCTATCGGGAAGCCCTCTATCGGGTGGCGCAGACCGCCTTCAACGCCTACTTCGCCACCGGCAAAGCGCGCTATCTCGACTGGACGCGCGACTTTATGGACGGCTATATCCGCCGCCTGGAGACGCTGGGCGAGCAGGAAGACCTGATCCGCACGTTTGCAAAAGTCGGCTGGCCGGAGCCGGATCAGACCGACTATTTCCGGGACAACGGCTGGCCGAAACCGACCAATCGCTTCTGTTACGGGCGCTACGTCCCCATGCTGCTCACCGACCTCTACGCCCTCACCGGCGAGACGAAGTACGCGGACGCGGCTCGCACCTTCCTGGACTTCTGTATGCCCGACGCGCTGGACTTCTGGCATCAGCACTGGACGTTCGGGATCTTGCAGCGGTATCGGCATGTGACCGGCGATACACGCTACGATGCAGCCGTGATGCAGGCCATCGAAGCCGAATGCGCCACGACTGGCGAGTTCGATCCGTGCGCCTATCCCTGGGAGATGACCGGCTTGCAGGCGATGGCCCATTCGCGCAATCGCGGCCCGCTCGCCCACATCCTGCAATACTGGATCACGGGCGACGAAACCTATGCGGTCAAGGCGCTGCGGCAGGCGGAGGGTCTGGCGGGGGAACTGCTGGATCGCCCGGTCGAGGAGTTCGTCGAGGGCTTCGCGACCTCGCATATCGCGTTTATCGTGGATATGAAGCTGGTCAACACGCTGCTCGACCTCGGCGGTTGGCGGCCCGGCGTTCCGGCGCACCATATAGACGTGCTGGATGTCGTCGTCTCCGATGCGGAGGGGCGGGAAGGTCTGCCGCCCGATGTCGCGCTGCTGCGCAAGCCGTCGCCGCTCTCGTCCCGCGTCTTCGCGCTCTACAACGCCGGAACGGAACCGCGCACACTGCGATTGGCGGCGGGAGGCTGGCGCTACCGCCATCTGGAGCGCGCCCGCGTCAACGGCGCGGACTGCCCGCTAGACACCGCGCCCGCGCGCGAAATGGCCTCCCAGACCGTGACCATCACCCTGCCCGCTCACGCCGTCACCGAGGTGGAGATGGAGGTCTCGCCGTTAGCGTTTGGATTATAAACTTCCCATATGCAATGTTGGCCGGGCCTATAAAAGACCCGTCTCGTGAGCCTGCGGCTAACCGTCCTCACGGACGGGATACATGATGGGAGTCCGCCCCTTCGTATAGCATTCGCCCGATACAAAGGAAAAATGCTTCCAACATAGTGCGTCCGCGAGGACGCTTGGCGCGAAGCGCCCACAAGACGGGTCTTTTATAGGCCCGGCCAATAGTGCGTAAGGAGAGACATAAAGGAAAACCAAGACCATGCACCGATACGATTTCTCCTGGAACCGACGCGCGCATATCCGGCTCTCCAGCCGGAGTATCCCGCGCTCGCAGTCGCTCTATTTTGTGCAGAAGACCTGGTCGCCGCCGCCGGTCAACCTGGAAGGCAAGGTCAGCTACTATCCGCAGGAGCGGATCGCCGCCATGCGCGCGCGCACCGCCGGACTCGACCGCAAAGCCTACTTCAAGGACATCGCGGAGCAGATTTTGAAGGACACAAGCACAGACAAGGAGCGCGTCCATACCATCTGCCAGTTCGTCGCCGACTCCATCTACTACAATCCGATCCAACTGCCGGAGTCGTTTGAAGGCGCGACCTCTCAGGAGTTCACGAGCGACAACGTGACCGGGAACGACACCGCGATTGACGCGGTCGCCATTCTCGAACTGCACGACGGGCGCTGCGGACACGGCGTCATGGTGACGCTGGCGCTGCTGGAAGCGGCGGGCATCGAGGGGCGCATGGTTCCGGTCAACCATCATGTCACCTGCGAAGCCCGCTACGACGGCGGCTGGCACCTGGCCGACGCGCTGATGTTCGGGGCGAACCAGCCGCACCGGGATGGCGAAGTCCTCTCCGGCGACGAGATACGCAAAGACCCGTATTTCACCGACGCCTTCCCGCTGCCCTATCTCTACGGCACGCTGGAAGAGTATTTCACCGAAGACGGGTTTCGCTGCCTGGGCTATGCGTTCGGGGAGATGGGTTCGAGCGGGATGCCCTTCTACTCCTACTACTGGGACGCGCCGAAGGACAACCCGCCGACCCTGCCCTATCCGCTCGTCACGCAGCGACTGGGCGGGCAGCGCGTGCGGCTCAACTGGTCGCCCTCCTTCAAGACGGGGAATGAGACCATCGAGTACCGCGTCGAGATCTTCTCCGACCGCGACTGCACGAACTGTATCCATAGAGATGTGACCCGGATCAACTATCTGGAATGGGACGTGCCGGAGATGAACCGCATCTACTACTTTGAAGTCCGGGCGATGGACGATCACCGCAAACTGAACCCGGACACCTGGTACATGCCGGTGCGGAACAACTTCATGCTCGTGCCGGAAGACCAGTACGGCTGGTACGGAGTGGTCTGAAGATGGCCGTTTCGCGCCGGAACTTTGTGCAGGGCGTCGTCGCGGCGACGACGCTGGCAGGGACAGGGGAGAGCATGGCGCGCGCCGCCGAGAAAGAGCCGCCGTCGCCCGTCGCGCTGGTCAACCGGGGCGAACTCTCCGTCCTGTTCGGCGACAGCACGACGCACGGCATGGGACGCACCGGCTACTGCGGCATCTGGTCGCTCACGTCGGCGCAGCAGCCGCACAACGCCTTTATCAGCAGCTACGCCGGGTTCATCTACAACAGCCAGCGCGGGCGTCCGGTGGAACTGCGCCGCCTGGCGGAAGATCAGGTCGAGTTCGTCCTGAACGATCCCGGCTCGCATACCAGGGCGCTGTTCACCGTGCGCGAACCCTACTATGTGGACTGCGAAGCGACTGTCACGCTGCAAAACAGGGTCAGCGGGCCGTACCTGCTGCAAAGCTGGGCCTCCTACATCAACTCGCCGGAGGATGGCGACATCTATTTCCGGCACGCAGGGAACTGGGTTCGGGCGCACTCGCCGCAGCACGGCGTCGAGGCGACCTACGCCCCGGCCTCCCTGAAGGACATCGAGGACGATCTGCGCCACCTGACGCCGGAGGAGCGCAAAAACAACTTCGTCTACGGCTACAGCCAGCAGCGATTTACCGAGCCGTTCTACTATGGGCGCATCCGCAACATGGCGCTGGCCTTCTTTTTCGACACCGCCGATGCGATTCGCTTCGCCATCTCGCCGAGCGGCGGAGGAACCTCTATTCTGCCGGGCAAGTCCTGCCCGGCCTGGGACTGGCTCTGGTTGATTCGCGATGCCCAGCCGGGCAAGCCCTTCACGCTGCGGATGCGGATGGTCTACAAGGCGTTCGTCAGCCCGGAGGATATCCTGGACGAGTTCACCCGGTGGCGAAAGTGAGCGCGCTGCTGGCCTGTGTCTGCGCGCTGCTCTCCGTACTGCCTGCCGGGGCGGAAAGGAAGGCGACTGTGCCGGAAACTGCGAAGCGCGGCGAGTTTATCTTCTTTTCCAACCGGGTCTTCACGGCAGAAGGGAAAGAACGGGCAGAAGAGCTGGAGACTATCAAGCGGTTCCGGGTCTGCCTGACCAACGGCTACGACAACTTTTCCGGCAGGGAGCGGGACAGCCTGCGCACGGCAGGCTGCGACCTGTTCCTCTATCTCTGGTTCAACGGCTACTATGAGAAGGAGCTAGGTTTTGATGAGGGAGAGAAAGCTTCGATCCAACGCTATCCCGACCTGCGGGCGGCGTTTCGGGAGATACATTCTCACCCGGAGTGGCTGCTCAATCCGAAACAGCCGATTCAGGGCGGCGGCGCGGACTTCCCGGCCTACTTCTACGATTACGGCAACCCGGCGTTTCGCGCCTACTATGTCTGGTTTATCCGGGAACGGCTGCAAAAGACAGGGTACAACGGCGTCTTTTTCGACTATATCGGCGGCTGGGCGCTGCCGGAAGCGGCAAAGAAACTCTGGCAGGAACACTACCCCGAACTGAGCTATGATGCAGCGGGCGTGACCTTTTTGAAGGAACTGCGCAGGGCGATTCCGAGCGTGAAACTCTTCGGCAACCAGGCGTATCGCCTCTCGCCCGACTATTACGACTGCCTGGACTACGACATCTCGGAGAGTCACGGCACCAGCTTCGTCTGGGGCAAGGAGGCGCGTATTTTTGTCCAGGGCAAAGGGATGCAGGCGGTGCGGGAGACCTTCTATCGGCCCTGGGACGGCCCGGCGGGTTACAGGGCCATCAGCCAGCCGAGGCGCGACATGATGGCGCAGCGCCCGCGCGTGCAGGCGTTCGATCTGAACTACCTTCAGCCCTGGTACGTGCCGACCGGCGAGAAGGCGGTGGTGGAGGGCAAGGAGATTCCGGTCTTTGCGGAGCGCACCGACCGCCCGGCCATCTTCTACGGCTACGCGCTGGCGAAGCTGACCGGCATCACCGCGTATGCCAGCGACTGGTACGCGCCCGGCTTCGGACAGGACGATCTCTATTTTCTCGATCTGGGAGACCCGGTCGAGCCGATGTTTCACGAAGAGATGAACGTGGTCGTTCGCTACTTTCGGAACGGATTCGTCGTCGTGACACGGCAGGGGAGGCAGGTATCTTTCACGCCGAACGCGAAATGCCTCCCTGCTAACGTGAAGGGGCTGTGGGATGTCTACGAGCGGAAGCCTGTTCCTGAAGGGCCGCGCGGCCCGGTGACGATCCACCCGGCCTCCTATCCGGCCACGCAGTCCGACTATCCGAGCGGGCGTGTCTATCTCTATCGCCGTGACTGAACCAAAATCGGGCAGGAAAGCAAACATGACGACAGCGACAGCAACAAGGACGGCGCTGACTCCGGCGCAGCGCTATTTCTACGACGTGAACGGCTATCTGGTCTTGCGGGGCGTTTTCAGCGCGGAGGAGTGCCGCGAATTGATCGCGCTGGCCGACAGGATGGACGCCGATGACACCTGCGGGTACAAGCACGACGGCTACCCGAAGACTCCCATCCTGACCGTGCTTTCGCGCTGCGCCTGGTATCATCCGCATCTGCTGGAGACGGCCCTGCATCCCATCCTGCTGCCGGTCATCGAGGAGATCGTCGGCGGGGAAGTGCGGCTGGAGGAGCATCAGTACATCATCAACTATCCGCCTGCCGAGGACGTGCCGGCGCGCGACGTGCGCGAAGAGGGCTGGCATCGTGGCATCGCGCCCAGTTTTGGCAGCTTCGAGGCAGGAGGGCATTACCACTGCCTGTTCACCAAAGCCTTCATCTACCTGACCGACAACGGGCCAGGCGAGGGAACCTGGCTGGTTCCGGGCAGCCATCGGCTCGAAATGCCGGGGCAGCAGTTGCGCGCCTTCCTGGATGAGACGCTGACGACGCAGGTGGAGGCGCAGGCGGGCGATGTGCTGATTCTGAGCGAGACACTGATCCATGCAGGGCCGCGTCTCCGGCCTGACGCCTCGGTGCGCTATTCGCTGGTCTACGGCTATTCGGCTCCGTTCATGCAGACCTGGAACCGCTACGACCCGCCCGCAGACCTTCTGGAGCGCGTGACCCCGGAGCAGCGCCGCCTGCTGACGGGCGAGGCGCGCTATCATTTCCGGCCTGGACAGTTCTAAAATGAAGATCACTCACATCGAAACCATACCGGTCGAGCTGCCGCTGACCCCCCGGCGCATCATGCGGACAAGCTGGGGCGTGCATCGCACCTCGCCGTTCCTCTTCGTCAAGATACACACGGACGAAGGCATCGTCGGCCTCGGCGAAGTCTCCTGCACGCCCATCTGGAGCGGGGAAGACAACCGGACGGCGGCGCACTTCATTGCGGAGAACCTCGCGCCCGCGCTCGTCGGCGAGAACCCGACCGAGATCGAGCGGCTGACCCGCAAGATGAACACGGTTCTGGCGGGCAATCCCTTCACGAAATCCGGCCTGGAGATGGCCCTCTGGGACATTCTCGGCAAGACGGCAGGGCTGCCGGTCTATCGGCTGCTCGGCGGGCCGGTGCGGGAGTTCGTGCCGACCAAATACTCCCTCTCCGGGATGGAGCCGGAAAAAGCGGCGGAACTGGCGCTATGGGCGGTCGCGGAGGGCTTCCGCGCGATGAAGGTCAAGGTCGGGATGGAGCCGGAGCAGGACGTTGCGCGCGTCAAAGCCGTGCGCGAAGCCATCGGCCCGGACATCCGGCTTGGCGTGGACGCGAACACCGGCTGGTCGCCGCGCGTCGCCATTCAGATGATCCGCCGCCTGACCGAGTTCGACATCTTCTTTGCCGAGCAGCCCGTCTCCGCTTCCAATCTGGCCTGGCTCGCCGATGTGCGCCGTCAGGTCACGGTTCCCATCATGGCCGATGAGAGCATCTACACGCTTCAGGACGCCATCGCCATCGTGCGCGCGGAGGCGGCGGACATTCTCTCGGTCTATGTCGGCAAGGGCGGCATCGGCCCGGCGCGCAAGATCGCGGCGGTCGCGGAGGGCGCGGGGATCACCTGCACGGTCGGCAGCAATCTGGAGGCGGGCGTTGCCAGCGCCGCCATGATTCATCTGGCGATGGCGACGCCTGGCATCGGCGCGGAGGAGTTCCCCTGCGACATCATCGGGCCGTTTTACTACGACACCTGTCTCCTGAAAGAGCCTCTGCCGCTTGTCGGCGGGCAGGCGCGGCCCTTCGAGCGGCCCGGCCTCGGCGTGGAACTGGATGAGGAACAGGTCCGCCGCTGGCGCACGAGGTGAAGGAGGAAAAATGATATCCTGCTTATCCCTGTTCGGCCTGGCGATCCTGTCCGCCGTCCCGACATCCTCCGCGCAAGCCCCCGATGCCCTCTTCGTGATCACTTCCCCGTCGGGAGGCGAAACCTGGAGCGCCGGCAGCCTCCACCACGTCACCTGGAAGAGCAAGGGAATCCCGGCGAACACGCCCCTGACGATTGCCTGTTCCACCGACGGCGGAAAATCGTGGGTCGAGGTGGGCAAGGCCACACTGGGAGCGGAATCATTCCTGTGGAAGGTCCCGGCCACCCTATCCCGCGACTGTCTGCTCCGCCTGTCCGGTCCGGGAGGTGTGATGGCCAGCTGCAGGGCACCGTTCTCAATCATCGCCTCGCAGGAGGGGAAATATCGGTGGGTGAATGTGACGAAGAAGGCGGCCTTCGCTCCGCGCGACGGGGCGGGGGCGCTCGTCTTCAAGGGGAAGATGTGGCTTCTGGGCGGCTGGAACCCGGGCGACAAGAAACACTTCCCCCGCATCTGCAACAACGAGGTGTGGAGTTCGAGCGATGGTGCGACCTGGGCGCTGGAGAAGCCCAACACCTTCCTTGATCGAACCTTCGATCCTCAGCGCGACTGGGAAGGCCGGCACACTGCCGGGTACGTGGTCTTCAAGGACCGCATGTGGATCGTCGGCGGCGACGTCAACCAGGGGCACTATCACGACGACGTGTGGAACTCGGCCGACGGCAAGACCTGGGACCTGGTCAACAGGGGCAAGAAGGTTCCGTGGGGGCCGCG
>DASRGL010000124.1:0-6900 GCA_035651115.1 Chthonomonadaceae bacterium
AGCCGCCCCCGAGACGGGTCTTTTATAGGCCCGGCCAAAGCCGGACCGCGTAACATGAGACCTCAAAGCAAAAGCGCGGGAGCAGATCGCCCCCGCGCTTGATAACCTACGCACAGCCCCGGATTAGTGGCAGCCGCAGCCGGAACCGCAGCCGCCCTCAGCAGCATCGGGGCCATCCTCCGTAGAGAAGGAACTGCCGCAGCCGCAGGAGCGCACCGCGTTCGGATTATCTATCTTGAAGCCGCCGCCCATCACATCCTCGACGTAGTCCACCGACGCGCCCTTGATGTAGTTGATGCTCAGCGGGTCCACAACGACCTTCACGCCATAGCTGTTGAAGACGAAATCGCCCTCTTCCACCGTGTCGTCAATCGCCATGCCATAGTTCAGGCCGGAGCAGCCGCCGCCGGAGACGAAGACGCGCAGCGCGGCGTCCGCCTTGCCCTGCCGCTCCATCAGGCCGCGAATCTCCTCTGCCGCCCGCTCTGAAAGGGTGACGCCGTTCGTCTGCACGATGTCAATGGTAGCCATCTGTTGGTTCGCTCCTTTAATCTCTGGTTCCAATGCTCCGGCGGATGCCGGGCAAAAGCTTCGCGGTCATTTAGTCTTGCTAAATTATACTGTATCCTACCACAAATTGCAAGCGCGCTCCGCCGACTTTTTCTCGGCGGCGGCAGGGCGCTTCCCTCTCTGCCCGCGCAGGGTTTCTGGCCGCTTCTTCATTGATTCTTACTGACGCCTGTTGACAGTCAATGGTTTTAATCTTGGCGGGCAGAACTTTTGCACAAAAAATTACGCGGTTTTGCTACGGTTGCACGACTGTTCAGGATTTCTGGCACGTTTCATGCAAATGTCAGGCCGTGTATCTCTCTCGACCTGCCGCAAACGGCGTTCCTCTTTCTGCGCCGGGGAACGGCAGGCTGTATGCGTTTGCAGACCGCAATTCCGATTTGCGGGGCCAGTATCTTCCTGACTTATGGGAAGAGCAGAAAAGGAGCAGTGAACATGGCAACAGGCAAGGTGAAATGGTTCAACGACGCGAAGGGCTACGGCTTCATCGAGGCCGAAGATGGCGTAGATGTGTTCGTCCACTACTCTGCCATTATGATGAACGGCTTCAAGTCGCTGCGCGAGGGCCAGATGGTCAGCTATGAGTCCATCGAGACGCCCAAGGGCCGCCAGGCTGCCAACGTCGCCGTCATGAACTAGAACCGGTTGCTGAGAAACAACGACGTTCCGTCGCACTCGTTTCCCATCTTTCTTTTTCGTTTTCCATCTCCAGCCGTACCGCTCCGAGCGATGTCGCTCTGATACCGGGCGGCTTTTTTGCTGAGAACTCCCCTTCCCTTCTCTCTTTACGCTTCGGGAGGCCAGAAATTCCCAACCGGCAGAATTCGCGGCGCACTTAACCGTGATTGAGGACGGCCAGCAGCGCGAAGGCCAGGCCCAGGCCGCAGAGCGCCAGCGCGACCCAGATCATGCCGCTTGTCGCCGCGCCGCGCGCCGCCGGGCCGGGAGAGGGCCTATCGGCCTGCGCCTTCCGTACCCGCGCGAGTTCCTGGCGAAGCCGCTGCACCTCTGCTTCCAGCGCGTGCCGATCCAGGAGTTCCTGCCCCAGAATGCGCGCCGCGCTCGGCTCGGCTCCGGCGTTTCTCTCGGAGAGGCGGCCCGCGCCGGAAGCCCAGACGGGCGGATGCGGGCCGCCGCGCAGGGGGAAATGGGACTTCGGCATCGCTCAAAACCCCCGCAGATACTTCAGGCGGCGCAGAAACGAGCGGGCCGCGTCCTGGCTCTCTCCGTCGGGCGCATACAGAATCGTGGTCGCCGGGAAGCTGTGATAGAGGCAGACGCGCAGCACGAACGGATGCTCCGGGGCGGTCTCCAGCCACAACTCCTCGACGTTCATGATGGTGTCCAGAGGCGTGGTGTGCATCCGCAGGCCGTGCGCGAACGCCAGAAACTCGAACAGATGCTCCTTTTCGATGGCTAAGCCCTGAATCTTCGGTCGCGCCGCCGCTTCCCAGCCGCACGCGCCATCACTGAAATAGCTATCGTCCACGAAGCGCGCTATGTAGGAGGCGCGCACATTGGGATGCTCCTCCGCAAACTCGCTCAGGATCGTCTCGATGCGTTTATGGATGCCGGTCTGCAGGCGCAGTTCGCAGAGCAGATTGGTGAAGCGCCGGGCAAACTCCCTGCCCGCGTTCTGCCCGATCTTCTCGGCGGCGTCCCCGGCGGCTATCTCTGCGGTCACGGGACTTCCTCCTTGCTCCCTATTCCGTTGTGTCTTTCTGCCGTCCAGCGACCGTCGCCTCCCTGCTTATGTCTCCGGCGGTGATGAATTATCGGCCAGTTCTGCCGTCGGGCGCAGGTTCGGAAAAAAAGCGGGCAGATTCCTGCCGCGCCTCTTGACAAGCCCTTCGACTCTGTGCTAATATTACTCTACTAAACCGATAGACTAAATCAAATTTCACCGCCATGCTGTCCAGCCGAGGAAAATATGCGACCCGCGCCCTGCTCGACCTGACTCTGCATTCCGATGCCGGGCCGGTGCAGATTCACGATATCGCGGCGCGGCAGAAGATCCCGGTCAAGTTTCTGGAACAGATCCTTCTCTCGCTCAAACGGTTCGGCTTTGTGCAGAGCCGCAAGGGGCCGGGCGGCGGCTACACGCTGGCAATGCCCCCGGAGAACATCACGCTCGGCGCGGTCGTGCGGGCGATGGACGGGCCGCTGGCCCCGATCAGTTGCGTCAGCGTGTCCGGCTATATGGAGTGCGGCTGCCCCGATCCGACGACCTGCGGACTGCGGGCGGTCTGGAAAGAGGCGCGCGACGCGCTGGCGGAGGTGCTGGACAGCACGACCTTCGCCGACATTCGGGACCGGCATCGGAGCCTGCGGGAACAATGCAACGAAATCCTGGACTACGTGATTTAAGGATGATCCCATGAGCGAGAAGACTTCCCAGACGCTCCGCCCGCCGAAAACGCCGCCGCCTTTTCCCCTCGAAGCCGTGCAGGAAGCGGTCGAGAGTGTGCGCTACGGCGTGGTGCAGCTTATCATTCAGGACGGGCGCATCGTGCAGATAGACAAGACCGAGAAGATCCGACTGGCGTGAGCCGATGGGCGAACCTGCGCCCGAACTCTTCGAGGACGAGAATGAACCAGAGACCGAATTCCGGGGTCGCGCTTCCGCTCATCACCATCGTCGGGTTAGTCGGCTTCGCGCTCCTGTTCAGCAATCGGACGAAGCCCGCAGTCCCAAGCGCGCCCGGCGCAACGGAGAGCCTGCGCCTCGGCTACTTCCCGAACGTGACGCACGCTCCCGCCCTGGTCGGCGTGGCGCGTGGGGAGTTTCAGAAAGCGCTTGGCGGCAAGGTGAGCGTAGACCCGAAGGTGTTCAACGCGGGGCCGGAAGCGATGGAGGCCCTGCTGGCAGGCGCGGTAGATGTCGCCTATGTCGGCCCCAGCCCCGCTATCAACACCTTTTTGAAGTCGAAGGGGAGCGCGCTGCGCATCCTGGCGGGGGCGTGCAGCGGCGGCGCGGCCCTGGTCGCCCGTGAGGGAACTCCCATCGCCAGTATTCGCGACCTGAGCGGCAAGCGCGTCGCCGTCCCGCAGCTTGGCGGCACGCAGGATGTCTCCCTGCGCCATTTCCTGGCTAAAGAGGGGCTGAAGCCCAAAGAGAAGGGCGGGACGGTCGAGATACTGCCCATCAAGAATCCGGACATCCTCGCGCTGTTCCTGAAAGGCGAACTGGATGCCGCCTGGGTTCCCGAACCCTGGGCGACCCGCCTGCTGCATGAGGCCAGAGCCAGACTCGTCGTGGATGAGCGCGCTCTCTGGCCGGACAGGAAGTTCACGACGACGGTGGTGGTCGCTCGCAAAGCCTACCTTGATCAGCACGCGGAGCAGGTGCAGGCGCTCCTTCAGGCCCATCTGCGCGCCCTCGAATGGCTGCAAAAGAACCCGGACGCAGGGCAGACGGCGGTGAACGCCGAACTGAAGCGGCTGACGGGCAAGGCGCTGCCGGATGCCGTGCTGAAAGAGTCCTGGGGGCGCGTCGCCTTCACCGCCGACCCGAACCCGGCCAACATCCAGGCGTTCGTGCAGGCGGCCTCCGAGGCGGGCTATCTGCCGCCGCAGGGCGTCAACGTCGCCGCACTGCTAGACCTGCATCCTTTGGAGAACGTGCAGCGCCGCGCATCGGCGGCGCGGTAAACAAGGGCCGGGCCGTAAACGACCCGTCTGAAGGGCCTTCGGCCAACCGGTCTGCGACCGGAAAGGCCCTCACCCCCGGCCCCTCTCCCAACGCTGTGGGAGAGGGGAGAACTCCGCCCGCAGGGCGGTTGGCGGCGCTGCCGCCCCTCAGACGGGTCGTTCACGGCCCGGCAATCGGAGCAAAGCATGGCGTCACTGTCCATACGCGGAGTGAGCAAACGGTTCAACGGGCGCAGCGGCATGGTTCATGCCCTGGAAGACATCTGCCTGGATGTCGCGGACGGCGAGTTCGTCGTGCTGATCGGCCCGTCCGGGTGCGGCAAATCCACGCTGCTCAACGTGATCGCGGGTCTCGACCCGGCGGACGAAGGCGAGATTCTGGAGAACGACCGCCCGGTATGGAAGCCGGGCCGCGACCGGAGCGTGGTGTTCCAGGATGGCGGGCTGTTCCCCTGGCTGACCGCGCAGAAGAACGTCGAGTTCGGACTGAAGCAGATGGGCCTGCCGCCGAAGGAGCGGGCCGGGCGCGCGGAACACTTTCTGAACCTGGTGCATCTCTCCCGGTTTCGCGACAGCTATCTGCACGAACTCTCCGGCGGGATGCGGCAGCGCGTCGCCATCGCCCGCGCCCTGGCCCTCGACCCGGAGGCGCTGCTGATGGACGAGCCGTTCTCCGCGCTGGACGCGCAGACCCGCGAAGACCTGTACGCCGTGCTGCAAGAGATCTGGGAGCGCACGCGCAAGACCATCGTGTTCGTGACGCATAACGTGCGGGAGGCCGTCTGCCTGGCCGATAGAGTCGTCCTCTTCTCGGCGCGGCCCGGTCGGGTGCAGGCGGAGTTTCCGATCCGGTTGGCCCGCCCGCGCACGGTAGATGATGTGGATGTGGCCCGGATCGCGCATCAGATCTCCTGCGCGCTCAAGGAAGGCATGGCGCGGAGCCGGAAGGAAGAGTATGATGAAGATTGGCGGCCTGCGGAGGCTGGTCTTCTTCGCCCTGTTGATGGGGTTCTGGGAGATTCTATCTAAGCTCGGCGTCTGGAACGCGACCCTGTTTCCGTCGCCGGTGCAGGTGGCCCAATCGCTCGGACGCAACCTGGCCGATGGCTCCCTGATCCATGCGACGGCGGACAGCCTGCGGCGCATTCTGGAAGGCTATGCGCTCTCGCTCGTGCTGGGCGTGCCGCTGGGCGTGCTGCTGGCGCGGGTGAAGTGGATGGAGGAGACGGTCGGCTCGCTCGTGATGGGCTTGCAGACCCTTCCGAGCATCTGCTGGCTGCCCCTGGCGCTCCTGTGGTTCGGCCTGAACGATACGGCCATTCTGTTCGTCGTCGTGATGGGCGCGCTGCTGGCGGTCACGGTCGCCGTGCGGGATGGCGTCAAGAACGTCCCGCCCGTCTACCTGCGGGCCGCGCAGACGATGGGGACGCGCCCTCTGGCGCTCTATACGGAGGTGCTGCTGCCCGCCGCGCTGCCGACCATTCTGACCGGCGCAAAACTCGGCTGGTCGTTCGCCTGGCGTTCGCTGATGGCCGGAGAGTTGCTGTTCGTCAGTTCCGGCCTGGGCCACATGCTGACGATGGGCCGGGAACTGGCCGACATGAGCCAGGTCATCGCGGTGATGCTAGTCATCATCGGCCTCGGCCTGCTGACCGACTACGCGATCTTCGGCGCGCTGGAAAACCGCGTCCGTGAGCGGTGGGGGATGCTGGGCGCGAAGTGACCTACCCCCCGGCCCCCTCCCTAAAGGGAAGGGGCCGGGGGGCAGGTCAAAAGGCTGACTCGTCAACGAGAGGCCCTGCGATTGGGAGGAGACGCTTCCTCACGATGGCAGGGCCTATTTTGTTGGTAAAACACGCAGAGAAAGGAGACACCGTAGATGTTTGTCAAGACAGCCCGCCGGAGCGGGTTCACGCTGATCGAGCTGCTCGTCGTCATCGCCATTATCGCGATACTGGCAGCCATTCTTTTCCCTGTTTTCGCCCAGGCCCGCGAGAAGGCGCGCGCCACGTCCTGCCTCTCCAATGTCCGGCAGATCGGCACGGCGTATGCCATGTACATCCAGGACTACGACGAGAACTTCCCGCCGACCGTCACGGAGCGGCAGGCGCCTCCCGGCACGCCGGATACCGCAGAGGCCCGCTTCATCTTCAGCTATCGCAACAAGCTGAACCCTTACATCAAGACGCAGGATATTTTCCGATGCCCTTCGGCCAAACCCTGGACAGCCATCGGGCCGGGCAACTGGTATCCGACCGATTACGGCAGCCATCTCAACGAGGCTTATATCACGCCCGCTGCGAACAACCATGCGGCGGACTACGCCGGGGTCGGCACGATTGATCTGACAGACTTCGGATTCAACGATCACACGCCGCTGGCCTCGATCAACAACCCGGCGCGATTCATCGTCGTTGCCGACGCCGCCCGCTCGGACGGAACCTCGTCGCGGGGCGGCCTCTATCCGCAGCCCTGGGCGTTCGACGTGACCTCCCAGGCCCGTATCGTCGCCCGGCATCAGGACGGGGCAAATGTCGCCTACTCCGATGGTCATGCCAAGTGGGTGCGCCCGAATGCGACCTGGCGCTCCTACGCGGACAACGACTGGCGGCGCAATCCGATCAGCCAGTAGGCTGTGACGCCGTGCCTAATGGCTTGCATCCGAAACAAAGACAGGCG
>DASRGL010000125.1:0-15560 GCA_035651115.1 Chthonomonadaceae bacterium
GCGACACGCTGCCTGGCAATCGCGCAGTATTCACCATCGCGCTCGATGCCAACGGCACGCCGGTTGTTCTTGGCGGCCGCGATAAGACTGCTGCCTACGCCTGCAAACGGGTCGAGGATCCAGTCGTCCTCATCGGTAAAGGCCAGAAGGCAACGTTCCACCAACTCGACCGGAAACTGGCAGGGATGAACGGTTTTCTCACAGTGATTGGACTTGACGTTCGGTATCTCGAAGACACCGCTTTCCCACTCCTCCAGCAGAAACTGCCAGAAATCGGACGGATTCTTGCCGAGGGGATTGCCGCTCGGTTGACCGCGTTTGTCGCCCTTATAGTGCAGCTTGCCCGGATATTTGCTCGGTACGCGCACGGCATCCAGGTTGAAAAGATAGTCGTCCGATTTCGTGAACCAGAGCAGTGTTTCGTAGCGGCCCGAAAAACGGTGGGAAGCGTGCAGCCCGTGATCGAAGTGCCAGATGATGCGGTTGCGAAGCTGGAAGCCGAGGCGTTTGAAAATCGGGTAGAAGTAGATGTCGAGAGGGAAAACCTCGCCGTCCTCCACATAGTTCCCGACCTGCCAGCACAGGCTGCCGTTCGGCAGGAGCAGCGTTACCAGGCGTTCGAGGATACGGGTCTGCCATTCCAGATAGGATTCAAGCGTCGTCTGTTGCTCGTACTGCTTGCCGATGTTGTAAGGCGGCGACGTGATAATCAGCCGAAACTGCCCGGCGGGCAACCGGGCAGAGGCTTCCAGAGTATCGGCCTGGATCATCGCGAGGCGATGATGCGGCGCGAAGTCGCTTTCAACGGTTGTGGTTTCTATCAGATCCAGAAGTTTTGTCGTCATCTGCTCATTCGCCTGCATGGTTTCTATGCTGGCCCTCTGTTAGACGACTACAAGACAGATTCCTACGCGATTCTCGCGCAGTAGCGCAGGAAACCGGCCCGACGGACGCGAAATGTGAGGAGGCTTCGGAAACGACGGGAGAGAGCGGCAGCGTAGAATGAAAAGGCAAGCGGGGGAGGCGACAGACAGGTTCGCGCAGGAGACGGAGGCGCAGAGGCGCAGGCGGGTCGAGAAGATCGTGGCGCGATTAGAGGCGCGCTACGGCATTCCAAAATGGCATCCGCGCCTGAATCCGCTCGATGAACTGGTCGCCTGCATCCTGTCGCAGCACACCTCCGATGTCAACTCGTTTCGCGCCTTTGATCGGCTCAAAGCAGAGTTTCCGACCTGGGAGGCCGTCATCGCCGCGCCGACCGCCGCCATCGCCGACACGATCCGCTGCGGGGGACTGGCCGACAGCAAAGCGCCGCGCATTCAGGCCGTGCTGAAAGCGATTCAGGCGGAACACGGCGAGATCACGCTCGACTTTCTGGAAAAACTCTCCGACGCGGAAGCCCGTTCCTATCTGATGGCCCTGCCCGGAGTCGGCCCGAAGACCGCCGCCATCGTTCTCTGCTTTGCGATGGGCCGTCCGGTTTTGCCGGTGGATACGCACGTCTTCCGGGTGGCGTGGCGGCTGGGGCTGATCACAAAGCAGATCGGGGAGGCGAAGGCGCACGACGCGCTGCAAGCCCTGCTTCCCGACGCCCTTGTCTACCGGTTTCATGTCGCGCTCATCACGCACGGGCGGCAGGTGTGCAAAGCGCCGACGCCGCGCTGCGCCGAGTGTCCCGTGACAGAACTGTGCCGCTACTATCAGGAGACGATGCGCGCCTGAGAGACCCCGCCCGATTCTGCCCTCACCCCCGCCCCCTCTCCCACGCTGCGGGAGAGGGGAGAGGCGAGGACTCCCCCTCCTTGCGGGAGAGGGGAGAGGCGAGGACTCCCCCTCCTTATGAAGGAGGGGGTTGGGGGGAGGTCAAACGTTTTTACGCGCCGAGGCCCGCCTATGTCCAGGTCTGCCAAAGAGTCGAAATCGTCGCTTCCCTCCGGCGTGGTGACGCTGCTGTTCACGGACATCTCCGGCTCATCGCGCCTCTGGGAGCAGCACGGCGACCGGTTCATCCCGGTCTGGCAGGCGCACGATGCCATCATCCGCGACGCCATCTCTCGCTTCGGCGGCTACGAGGTCAAGTCGGAGGGCGACTCCTTCATGGTCGCTTTCACCGACCCGGCTGCCGCCCTCCACTGCGCTCTCTTCACTCAGGCGGCCCTGGCGCGCTATCCCTGGCCGCCCGACATCGGCGCGCTGCACGTCCGTATGGGGCTGCACACCGGCGAGCCGTTCCTGCACGGCGAGGACTATTTCGGCCCGGTCGTCAACCGCGCCGCGCACATCTGCAACGCCGCGCACGGCGGGCAGGTCTTGCTCTCCGAAGAGACACGACGGGCCGCGCTTGCCGGGGCGCTGGATGCCAAGATCGAGTTTCAGGACCTGGGCGACCACCGCCTCAAGGACATGGGGCAGCCGCAGCGCCTGCACCAGGCGCACCATCCGGGCATGGAAGCGCGCCCGTTCCCGCCGCCCCGCACTCTGGAAGGCCAGCCCAACAACCTGCCGGTGCAGCGCACCAACTTCGTGGGCCGGGCCAGAGAGATCGAGCAGATCGCCGCGTATCTGGCGCAGGGCGAAAAGCCCGTCCTGACCATCACCGGGCCGGGGGGCATCGGCAAGACACGCCTGAGTTTGCAGGCGGCGGCGGCGCGGGCGGAGTGGTTCCCGGACGGAGTCTGGTACGTCAAACTCACGGAGGCGCGGGACGTGGTCGGCGCGGCGGTGGAGGTCGCCTCGGCCCTGAACATTCCGTTCAACCCGGCGCAGCCCGCGCTCCCGCAGGTGCGCGCGTGGCTGGCCGACCGGCGCTGCCTGCTTATTCTGGACGACGCCAACCTGCTGCCGCAGGCCGACCATCTGATCCGTGAACTGCTCTCCGGCTCGACCGGTCTGCGCTGCCTGGCGACGGCGCGCGAGTCGCTTCAGATCGCCGGGGCGGACGAACTGGAACTCTCCGGCCTGACGGTTCCGGGCGAGCCGCCGGCAGAGGATGTCGCGGCCTTCGATGTGGCGGTGGTCGCGCAGCCCATTCCGCCTGCCGCGCTGACACTGGCCGAGACGGACGCCGGGCAACTGTTTCTGGAGCGCGCGCTGGCCGTCAACCCGAAGCTGAAACTGACGGAGGCCGAGCGGGCAAACGCCGAGGCGCTGCTGCGCGAACTGGAAGGCGTGCCGGTCAGCATCGAGCGGGCCGCGCAGTTGATGGATCGCGTGCCGCCCTCCGTCGTGCTGGAGTGGCTCAATCAGAAGCTGGCTCCGGAGCGCGTGCCGCCGAAAACGTCGCCGGGCGTGGAGAAGTTCAAGAGTATTCTGCGGCGCAGCGCGCAGAAGGTCAAATACACGGTCGAGGAGACGACGAAAGCCTCCGCCGTCAACCTGGGCCACCTGCTGCAAGGCATCGCCAACGTCGCCACCGACCGGCGCGATGAGGAGCAAGCAGCGCAGTTGGGGCGAGAGTCGCTGCGGCTCTCGCAGGAGGCGGGCGACGATCTGGGTTCGGCGGCGGCCCTGCGGCAGTTGGCGCGCATCCGGTGGCAGCAGGGCGACCGGCAGAGCGCCGTCGCGATGCTGACCGCCGCCGCGCAGATCTATCGTCGGCACGGCGACGAGGACTACAGCGTCGTGCAGCGCGAACTCGAACAGGCCCGCGAGCAGTTGGGGCAGACGGAAAGCGCGCTCCCCATCGTTCCGACGCTGGAAAACGCGGTCGAACTGGCGCTGGGCGAGAGGACGGATTGACTCACCTTCGGGCCGCTCCCGGAGGAGGGATGAGAGGACATAATGCTGCTTCGTGATATTATCCTTCAGGGTGCGCGGGACTATTCGCAGAACGTCGCGCTTGTCTTCCGCGACCAGTCCACCAACTACGCGGAACTAAAAGTTGCCGTCGAGCGGCTGGCGGTGGGGCTGCTGTCGCTCGGCATCCAGGCAGGCGACCGAATCGCGCTGCTGCTGCCGAACTGTACGCCATTTGTCTACGGCTACTATGCGGCGGCGCAGATCGGCGCGGTCGTCGTGCCGGCCAATCCCCTGCTCAAGCCCGCCGAACTCGAATATATCTGGCGCGATGCCGACGTGCAGCTTGTTATCACGGCTCCCCCGCTGCTGCCCGGCGTGCAGGCGGCGCGGCAGGACCTGCCGAACCTGCGCCATGTCGTCAGCATCAGCCCGCGCGCGGAGATGCCCGATCTGGCGCTGGTCGACTCGATCCCCGGCTTTCTGACTCTGCCCGAACTGATGCGGCGGGGCGCAGAGATATTGGCGGCCTCCGAGGGCGCGGCGCTGAACCCGCCGATAGACGAAAATAGCTGCGCGGTCGTCATCTATACCTCCGGCACGACCGGTCATCCCAAAGGCGCGATGCTCTCCCATCGTAATCTGACCTGCAACGTCGAGCAGGTGCGCGCCGCCCTCCACTTTACGCCCGAAGACCGCTTCATCACCATCCTGCCGCTCTTCCACTCCTTCGCCGGAACGGTCTGCATGAACACCGCGCTGGGTGGCGGCTGCACCTCCGTCCTGCTGGAAAACTTCCAGCCGGGCCGCGTGCTGGAGACCATCGAGAAGCACCGCATCACCATCTTCGCGGGCATCCCGACGATGTTCAACGTGCTGCTCCAGTTCACGCCGGAGCGCGAGTACGACCTTTCCAGCCTGCGCCTGTTCGTCTCCGGCGGCGCGCCTCTGGCGGCGGCGACCCTGGCGGCGCTGGAAGCGCGCTTCGGCGTGCCGGTGCTGGAAGGCGACGGCCCGACGGAGTGCAGCCCGGTCACGTCGGTCAACCCGGTAGACGGCCCGCGCAAAGTCGGCAGCGTTGGCCCGCCCCTGCCCGGCGTGGAGATCGCCATCTTCGACGACAGCGACAACCCGCTCCCCGTCGGCGAGGTCGGGGAGATCGTTGTGCGCGGCGACAACGTGATGCTCGGCTACCTGAATCAGCCGGAGGCGACGGCGGAGGCGCTGCGCAGCGGCTGGTATCACACCGGCGACATGGGCCGCATGGACGAGGAGGGCTATGTCTACATCGTGGATCGCAAGAAGGACATGATCATCACGTCGGGCCTGAACGTCTATCCGCGCGAGGTCGAGGAGGTCCTGTTCGCGCATCCTGCCGTTGCTAACGCCGCCGTCATCGGCCTGCCGGACGCGCTGCGCGGCGAGGAGGTGGTCGCGGTCATCGTGCCGAAGCCGGGCCAGTCGCCGACGGAACGCGAGATCATCGCCTACTGTCGGAAGAACTTAGCGAACTTCAAAGCGCCGCGCCGCGTGCTGTTTCGCGAATCGCTGCCACTCGGCGGTACGGGCAAGGTCGTCAAGCGCCTGCTCAAGAAAGAGTTGGAAATGGAGCAGAGCGCAGGCTGAACGTCGCCTCGCGCGCGCCGCCCGGAGAATTTAACAGGCGGTTAACCGTCTGTTAATCTGTCCTTAACATTCCCATGTCACAATAGCCTCCGATCCATGCAGAAGAGCCGTTCTATTCTCGGAGAAGCCCGGGTTGCAATTCGGCGCATTGTCCGTTATAATAAAACCGCAGTAACCGGAACCAACAGCCTTGATTGAGAAAGGAGACCCCTGTTGAAACGCAACGGATTTACGCTCATCGAACTCCTCGTTGTCATCGCCATCATCGCGATCCTGGCCGCCATCCTTTTCCCCGTCTTCGCCCAGGCACGCGAAAGCGCCCGGCAGACCACCTGCCTCTCCAACCTCAAGCAGATAACGCTCGCCGACCACATGTATCTTCAGGACTACGACGAGACCTTCGTTCCCGTCGGAGGAACCATCGAGCAGGTCTGGCCTAGCACAACCACCGAACCCTGGCAGATGCAGCGCCACACGACCGATCCGAACATTCCCGTCAAGCCGGTCAGTGGCTGGTCGCTGAACCTGCTGCCCTACATCAAGAGCCGCGATCTGTTCCAGTGTCCTTCGATGGACAAGACCTTCTCCGGCAGTGGCGACTGCGCCAATTTCAACGGCAAGCGAATGACCAACCACTACGCCTACAACTTCTGGCTCGGAGCCGACGACTCCTACTGGGGCTATGCCTCCTCCTGGGATGGGTCGGTCAACCTCACCAGCCCGCTGCCTCTGGCGGCGCTGGCCCAGCCTTCCAATGTCATCTCGCACTTCCACTCTGGCTCGGTTCCGCCCTATGGCGCGACCTGGGGATGCGTCTACGTGACCATCGAACTGCCCGACTTCTACAACAAGATTCGCCCGCGCATCCGCCACAAGAACGGCGACAACATGGCTCTGGCCGATGGTCACGCCAAGTTCTACGAGATGAAGAAGGCCGACTCCGCCGCCAATGGGTCCGGCCCGACCACCGACATCTTCATCTGGAAGTCCAAAGGCATCTGGATGTACCCCTACTATCCCGATAGCACGGGCGGCTTCCCTGTCGAGTAGGTCCGCTTACGCTCTCCTCTGTTGCGGGGCGAACCGACCGGTCGGTTCGCCCCGCGCGCTTTATAGCCAGGATGGACTTGCCGAATCCGCGCGCGATGGGTAAACTAACGGCCAGATCTGCACAATGGAAAGGAATCCGCCGCGATGCAGTCTCGAAAGCGTTCCCTCCCTGCCTATGTTCTCCTCACCGCGCTTCTTCCCCTCGCGACCGCCCAGGCCCAGCAGGACGCGACCCCGCTCGTCACCGGCAAAGCCCTCACGCCGCAGGGGAAGCAGACCAACGTGGGCAGCTTTCCCGCCAATATGCTGCTGACGCCGAACAGGCGTTTCCTCGTGGTGTCGAATACGGGCTTCCGGCAGTTCGTCTCTGTGCTGAGCGCGGAGGATGGGCGGCTGCTCTCGCAACTGGGATTCAACGGGTTGCGCAAGGACGAATCCCTGAAGCGGGAGGGGCTGTACTACGGCCTGGCGTTCGGCCCGGAGCGAGATGGGCAGACGACGCTCTACGTCTCGCGCGGCGCGGAGGATCGCGTCTCCATACTTGCCATAGACACGGACGGCAAGCTGACCGATACGGGCAAAGTCCTGGACAACCCCTCCAGCGTGCCGAAATCCATGTCGCCGCATCATATCGCGGGGCTGGCCCTCAACCGGGACGGCAGCCGCCTCTATGCGGTCAACAACAATACCAGCGCCTTCACGGAGCAGAAAGGCTCGCTCAGCATTCTGGACACGGCGGCGAACAAGGTCGTCGCCAAAGTGCCGCTGCCCGGCTTCCCGTATGCCGTCGCCGCGCTCACGGCAGGGCCAAACGCGGAGAAGAAGGTCTATGTGACCAGCGAGCGGGACGGCGTTGTGTCGGTCGTGAACCCGGAGACGGCGACGGTGTCGAAGAACGTCCGCACGGGGATGCATCCGATGGCGCTGCTGCTGGACAGGGCGCAGACGCGGCTGTTCGTCGCCAACGCGGGCAGCGACACGGTCAGCATCCTGAACACGCAGAGCGACAAGGTGGAACGCACGATCCTGCTGCGCCCGAACGACCTGCGCGGTCTGCCCGGCGCGACGCCGACGAACCTGGCCCTCTCCCCGGACGAAAGCCGACTCTATGTGACGCTGGCGGACATGAACGCCGTCGCCATCGTGGACTTGAAAGCGAACGCGCTGGCCGGATATATTCCCGTCGGCTGGTATCCGACGGCAGTTGTCGTCTCCCCGGACGGGCAGCGACTCTTCGTCGCGAATGCGAAGGGCGTCGCCACCCGCAATCCGAACGGCAAGCCGGTGGGAGAGAACGGCGTGTTGGGCCAGTATATCGAGAACATCATTGAGGGGACGGTCTCGACGCTTGATACGCCCAGCGCAGACGAACTGTCGCGCCTGACCGCGCAGGTCATCGCGAACAACCGCGTCCGGCCTGATCTGGAGCGCGAAGTCCGCGCCGGGTTCCGCAACCCCGGCATCAAGCACGTTATCTATATCATCAAGGAGAACCGCACCTACGATCAGGTACTCGGCGACATGCCGCAGGGCAACGGCGATCCCTCCCTCGTCCTTTTTGGCAAAGAGGTGACGCCGAACCTGCACGCTCTGGCCGAGCGGTTCGTCCTGTTGGACAACTTCTACTGCTGCGCCGAGGTGTCGGCGGACGGCTGGCAGTGGTCGGTCGCCGGGATGACCTCGGAATATACCTCCCGCAACGCGCCCTACAACTACAGCGGTCGTGGCCGCAGCTACGATTTCGAGGGGCAGAACAACAGTGTGCCAGTAGACCTGCTCGGTATCCCGGACGTGGCCCGCCCGCCGAGCGGCTATCTCTGGGAACTCTGCGCCAAAAAAGGTCTTTCCTTCCGCAACTACGGCTTCTACGTCAGTTCCGCCGACGCCGATTCCATCGGCCCGGACGGGAAGCCGCTCGCCGAAGACAACACCCCGAACAAGAAGGCGCTCGTCGGCAAGACCGACGTGAATTTCCGCTACTTCGATATGGCCTACGCCGATAGCGATGCCTGGATGCTCCATAACGCGCCCGCGCCCAAGCAGACGAAGGCTTACGGCCAGTTCAACGCGCCGAGCCGGTTTGCGGAGTGGAAGCGCGAGTTCGATGCCTATCTCAAGAATGGCGACCTGCCCCGGTTTATGATGGTGCGGTTCCCGCGCGACCATACGCAAGGCACGGCCCCCGATATGTCCTCGCCGCGCGCGATGGTGGCCGATAACGACTACGCGGTCGGGCAGCTTGTGGAGGCGGTGAGCCATAGTCCCTACTGGAAAGAGACGGCTATCTGTATCGTGGAGGACGATGCGCAGAATGGGTATGATCACGTGGACGCGCACCGCTCCATCGCCTTCGTCATCAGCCCTTATATCAAGAAGGGGACGGTGGACAGCCGCTTCTATAACACGGACAGTATGCTGCGCACGATGGAACTGCTGCTCGGACTGCCGCCCATGTCCCAGTACGATGCCATCGCCGCACCCATCGCCGTCTTCGGCCCGACGGCGGACAATGCCGAACCCTACACGGCTATTCTGCCCGCCCGCGAGATCATCAGTGAGGTAAACAGAGCGACGGCCTATCGCGCGCAGGACAGCGCGCGGCTGATCCATCCGCTCCTGGCCGACGCGACTCCCGACGACGAACTCAACGATATTCTCTGGCACGCCATCAAAGGCATCCATACGCCCAAGCCTCCCAAACGCTTCGGCCTGCGCCTCACGGCCAGAGACGACGATTAAGCCTTCTCCCCCTCTCCCGCAGCGTGGGAGAGGGGGCAGGGGGTGAGGGCCAGCCTTTCATTCGCCGGATGCTTCGGGTTTGCTGTCAACCCTGCCGCCGTTGCGCAAATGCTCTGACGATCTCTGTGCAGTAACGATTCAGCGCGAGGACGTCCGCGCCCACGTTGATGAACCGATAGCCCGATCCGATCAGTTCGTCCAGGTTGTCCAGCGTGCCAACCGTTCCGGCCACCTTGCCGTGCGCCGCGCAGACCTCGGCGATCCGCGCTCGCGCCTGTCGCACTTCCGGGTGGCCGAACTCGCCGGCGATGCCCAGGCGATGGCTGAAGTCGCCCGGCCCGAAGAAGAGCATGTCAATGCCGTCCAGCGCCGCAATCGCCTCCAGTTCCGCCAGAGGCTCCGGGTCTTCGATCTGTATCGCGACAAACCGCTCCGCGTTGGCCTGCCGGATGTAGTCGGCGACGGGGATGGTCGCATAGGCCCCATCGGCGTTGCCGCTGTCGAGCGCGCGGCGTCCGAGCGGATGGAACCGGGTCATCCGCACGACGGCTTTCGCATCCTCCAGGCTCATCACATGCGGAACCATGATGCCTGCCGCATCCAGTTCCAGCGCGCGGACATAGTCGCTGTAGCCGCCTCGGCTGACCCGCACCAGCAGGTCGGCATCGTAGGCTTTGGTGGCCCAGACCTGCTGCTCGATCACGCTCCAGTCGTTGGCGGTATGTTCCCGATCCGTCCACACGCAATCGAATCCGCTCCGGGCGGCGATCTCGGCGGCGCGGGCGCAGGAGAGATTGAGTTTGAAGCAGCTTGCCACCTCTCCCGCGCGAAGTTTCGCCAGCACGCGGCTGCGTCGCATTGTCATGGTCTCGCCTCCTTCATCTGTCCCCAGTCTCGCAACATCTCAGGCAGAGAGGGCTGTCACTTCGCCGCGCGTTCGCGCACCGCCGTCAGCACCGCGTCGCTGTGGCCGTCTACTTTGACATTGCGGAAGATGTGACTCAAGCGTCCTTCCGGGTCTATGACGAAGGTGCTGCGGATGATTCCCATGTAGGTCTTCCCGTAGTTGGTCTTTTCGCCCCAGACGCCGTAGGCGTCCGCCACCTGATGGTCAGGGTCGGCGAGCAACGAGAAGGGCAGCCCGTATTTCTCGGCGAAGGCGAGTTGGGAGGAGACGGTGTCCGGGCTGATACCCAGGATGACGGCGTCCGCCGCATCGAACTGCGTTCGGGCGTCTCGGAACGCGCACGATTCCTTCGTGCATCCGGGCGTGTCGGCTTTCGGATAGAAGTAGAGAACGACGGTTTTGCCGCGCAGAGCGGAGAGGCGGACGGTCTCGCCTTGCTGGTTCTGGAGTTCAAAATCGGGAGCGATGTCGCCAACGTTGAGCATCGGTGTTCCTTTCTTGGGTGGGAGGGTAGCGTCCTTATGGTTCTTACTCCGCCGCGCGACTTCCTGCCTGCTCCGAGAAAAGGTATAATCTCTGGCAGCAGGCAGAGCCGAGCGCCTTGCCGCGCCCGCTCTGTCCCGGAAGCGATTCGCAAACCATGCTTTATGGCACTCCCGGAAGGCTCTTACTCATGCAGCTTCGTACCTTATTGGCGGTCGGATGGCTGGCTCTGCCCCTGCTGGCGAAAGCGCAGGACAAGCCCGACTCGCCGCAAAGCCTGCCTTCGCCCGCGCAGGCCGCGCCCAAACCGCCTCCCATTGCCGTTCCTCCGTGAACGGGCTGACCCGGCGAAGGCCAGTTCCTCGGTGCGGGGGACTTCACCAGACAGTGGCAGTTCACAGTGCGCTACGCCGACACGCCGGAAGCGCGCCCGCGCTGGCGTTTCAACGCGGCCTATCGCCTGACGCCGCGCTTCCAGGCGGGAATCGAGTACAACCCCGTCGTTCACGAGATCGTCCCGACGGCCAACTGGCTGCTCAATCGTGAGTCGGCGCGCTGGCCCCTGCTCACGCTCGGCACGTCCAGCGACCGTATCGGCTCACGCGAAGGAACCCATGCCTACTACCTGACGCTAGCCAGAGGGATTCCGCGCTATCACGTCGCGCCCTACGTCTCCCTCAACTACTCCGAGCAGGATCGAGGCGTCAACTTTCCCTTTGGCGTCAATATCGCGCTGGGAGGGCAGTGGGATCTCCTGCCGATGAACGATGGGCGCAGGAGCCATCTCCTGCTGACGTATAAGGAGAAGAACTGGAACGTCTCGCTGATCGCTGTCTATCTCAAGCACCCCGGCGTCAGCATAGGATTCGCGTTTTAGAAAGGATCATCCGAATGAAGCCAATGCAGGCGATCTCGGCGCTGGCGCTGCTGGCAGGTGTCGCCGGGGGCGTCCGCGCTCAGGACGTGCCGCAGGACATTCCGAAGAACGAACTGCCTCAGAAGGCGGTCTGTGCCGTCTGCGAACTTCAGGGCAGTGCGCATGGCGAGGAGAGACCAGCGGCAGGCGTCCGCTACAAGGGCAAGGCGTACTATTTCTGCAACGGCAAGGAAGCCGCCGCGTTCAAGCAGGCCCCGGAAGACTATATGCCGCCCGTTCTGCCGCGCCCCGCGCCGAAGTTCACGCTCAAGACGCTGGAGGAGAAAGAGACGACCCTGAACGACTACAAGGGCAAAATCCTGCTCGTGGACTTCTGGGCCACCTGGTGCAAGCCCTGTGTCGAGACCATGCCCGAAATGCAGAAGCTGCAGGAGAAGTACGCAGCAAAAGGACTCGTCGTGCTGGGCGTCTCGATAGATGAGAAGGGCGTGAAAGCGGTCAGGCCGTTCGTGCAGAAGCGCAAGTTCACCTATCCGATCCTGCTGGATGGCGGCGACAGACCGGCGTGGAGGGAGTTCGGCGTCAAGAGCGTTCCCGCTCTGTTCCTCGTCAGCAGAGAGGGCCAGATCGTGCGGCAGTGGACGGGCAAGCCGAAGAAGGGTGACGTAGAGGAGGCCGTTCAGAGCGCGCTGAAGTAGGGGCCGTGCGATACGCCTTGCCTTCTGCCGCGCCAGGACACAGTCCATTGCGTCCTGGCGCGGTTTCTGTTATAATGCAGCGTGCGCGAGGCGCGCCATGCTACCCACTCTGAGGTTTGACGGCTGTGTATGCTCGATTCGGCCAGGAACTCTACGTGCAGGAGACGATTGCGGCGGCCACGATCCTTGCCATCCACGATGAAGAGGGCGACCCGCGTCTGGTACGGGAACGTGTCGCGGACTCGCTGCCGCAGCGTTCCCCGGCGACTCGCCTGCGCGTGGCGGCCAAGCTGCTTCAGCGCATCACGGCGGGCGCGGCCCTTACGGACGCGCCAGGGAAGCGCGCGTCCGTCGGCGACGGCAGCCCTGCCGCTATGTCTGTGTCGCAAGACGCGGACGGCTCGCTGCCGACGGGCCTGACCGCGTTCGCCCGGCTGCTCTCCGGCCTGCCGGACACCCAGGCACGCCGCGAACTGGTCTACTATGCCGCCGCGCGCGCCGATAAGCTGGTCGGGGCCATCGCGCGCGATCTGCTCTATCCCTATTTCATCGAAAACCGGATTCCGCCGCCCTATACGGAAGACGAGTTCATCATGGCGAACGCCGGGCTGCTGCTGGCTCCGGAGCCGATTCTCACGACGGGGTGCGTGGTGGATTTCGCGCGGCGGGCGTGGGGGTTCGAGAGCGAGCGCACGATCTGCCTGGCCCTGCGCATCTTGAGGCAGGTCGGCGTCGTCTTTTCGTCGCCGCTGCTGGATGCGCGGGGGCGCGTTCATGCCTACACGCTTGCGCCGCACAGCCTCAGTCTGTCGGCGCTGCTGTGGGGACTTTATGAGGAGTTCGGGCGAGAGAATCTGGCTCCGGCCTGGGATCAGGTCGGCAGGGCGCAGTGCGCGCGGCTGTTCGTAGTGCCGCCGTCTGTCGTCGCTTCGCGGCTCTGGGAGGCGGAGCGGGCCGGGCTGGTTGGGTTCTGGAGTGCGGGCGGAGTGCGGCGGGTCGCCCTGAAGGTGCGGGAGCCGGAGGCGTTGGCCCGTCTGCTGCTGGCCGGGCCGGAGGGGAAGTAGTAGAAGAGGGGCGGGAGGGAAACCGCGTTGTCGTCGCCCCTCTTCCATCCGGTCGTAAAACAGAACCTATCAGTAATCCATAGGTGGCTTGATGATAGGTTTGTTGTCCTCTTTTTCCAGCTTGCGCAGGGCGTCGAGCAGAGGCTCCAGAGCCTCCGTTCCCGGCTCGGGTTTCGTCTTTTTGTCCGGGGAGGCGTGCAGGCGCGAAAGGACGTAGCCGAGCGGCTGCCCGGAGAGGCGGCGGCTGACATCGTCCATCACAGCGGCTACGACCTCGGCGCGCGTGCGGGTGGGGTTGTAGTAACCTTTGCCTCCGCGCGGGCGTCGCTCGACTGTCAGCAGCCCTTTCTCGACCATGCGGCTCAACGTGACGGCGATGGTCGAGGGCGACTGCATCTCTCGCCGTTCGGCGCGACGGGAGAAATGCATGGCTTCATAGACCTGGACAGAGGACTGCGGCTCTCCGGCATCCCAGAGCAGGCGCAAAATGTCGCCTTCCAGTACCCCCAGGGAGGGGACGTCGTCGCCTCCCACGCCGATGTATTTTCGTCTTCTCTCTTGACTCGTATCCACGCGAATACCATCCTTGTCTGTGTGTATTATCGTTCTCTAGCGGAACGACTCTGTTAGAGCGCTGGTAATGGAGTGTCGTACTGAATACGTTCTCGGAATTGAATGCGGTTCCCTCCCGGAGATTATAAACTGCGATGGTATGAAAGTCAACTTTGTCAGACTATCCCAGAGAGTGTACCCTATGCCAAGTAACCAATACAAGTCTATAAGCATTTAATAATGCCGGTATCTTTCAAAGAGCGCGACCGGGGAAGGCGCGCGAAGGCGCCGAAACTGTATCAACTGACAGGTAAACTGACAAACTAAACGTTTCACCTGTCGTTTTGGGAGGAACTTTTGCCGCCTCCTCGCTCTTGCAGCGACAACAGAGACTCCAAAAAAATTTTCGTCGGAATAAAAATTTTTTTCACGGGTAGCGGGGCATTGGCAAAAGAGGGCCGATTACCTATCGGACAACGACAATATCGGATTGCAAAGGCAAGCAAGAATTCTGCGAAGGATATCAAGGAGAACAACCGCATGAACCGGGAGGGAACCGAATCCCTGAGCGCCGCGCAGTTCCTGCTCCTACTGCATAGCGTACCTCATCTGGGAGAGAAGACGCTCGCCCGTCTGCTGCGCCTGAACGCGCAACAGCGTCTCTTGCCGGAGGAGTGCCTGGCGCTGACGCCTGCCGAGTGGAGACGGCGTTACGACCTGCGTTCCCAGGCCGCCGACTATCTCTGTACGCACCGGGAGGCGCTGCTGAGGCAGAGCGCCGAACTGGCGCGCGCCATCCGCGCTCATCCGATGCACCTCCTGACCCTGGAGAGCGCCGCCTATCCGCCACGCCTGGAACGCTTCGACGAGGCTCCGCCGCCCATCCTGTACGCTCTCGGTCGTCTTGCGCTGCTGGACGCGCAGGCGGGCCGGTTCACCTTCACCGTCGCCGTCTCGAACGAGGCTCCGCCGTCCTCCCTGGCGCGTCTGGACGAGGTCGCGGCGGAACTGGCGCGGGCGGGCGGCATTCCCGTCACCGGCCATGACCGCGCGCCCTATCAACGGCTGGCGCTGGCGGCGCAGAGGCAGAACCGGCCTATCGTCTACGTTTTCGACCGGGGTCTGCGGGAGGCGCTGGGGCCGGATTTCGACCGCCCGCCGTTTGCCGCCGCGCGCATCCGGGACGCGGTGTTCCTGCCGGAACGCGACCTGGCGCTCTCGCCCTTCCGCCTGGACGATCACGGCCTCGGTGCGAACAATCGCCGCCGGGATCGCCTGGTGTTCGCCCTGTCTGATCTGATCGTGGCGCTGGACATCCGGGCGGGCGGGGGAATGGCGCAGGAGTGCCTGCGCGCGCAGAAGCTGGAGCGTCCGGTCTATGTCGCGGCAGGCGGTCGCGACGGCAACGCGGCCCTGCGGCGCGCAGGCTGCCCATCCCTGCCGGAAGAGGTAGGTTGGGCGGCAAAGATCGCGCAGAGTTGCACGTAAAGAGGGTCGCACAGAGAAGGTTTCCGCAGCGTCCTGTTGCAAAAAAGCAGGGGCCGGCCGGCATCGTTCCGGTCGGCCCCTTCACGCTTCCCTCTGTTCAAGCGGCTCCGCCCTAGATCAGCGGCTTGTCGCCCTCCTCCGGCGCGCCGAACAGGTCGTCCTCCGGCTCGGTCGCGTCCAGTCCGATGTCTTCCTCCACGCCGTAGTCCTCCATGTTGGCCGACAACAGCGCCTTGGTCATCAGTTCCATATCGTCGGTCTCTTCCAGGGCAATCGAAGAGTCCAGGTCCGTCTCCTCCTGGAACCCGTCCATCGGCAGCGGATCGGGCCGCTGGGGGGTG
>DASRGL010000126.1:0-6900 GCA_035651115.1 Chthonomonadaceae bacterium
GTGGCGTTCCGCCCAGTGTCCTGCGGACACGCACCCACTCTGGGCCTGTACCGTGTCCGCAGGACACTGAGCCGCAGGCTACAAAGCGAAGGGATTTATCCCATTGCGACCAAGCAGATTGTCCACCTGTCCGCCCCTAAAGTTCTTGGGGGGAGGGGGACAGACCTTCGCACGCGGCCCTTTTCATTACCGGCAAGCGACCTCCGCGCAAAAAACCTGTTGACTTTTCCCCGTTTTTCTGTTATACTGCGCGCAGTTAGCCTCCCAATGGCGGGATAGCGGAATGATGCTGCAAACGGCGACGTTTGCCAGGATTCGCTTACAGAGATACCTGTAGCATTGCCCGATGCCGTGAGTTGCGTTGCACCCGACCGCGTCACGCCGACCTTCTCTTCCTCGTCTTATACTCTGAGGGAGCGAACTGCCTGCCGTCAAACCAGAAGATGCGAACGCTGAAACGGATGAGCGACTGCGGACAGGCTCCGGCTCCGCGTCTCGGCCCATCCGTTTTTATAGTCTTTGCGCCGGGAAACACGGCGCGGCCGGGCCGCAAACAGGAAAGTACCCACGATGCAGCAAGGAAATATCATTATTGCCGATGATGACGCGGTACTGCGTTTCGATCTGCGTTCGATGTTGGAGAGTATAGGCCATACCGTCGTGGGCGAGGCCGACAATGGCGAGACGGCCTGCTATCTGGCCCGCAGCCTGCGCCCCGACCTGATTATCCTGGATGTGATGATGCCCAAGCAGAACGGGCTGGAAGCCGCCGAGATCATCAGCAAAGAGCGGCTGGGCGCGGTGATGCTGCTGACCGCTTATAGCGATGTGCCGATGATCGAGCAGGCGAACCGGGCCGGCGTGCTGGCCTACCTGGTCAAGCCGTTCCGCCAGCAGGAACTTCAGCCCGCCATCGAGATCGCTATCTCCCGCTATCGGGAGATGGTCGCCATGGAAGGCGCGCTGGAGTCTGTGCAGGATCAGATGGAGACCAACCGCCTGATCGGACGCGCCAAGCGCGTGCTGATGGATCGGAACGGCCTGAGCGATCAGGAGGCTTATCGCCGCCTGCAAGCGCAGGCACTGGCGACCAGCCGCTCTCTGCGCGAGATCGCGGAGGCGATCCTGCTGACCGAAGAGATGTCTGCGGACATGGGCGCGGCGCGCCGCGCGCGCTGACGCCGTCTGGCAGATCGTGTTCCGTTCTCTGTTTGCTCCCCGCTCCGCTGTCGCAGATGACGCAGCCGTTCGCTGCGACAGACCAACCAAATAGCTCTGCCCCGCAACGCTGCTGTTGCCGCTCCTCATGTCCGGCTTCGCCCGACGAGTCTCCTCTGCGGCGCGACGCCGGATCGTATGGCGTTATTCCCACTCTTCTGGATGTTCTCAGCGCAGATCGCCCTTTTCCGGCGCTCGCGCGCTGTTGACATCGCCTGTCTGTTCGCTTTACGGGACGGACGGGATAGAACGCACTTCGACTCTAGCACAGGAGGACAACGGTACGTGAAATTTCCTTTCTCCCGCACCATCCATTCGCTCCAACGCTTTGCGGATCGCCGCGCTGCGGCAGGCCAGGAGACTCAGGAGACGGCCCTGCGTTTGCGGCGCGCTTCGCGCGCTGCCATGCGCCGGGGGCGCTTCGCCCTGCTCCCGGTCGCCGCCTGCGCCCTGCTGGGCCTGAGCGCGCTCTCCGGCCAGGCGCAGGACGCGCCGAAAGCAGACGCGCCTGCTCCCCAGGCGACTCCTGCCGCTCCATCCGGCCCTGCGCCCGGTTCGGTGACGGTCTCCGGGCTGGTGGATGTCTACTTCGGCGTCAATGCCCGCGCGCCGCGCTCCGCAACAGGAGGCCCGTTCACGACGCTGGTCACGCCCAGCGGCGAGACCATCGGCATTGACAACGCCGGGCGCTCCTTCGACATCAACGACCGGGACGTGAGTTTAAGCCTCGGAGAGGTCAACATCACGCGCACGCCTGGCAAAGGCTTTCCACTCGGCGTCACGGCGACGCTGACCTTCGGCGACACCGCCCGCCTCGTGCATGGCACGGAACCCGGCGGCACGAGCAGTTGGCAGACCTTGCAGCAGCTTTACCTGACCTATACGCCGCACGTCTGGAACCGCGACATCGCTATGGACGCCGGTATCTTCGTCACCTCTTTCGGCCAGGAGGTCATCGAGAGCAGCAGCAACGACAACTACTCGCGCGGCTTTCTGTTCCAATATGCCATTCCGCTCTATCATGCGGGCCTGCGGGTCTCCGCGCCGCTGACGAACACCCTCTCGGCGATGGCGATGGTCACGAACGGCTGGAACAACATCGCCGACGACAACGACGCCAAAAGCGTGCATCTGCAACTGGCCTGGAAGCCCAACGCGAAGTTGACGGGCATTCTCAACTGGATGGGCGGGGCGGAAGGCACGGGCGCGTTCGGGCCGTTCCTGGCCCCCAAGAATCGAGGCAACCTGACGATCAATCTATTCGAGGCGCTCGGCACGTATCAGGCGACAGACAAGCTGAAACTGGCGGGAGAGATTGACTACGGCAGCATTGCGGGCGATGTCTCCGGGGTTCATGCTTCGGCCAACTACCTGGGCTTTGCCGGGTATGCGCGCTACCAGTGGACGCCCCAGTTCGCGACCGCATTGCGGGTGGAGCAGTTCGAGGACATGCCGGGCGTGGGCGGCGTGGGCCTGCGTCTGGGCGGGGGGTACAACAAGCTGAATTCGGCGACGCTGACCTTAGAGTATGCCAGTTTGCGGGGCCGTCTGATCTCCCGTCTGGAGTATCGGCACGACCATGCGCGCGTCCCCTTCTTCGGCGCGGGCAGTGGAGCCGTGGTGGCCGATCAGGACACCATCTATCTGAGCAGTGTCTATAAGTTCTGATATCAACTCCGGTGGAACAGTTCCCGTTTGAGATTCTTCGCTGCGCTCAGAATGACAAGACTGGAATAGTGACTCATTCACCGGAGTTGATATGAGAAGTCCTCCTCCCCGGCTCTGAATAAGGGCCGGGGAGATGGTGAAGTACACCGATGCACGAACCCATCCTGCTACAGATCGCGATCATGCTGGCTGCGGCCAAGCTCGGAGGCGAACTCTGCGAACGGTGGCTCAAGCAGCCTGCCGTCCTCGGCGAGATCGTCTTTGGCGTGCTGGCGGGGCAGAGCGTGTTCGGTTGGGTGCAGGGGGACAGCCTGACGCTCCAGCAGATCGCGGAGATCGGCGCGGTGCTGCTGCTGTTCGAGGTCGGGCTGGAGAGCGATCTGGAAGACCTGTTCAAAGTCGGGCTGGCGGCGACCTGGGTGGCCGTCGCGGGCGTGGCGCTGCCCTTCCTGATGGGATTTTTTGTGGCGAGAGGGCTGGGCCACCCGCCAATACAGTCCCTCTTCGTGGGCGCGGCGCTGACGGCCACCTCGGTCGGCATCACCGCGCGCGTCTTCTCCGACCTGAATGCGCTGCACACGAAAGAGGCCAAGATCGTTCTGGGCGCGGCGGTGGTGGACGACGTCATCGGGCTGATCATCCTGGCAGCGGTAAGCGGGCTGGCCGCCAGCAAAGCCGTCTCCTGGCTGGCGGTCGCCAAGCTGACACTGATGGCCTATCTCTTCCTGGCCGGCGCGCTCATCCTCGGCCTGCGCGCCACGCCTCTGCTGCTGCACTGGGCGCGGCGAATGCGGACGCGAGCGGCGGTTCCCTCCGTGGCCGTCATCTTCTGTCTGCTGCTGGCGACGCTGGCGGAGACGGCGCAGCTTGCGCCCATCGTCGGCGCGTTTGCGGCGGGGCTGGTGCTTGCCAAGACGGAACATAAGGTTCATTTTGAAGAGCAGGTCAAATCCATTGCGGACATCTTCGTTCCCATCTTTTTTGTGATGATGGGCGCGCGGATGAATCTGCAAGTATTCGATCCGACGACGGCGGCGGGCCGCACGACGCTGACCATCGGCGGACTGCTGTTCGTGGTCGCGCTGATCGGGAAGGTGCTGGGCGGGCTGAGCGTTCCGGGACGCGGCACGAAGCGCTGGACGGTCGGCATCGGGATGATACCGCGCGGCGAGGTCGGGCTGATCTTTGCCAGCATCGGCCTGAGCAAGCACGTAATCAACGATGCGCTCTACGCGGCCATTATTCTTGTGGTCATTCTCACGACCTTTATCACGCCTCCCCTGTTGAAGCTCGCAGCGAGCCGACCGGGGCCGAAAGGAGGTGTCCAACCGGCACAGAGGCCGGAATCGCCATTGCAGGCGACCGGCGAACCGCTCGCCGAGACGCCCTGAACCTTTCGCAACAGCGCCGTTGCCGGGAAGCCTGTGTGGCTTCCCTCTCTGCCAAGTCCGGTCGTTTCCAATGCGGGAAGCGCAATCGGCAACTCCGGTGGTCGGAACGGCCCCCTCTGTGGGCAGACCGTCCGCGCCCGGAGACGCCCTGAACGGCCCAAAGTGTGAAAATGTCGCGCCTGCGGCACTGCGCAGGCAGTCTGAATCGCTCGGGAGGAAGCAGAGATATGAGTCGCTTTGCACACAGATTCAAAAGACCGGCTGCCCGGATACTTCTCTCTCTATGGATCGGAGTAACCCTGCTGGCCGTCGCCGCCAATGTGAGAGCGTGGGCGGACAGTTCCGCGCCCGATCCGGGCGGCTACGCTACCGGCGCGGCCGCCAACGCGCAGAACGCAACGGGGGCCGCGTTCACCGCCGACGAACTCAAGGCGCTGGCGGACAACAGGGACAAGCCCGCCACCAACGGCGATCTGCTCAAGGCGCTGGACGCCGTCGGGCAGGGGCATGTCGCCATGAATATCGTCTGGACCCTGCTGACGGGCTTCCTGGTCATGTTCATGCAGGCCGGTTTCGCGATGGTAGAGACCGGATTCTGCCGCGCCAAGAACGCCGCGCACGTCATCATGACCAACTTCATGATCTATCCCATCGGGATGCTCGGCTTCTGGATCGCCGGGTTCGCCATCATGTTCGGCGGCTATGCGGCAGCTACGCTCGGCGGCACGGCGTCGCTGGCGGCGGGAGCCAAATCGGGTATCATTCAACAGATCATCGGGACCAACGGGTTCTGTCTGAGCGGCGTCTACGATGTGGGCGTCTTCACGCTGTTCCTGTTCCAGATGGTCTTTATGGACACGACAGCGACGATCCCGACGGGCGCGATGGCGGAACGGTGGCGCTTCTCCGCGTTCCTGGTCTACGGGTTCTTCGTCTCGATGATCGCCTATCCCGTCTACGGCCACTGGGTCTGGGGCGGCGGCTGGCTTGCCAACCTCGGCAGCACCTTGAAACTGGGCCATGGCGCGGTGGACTTCGCCGGTTCGGGCGTCGTCCATGCCTGCGGCGGCTTTATCGCGCTGGCGGGGTCTCTGGCGCTTGGCCCGCGCATCGGCAAGTACGATAAGGACGGCAAGCCGGTCGCGATGCCCGGCCATCATATCCCGATGGCGATCATCGGCACGTTCATCCTGGCCTTCGGCTGGTTCGGCTTCAACCCCGGCTCCACGCTGGGCGCGGTCGGCGGCGGTAACCTGCGCATCGGCATCGTCGCAACGAACACGATGCTGGCTTCGGCGGGCGGCGCGCTGGTCGCCATTATGTACATGAAGTGGAAGTTCGGGAAGTACGATCCCTCGATGGGCGCGAACGGAATGCTGGCCGGTCTGGTCGCTATCACCGCGCCGTGCGCCTTCGTGAACGTCTGGTCTGCCGTCCTTATCGGCGCGATTGCGGGCTGGCTGGTCGTCGTCTCGGTCTTCTTCTGGGAGAAGCGGGGCGTGGATGACCCGGTCGGGGCCGTCTCGGTGCATGGCGTCTGCGGCGTTTTCGGCGTGCTGGCGCTCGGCCTTTTCGCGGATGGAACCTATGGCGACGGCTGGAACGGCGTCTCCGGCAAAGTGACGGGCCTGTTCTACGGCGACAGCAAGCAGTTCCTGGCGCAGTGCATCAGCGCCGTCGCGGTCATGGCCTGGGCCTTCACGAGCGCGTTCGTCTTCTTCAAGGTGCAGAGCCTCTTTATGCGGCTGCGCCCGACCGCCGAGGAGGAACTGGCGGGCCTCGACCTGCCGGAGATGGGCGCGCTGGCCTATCCCGACTTCCAGCAGTTGGATGCCACCTCGCCGGGTATGAGCCGCGCGCTCGGCACGGCGGCGGCATTTGTCAACGCTCCCAGCGGCGCTCCGGCGTCGGTGGAAAGAACCTAACGCTCCCTCCGAAGGAGGTATTGCATGATCAAGGTAGAGGCATTGATTCGCCCGCAGAAGCTGGAAGATGTCAAGTCGGCCCTCTCCGACATCGGCATCAAGGGCATGACGGTGACAGAGGTGCGCGGCTCCGGCAAGCAGAAGGGCTTTACCCAGCACTACCGGGGCGCGGAGTATACCGTCAATCTGTTGCAGAAGGTCAAGATCGAGATCGTCGTGCCGGATGCCGACGCCCATCAGGTGGCGACCGCCATCGCGGAGGCGGCGCGCACCGGCGAGATCGGCGACGGCAAGATATTTCTCGTCCCGGTCGCGGAGGTCATCCGCATCCGCACCGGCGAAGAGGGGGAGAGCGCGCTGCAATAGGCCGCCGGGCGTTCCCACTGCTGTTGACGATCTCTTTCTGAGGCGGGGCGTGTCCGTACGGCGGACACGCCCCATTTCGTCTCCTGGGCGTCCCGGTAATGTCCCATAGCGAGTTGATGCTGCGTCGCCGATGACCTTATCCACTCTGTAGAGGGACACTACTTGCGTCCATCTGACGCCAAAACGGTTGTGAAGCCGCACAACGCTAGGCGGCCAGAGGAAGGGCTTCCTCCTCCCGATCGCTTTCCAGGAGGCTCAGGAAGACCTCGACGAGAGCCGGGTCGAAGTGCGTGCCGGTCAGCGAACGGATATGATCGCGGACTCTCTCCGGC
>DASRGL010000127.1:0-5646 GCA_035651115.1 Chthonomonadaceae bacterium
CGTCGAATCAGGAGCCATCAGCCCTAGAGAATAGAGCGGTTCAGACGGGTATCCGTCTCGGCGGTCTCCATCGCCTTATGTCTGTCCTTCCTTTATGTTACGAAAGAACAGGTTTCAGAGTTTCGCTTGAACCACAAAACAAGAGAAGCACCGGATTACCCGCCTCTACCAGAAGCGTCCTGGGGCTTGCGGCCCTTGTTGGGGCGCGGCTTGTAGGCCATCACATCAGCCCGGCACAAAGCCTTCTTGCCCATGATCCTGACCGTGTTTAGGTGGCCCGCTTCGACTGCCTGGTAAATCGTGCTTCGGTGGACGCCGAGCAAGGCAGTGGCCTCGGCGACACTCACATACGGCAAGGCCGTCTTGTCTGGATCGGTGTCGGGCATGGCAGGCGTCTCCCCCTTCGGTTGAACTCCCGTATTGTAGCGCAAACTGGGAAAATGTCCAGAAATTCCTGCAAAGTCTTTTTCGGTTTCTGGACAAAATGTCTAGTTACGAAGTATGGAGAACACGAAACCAAGCCGTGCGCGGAGTGCGAATAGAGGCAGTTTCAAAGAGGGATACGATCCCCGCCGCCATATCTTCACGCACGAGGAGTGTGTTCAGGGTTTTTTGGCAGCCGAGGAGAGCATCGCCCGCCGCTATCCGGGCTGCGATGTCCATTTTATGATGTGCGCCATGATCGGTTCCCGCCCGATGTGCCATTTTTTGCCTGACCGCACGGGAACACTCGCCGACGAGGAGGTGTTCGCATGAGCCAGACCGCCGCCAAGAAAATCGCCGCCCTTAACGACCAATTCCGTCGCTGTCCGGGGAAGTGCTACCTGACGCCTGGCGTGACCGCGTTACCTCCGGCGCGGGTCGCCGGTCTGCTCGCCCTGGTCTCCACTTTTAGGGATTTCAGACCGGAAAACGATCCCTATGGCGAGCGCGACTTCGGCGCAGTGGAGATGGACGACACGTGCTACTTCTGGAAGATTGACTATTACGACCTGACGATGGAGTTCCAATCACCTGACCCGGCAGACCCCGCTGTGACCGTGCGCGTTATGACCATCATGCGCGCTGATGAATATTGATCGCTTGCCCGAAAGGAGAACTCACCCTGACCGCCTATGACCAGTTTCAAGCCGCTGCCCGCGCCTACGCTGCCGACCCGAACCCGACGACACTGTTGCATCTTAATCGCCGCGCTCTGCCCCTATTGGACACAGCGCCGCAGGAACCCGCTTGGACGCCCATTGATGCTCCTGGTGCGCTGGCAGACGACTTCTACGGCGTCCGCGTGGTCTGTGACCGCAGGCTTGATGCCGATGAGGTATCCCGCGTATCGGGGTGTCTGGGCTACGCCCTGCGATGCACGTTGGCGGGCGAAGACCTGAGCGACCCGACCGTGTTTTACCTCAGCAACGCCGCGACCACGTTTACCGTTCTGGATTTCGGTTACGACGCGACCAAAAGCCGTCGCAGCGATCCAGACTTTCAGGGCGCGTTCGACCTGGCACGCGAGATGATCGTTGCGGGAACGCCGATCCGCGCCACCAACCGCGCAGGGTGGGGAACGAAGGGAACCCGCCTCGTGGACGGCATTGGCCCCGTCCGCCTGCTGTTCTATGTGCGATAAGGAACGGCAGCAATGGGAACCGATAATGATAACGATCTATGGATCATGGTGGCAGCGCGGGAAGCCGACTTCTTCCGTGCCCTGCTCCGCCTCTGCCTGCCTTTCCTGAAAAACCCGACCGTCTGCACCGAACAGGAGCGCAACCAGTTGATCCAGGAGATCACGACCGCGCTGGATGAGGACAGCGATGACCCCTTTTCGTGCGAAGATGAGGACGTAGATGACGCCGCCTGGTTCGATACCGATACCGGTGAGACTTGAGCCGATGTTACTCGCCTTCGCCTACGGTCTCGTTTGCGGTTTCTGTGGGCGCGGTGTCACGCTGGATGCGCCTTGCCCATCCGCTCGCCCGGCCCATCTGTCTACCATACGCCTGGACATCGGGTTCTCGCAGCCCAATCCGCCCCAACAGGCGGACGTGCTTCAGACGCCCCTCCTGAACCGCCAGATACAGCGACGACGGCGTACAGCCCAAACGCTCCGCCGCCTCCTTCACCGTCAGCACCTTCATCCATCCGCTCCTTTCCGCCCTGGCTCCAAGATGAGATTTATCACAATCCGCTTGAAGACAGTCAGACGGATCGGATAAAAGGAACCCGAAGAACGCAAATGATTCAAGGAGGCAGTTTATGGCCCGCACCCGCAAAAAGACCACTGGCCCGCTCCGCTACGCGAACTACTATCGCTGCTCGTCCGACGATTACAAGTACCAGGACTATTCCACCATCGAGAGCCAGCGCGACAAGGATACCGCCCATGTCCAGAAGAAAGGCGGCATCGTCGTCGCGGAGTTCAAGGACGAAGGAAAGACGGGAACCAACCTCAAGCGGAAGGGCTGGAAAGACCTGCTCGCGTTCGCGCAGAACGGCGGCTGTGACCGCGTGTGCATCACCTATATGAGCCGCCTAGCACGGGGCAAGGAATACTATATTGCCGAGTACCTTCTGCGGGAAGCGGGTGTCGAAGTGGAGATGGTCGAGGAGTCCTTTGAAGAAGACATGGCGGGCCAGATTCAAAAGGAAATGACGATCCTGGTGGATGGCATCTTCCCAAAGCAGATCAGCGCGTTCACGAAGACAAAAATGGATGCAATGGTCGCGCACGGCTACTTCTGTGGCGGACAGCCTGTTTTGGGATACATCACGGTGGTCGTTACCGACACGGGGACTTCGTATCGGCGGAAAAGGAGCCGCCGAAGCGTCTTGTGCCGCGCCCCGACGAGAAGGAGTATGTGAAGCAGGCGTTCTTGATGAAGAAGGCACGCTGCACCATCGCGAGCATCCGCGACTATCTGAAACTGGTCACTGACCGCGTATGGGACACCGACCAGACCTCCTATCTGCTCCGCAATGAAATCTACCTGGGACATTACCAGTTCGGTCAGTGGCGGAAAGAGTGTGCGCATCCGCCCATCGTGGATCAAGACCTGTGGGATGAAGTGCAGCGGATTCTCGATGAGGAGGAGCCAGGCCGTTCCCCGCGCTCCGACCGTGCCGATGACTTCGTATACTATCTGCGGCAGCGGGTTCGCTGCCCGCACTGCGGCTGCGCCTACACGCAGTATAGCGTGACGGGGGCGACGGGGCGCGTCCACTACTACGCCTGCCTGCTGGACATGAAACGCAAGACGAAATGCCCCGTGAAGCGGCTCAACGCCGATTCTCTGCACTATACGGTGCTGTCACTGATCGAGCGCGTTGCCCGCCATCACACCATCATGCACCTGATGATCGCACGGTCGGAAGGTTGATCGTCGGCAACGCAGGCGCAGAAAGACAAAAAGGGCGCACTGGCGAAGCGAAGGGCGGGAATAAAAACCAGCATCAGCAACATCCTCAACCTGCTCCAAGAGGGCAAAGCCCAAAAGTCTCTGCTGGAACGGCTGGCGAAGTTGGAGCAGGAAGAACAGGAGGTCGCCACCGCCCTTTACAAAGCGGAAAAAGAAATCGAGGTGGCGACGGTCGAGCGGCCCACCGCAGACCAGGTACAGGCGTCTTGGGGCGCGCTGTTGGACGTGTGGCCCGAACTGACGGAAGCAGAGCGGGCCGAACTGTTGAGCGCGTTGGCGGAAGAGTAGAAGTCAAAGAAAAAGACCGCGTGGTTCTGCGGCTTGCGCCTTTTGCAGAACTCAGCGGTCATAAGTTCGCGATAAACTCGCAAATGGGAGCGGGGGTCAGACTCGAACTGACGACCTTCGGGTTATGAGCCCGACGAGCTACCGGACTGCTCCACCCCGCATCATCGTTTTTAATATACCATATCGGCGCGCTGTTGTCAAGGGATAGGCGCGGCGCGCAACTGCTGTCTGCGGCTTGTGAGGCGCGCTTACGCCTCTTCGGAGAACGGCGGTTTGACATAGCCCATGCCGAACGGCTCTTCCGGGCGTTTCCATTCGCCGACGAGGGCGCGGCGCAGCGGAGTCGTGCGCGCCAGAAACTCCGGGTCGTTGCGCATCCGGTCCGAAGGGATCAGCCAGGGCGGCGCGAAGACGACATGCAGGATGTACCGGTGGAAGTCCCTTGCGTTCTTCGTTCCGCTATGGTAGACGCCCTGGTGAAACATCAGCGCCGTTCCGGGCTTGCCGCAGACCACCTCCTGAATAGGAACCTCCTCCGCGCCGCGCGGCAGAGGAACCGAACTGTTGTGGCTGCCGGGGATCATCACCATGTTGCCCATGTCCGGCTGTGTCTGGTCGGTGAGGAAAAAGCCGATGCGCAACTGCACCAGGGGCGTGGGCGTCGCCAATCGTCGGAACTCGTAGACGCCGGAGCCGTCCTGATGATAGCCGCCGCCTTCATAGCCCGGCGGCACGACCGTACACCAACTGCTTTGCAGGATGAAGTAGTCCCCGAACACCGCGCGGACTTTGGGCAGGATGGAGGGATGATCTATCAGGTTCTCGAAGGCCGGTTCCTGTTCGTAGGTCGCGCCCAACTGCCGCCATTCGTCCTGGGGATAGGGCGCATGGACGCGCTTGGCGGCTTCCAGGCAGGCGGCCGTCTCCTCCGGAGTGAGCGCATCGGGAATGACAAGATAGCCCGCCGTATCGAACAGAAACCGCTCCATCTCGGTCATCGGGCCAGGTTTCGCAATCGGGGTCATCGTCGTTTGCTTCTATCCATTCCTGAATATGTCACGCAGCAGGCAGGCTCTAATCGGCGTCGGGAGAGCCGTCGTCAGGGCCGCCTTCCTGGTGTTCGGGTTCGGCAAGGTTGCGCTGCCGTTCCAGCATCAGCTTGCTGAGCCGGACGTCCTGCGGCACGGGAATGGGATACTTGCCGTCGAAGCAGGCGCGGCAGAACTTGTCCTTGTGCATCCCCACAGCGCGCACCACGCCTTCGAGCGACAGGTAGCCGAGCGAGGTCGCCCCGATTATCTTGCGTATCTCCTCGACCGAGGAGCGCGCGGCCACCAGTTCCTCCTGGTTCGCCATGTCAATGCCGTAGTAGCAGGGATGGCGGACGGGCGGCGCGGTGATGCGGACATGGACTTCGAGCGCGCCCGCCTCGAAGAGCATCTTGACCAGCTTCCCGGTCGTCGTGCCGCGCACGATGGAGTCGTCCACGACCACGACCTTCTTGCCCGCCAGCGTGTCCTTAAGCGGCGTGTACTTCATGCGCGCGCCCAGATCGCGCATCCGCTGGCTCGGCTGAATGAAGGTGCGCTGAATGTAGCGGTTCTTGATGACGCCTTCGCCGTAGGGAATGCGGGCGGCTTCCGCATAGCCGATGGCGGCGGGAATGCTCGTATCCGGCACGGGAATGACCACGTGCGCGCCGGGGCAGGGATGCTCGCGCGCCAGTTCATGCCCCATGCGGCGGCGGGCCTGGTGCAGCGAGCGGTTGTAGAGCATGGTATCCGGGCGGGCGAAGTAGATGAACTCGAACAGGCAGGTCGCGTGCCGCGCGGTCGGGACGGCCTGGAACTCCTGCTGCCCGTCGCGGTCAATGACAATGACCTCGCCGGGTTCGACTTCCCGGAGATACTGCGCGCCGACCGGCCCCAACGCGCACGATTCCGAG
>DASRGL010000128.1:0-9708 GCA_035651115.1 Chthonomonadaceae bacterium
CGGGCGGCCCAGTTGGGCGTGGATGAGGAGTTCTACCGGAAGGTGGATGTCCATGTCCACGTTCCGGCGGGTGGTGTGCCGAAGGACGGCCCTTCGGCGGGCATCACCATCGCGACGGCCATCGCCTCCGCCCTGACGCGCCGCCCGGTCCGCAAAGAGGTCGCCATGACCGGAGAGATCACGCTGCGCGGGCGCGTGCTGCCGGTCGGAGGCATCAAAGAGAAGGCGCTGGCGGCGCACCGGGCGGGTATCCGCACGGTTCTTCTGCCGAAAGAGAACGAGAAAGACTTAGAGGAACTGCCGGAGAACGTGCGTGAGGCGATGTGCTTCCATCTCGTCGCCCACATGGACGAAGTTCTCGATTACGCCCTCCTCCCGGTCGCCGCTTCCGCGTCATCGGCTGCGAACGGCTTTTCAGAAGGCCCGCAGCGAGGCGCAGGCGGCAGAACCCGCCGCCGGAACGCACGCTGATCTCCCTTTGCCGGGCCGTGAACGCCCCGTCTGAGGGGCGGCAGAGCCGCCGACCGGTCTGCGACCGGGATTCGCTTTTCCGCTCGCAGGGCGGCTAGCCGTCGCGCGAATCGTTTCGCGCGTGCTTAGCCGCCTTCCGCAGTGGCTCACTAGACGGGTCGTTCACGGCCCGGAACGCTAGAGGCGGCCAGAGTTAGGCCGCCTCCTCCATGATGGCAGCACTCTCCTGATTGAAGGCCGCGAGAAGCGCCGCGAGCGTAGTATCCGCCGCTTCGTAGGCCACCTGGCACGTCCCCGCTGCTTGATGCCCACCTCCACCGAACTGGCGCATGAGCGCGCCGACCGGCGTGCGCGACGTCTTGTTGAGGATGCTGTGGCCGCACGCGAAGACGCAGTTCTGCTGGCGCAGGCCATCCACGATCCAGATGGAGGCGTTCTGCTCAGGATAGAGCGCATAGATGAGGAAGCGGTTGCCCGCATAGATGGTTCCCACGCCGCGCAGATCGGTCACGACCACCTGGCCCTCGATCCGGCTGTACAGGATGATCATGTCGCGGAACAGGGCATCCTGTTCAAAATAGCGTGTCACGCGCTCCTGCACGTCCGGCAGTTGCAGTATCTCCTCGATGCTCAGGCGGGTGCAGGCGTCAATCAGGTCGTACATCAACTGATAGTTGCTGATGCGATAGTCCTTGAACCGGCCCAGTCCCGTGCGCGCATCCATGATAAAAGAGAGCAGCGGCCAGCCGGTCGGGTGCAGGATCTCTTCGCGGGTAAACTGTGCGGAGTCGGCCTTATCTACCGCTTCCATCAGCGTGTCCAGGTTCGGAAAGGTCGCTTTCCCTCCATAGTAATCGTACACGACGCGGGCCGCGCTCGGAGCCAGACGGCACGCGCCTTTGAACGCGAACGTGCCGACCACGCGCTCGAGTTCCGAAGCATGGTGGTCAAACCAGAGGCCGCAGCCCGGAACATAGGGAACATTGGTCAGGATGTCCTCTGCGGTGACCTCGAAGGTGCCATCCTGTAGGTCTTTGGGATGGACGAACTGAATCGTGTCTATCATCTCCACCTGCTTGAGCAGAACGGCGCAGATAAGACCGTCGAAATCGGAGCGCGTAACCAGGCGCATCGCATCCTCCTTGTAGCCTCGTGGCGAAAGTCAGACTGCATGGATACTGAGGCATCTTTCCATAATGGCAGATCGGACAGTAATCATGAGGCGAATTTCGGGAGGGAAGCCGGACGTGAGAGCCGGGACACGCCGTTCTTTTGCTACAGGCCCCTGTCGTGCCGGCTTTTTGCGAGGAATACGCCATAGGTTGAGCAGGAGCGGGAGACCAAAGCCAGAAGTCGGGAAGAACGCTTTGTTCTTCCCGACCTGGTAAGAGGAGGCACATTTTATGCCGAGGACAGGACTTGAACCTGCAAGCCGTTGGGCATACGCACCTCAAGCGTACGTGTCTGCCATTCCACCACCTCGGCGCATAGGCGCACGTCCGGAGCGACAGGACGTCTGGGATAGGGATACGGGGAATCGAACCCCGGTTTAAGGACTGAAAATCCCTCGTCCTAACCTCTAGACGATATCCCCGGAACCGTCCTGCGCTCCCGGAAATGCACCGCTATTATAGCGTGCGAGACTGCATTCTGTCAAGGGGGTTTTCCGCCTTCGCCCATGACGGGCCGACGCCGGCAGCTCGCATCTGGTCCGGGCATTCGGGCTACAAGTGGTGCCGTGAAGTGGTAGCTCCAACAGAGAAGGAGACGAACAGTTTTGCGCCAATCCGGCTACCCCGCAGCCTTCTTCTCCTCAGTATAGCGGTAGGCTCCGCAGAGGTCAAGTCAGGAACCGAGCCGGAGGCCGGTTCGTCTCCGCGCAAAACCTTGTCGCCGAATGGCGCGGCGTGCTATAATAGACGGCACATTGTCATTGGGCGGGCCGTAGTGAAGGAGAACTTTTCGTGATTATTATTCTGGACCCGAGCGCGACCGAAACGCAGCGGGAAGAACTTATCGGAGACTTGAAGGCGCGCGGGTACGGCGTCCACCTATCGCAGGGTGTAGAGCGCACTATTGTCGGCGTCATCGGCACGCCGGAGCGGGACAAGGAGGGGTTGGTCGAGCATTTCGAGGCGTTGCCTTATGTCGAGCGCGTCGTTCCCATCCTCAAACCCTACAAGATCGTCGGCAAACCGTTCAAGCCGGAGGGAACGGTCATCACCGTGCGCGGCGTGCAGATCGGGGGCGGGACGCTCTGCGTGATGGCCGGCCCCTGCACCGTCGAGTCGCCGGAGATGCTGTTCGAGACGGCGCAGTTCGTCAAGGCGCAGGGCGCGCACATCCTGCGCGGCGGCGCGTTCAAGCCCAGCACCTCGCCCTACTCGTTTCACGGCATGGGCGAGGCGGGCCTGAAGCTGCTGGCCGAGGCGCGCGATCAGGCCGGGCTGCCCATCATCACCGAAGTCATGGATACCCGCGATGTGGAACTGGTGGATAGGTATACCGACATCTTCCAGATCGGCACGCGCAACATGACCAACTTCTCGCTGCTGCGCGAGGTCGGCAAGGCGCGCAGGCCCGTCATGCTCAAGCGCGGCTGGGCCAGCACCATCGAGGAGTGGCTGCAAGCGGCGGAATATATTGCCAACCAGGGCAACTACGAGATCATCCTGTGCGAGCGCGGCATCCGCACCTTCGAGACCTACACGCGCAACACCTTCGACATCAATGCGATTCCGGCCATTAAGGAGCTTTCCCACCTGCCCATCTTCGCCGATCCCTCGCACGCCACCGGCAAGCGCAGCCTGGTCAACGCGGTCAGCCTGGGCGCGGTCGCGACGGGCGCGGACGGCCTGATCGTCGAGACGCATCCGAATCCCGAAAAGGCGATCAAGGATGGGCCGCAGTCGCTCACCTTCGCGCAGTTCGCGCAACTGATGCAGGACATCCGGCCCATCGCGCAGGCCGTCGGAAAGACCCTATGACGGACGAGGCGGACTTTAGGCCGTTCGCGTGCGTGGCGATTGTCGGCGTCGGGCTGATGGGGGGGTCGCTGGGACAGGCGCTGCGGGCGCGCGGCCTGGCGCGGCGCGTTCTCGGCGTGGACAGAGAGGCCGGGACGCTGGAGAAGGCGGTCGCCCTCGGCGCGATTGACGCCGGAAGCCTGGACATCGCTGAGGCCATGCGGGAGGCGGATGGCGTGGTCGTCGCCGTGCCGGTCGGTATCCTTCCGTCGCTGCTGGAGACGATGGCCCCGCATGTCCGCCCGGACGCGCTGATCACCGACCTCGGCAGCACGAAGGCGCGCATCGTGGAGACAGGAACGCGCCTGTTCGGGCCGCGTTTTGTCGGCGGGCATCCGATGGCCGGTTCCGAAGAGAGCGGCATCACGGCGGCACATGCCGACCTGTTCACCGGCGCGGCCTGGGCCGTTGTCCGCCCGGAGCCGTTCGATTTTGCGAGCGATCTGCACGCTGCCCGCCTTGCCGCCCTTGTCTCTGCGCTCGGCGGGCGTCCCATCGCTCTGGATGCCGAGCGGCATGATCGGCTGGTGGCGCTCGTCAGCCATCTGCCCCATGTGCTTTCATTCGCCTTTGCGCGCACGGTCGGCGCAGACGAGGCGGCGGAGCAGGCCCGGCAGATGGCGGGCGGCAGCTTTCGCGATATGATCCGTGTCTCCGCCGCCGATCCCTCTCTCTGGCGCGACATCTTCCTCGACAACCGCGCCGCCCTCCTCGAATCCCTCGCCGCCTTTCAAACCCAACTCTACGCCCTCCAGCAAGCCCTCGAAACCGCCGACTCCGCCCATCTTCTCTCTACTCTGACTTCCCTTTGCGCTCCCTCTCCGTCCAACAAAAAGGCCGCGAAACGCTCCCTCGAATAGAGGAATAGCGCCGCGCTGACAAGAACTTTGGCAGGAGGAGAAGGCGACGGGGACGAAAGCCCCTTCTGAATGCGTTTCCCTTCGAAGGGAATTTGCGAAAAGATTGCGATTAGAGGCGATTTCGTCTATAATGAGAGCCAAGAGAGTCCGGTCAGCGTCCTGGCGGGAGAGGGGCTGTCCGACACTGAGCGCGCGATAGGAGACGGAGACCATGTTATCCATACCCGGCAAACAGAGTCGTTTCTGCGATAGCCTCAGCCGCCGCGAGTTCCTGCGCGTCGGCGGCGCGGCGATGCTCGGCCTGAGCCTGCCCGAGTTTTTGCAGATGGAGGCGATGGCGGCGGGCGCTCCCAACGGCAAAACGAAGGGCAAAGGCGGCTTCGGCGGCGCGAAATCAGTCATCCTGCTCTACTTGCAGGGCGGGCCGAGCCACATTGACATCTGGGATCCCAAGCCCGACGCTCCGGCCAACGTGCGCGGCGAGTTCAAGCCGATCAAAACGAATGTGCCGGGCATCTGGCTCTCCGAGGTCATGCCGCTCCTGGCCCAACAGATGGACAAGGCGACGCTGATTCGCTCCGTCTCCTACACGCCCAACGGCCTCTTTAACCACACCGCCGCCATGTACCAGATGCTTACCGGCGAACAGGCCGACCGCGTCTCTCCCTCCGGCCAGTTGGAGCCGCCCTCGCCTGCGGACTACCCGAACCTGGGGTCGCACATCGCCAAGTTCCTGCCGCCCGACGTGCCGATGCTGCCCTTCGTCATGATGCCGCGCCCGCTGCAGGAGAGCAACGTCATCGGGAAGGCGGGAACGGCGGGCTTCCTCGGCAAAGCCTACGATCCCTACTATCTCTATCCGCCGGGAGAAGACACCGACCAGACCAAGATGGATCACATCAAACTGGACGACTTCACCCTGCGCCAGGAGATCTCGAAGGCTCGCCTGGAGCGCCGCGCCAACCTCCGCAAGATCATAGACGATGGAATGCCGGAACTCGAAAAGGCCGTCAGCAACTACGCGCTGGACGCCTACTATGAGAAGGCGCTGGGCCTGATTCTGTCCGGCAGAGTCCGCAAAGCCTTCGACCTGAACGAGGAACCGGCCAAAGTGCGCGACCGCTATGGCCGCCACACCTTCGGCCAGGCCGTGCTGCTGGCCCGCCGCCTCATCGAGGCCGGAACGCGCTTCGTGCAGGTCAACTGGCCCTCCGTCGCCAACGGCGACCCGACCAAAACGGCCTGGGACACGCACGCCGCCAACTTCGGCCCGCTCAAGAATCTCCACTGTCCCAAGCTGGACAGCGCGCTCTCGGCTCTGCTCGAAGACCTGCACCAGCGCGGGATGCTGGAAGAGACGCTCGTGCTGGCTATCGGTGAGTTCGGGCGGTCGCCGCGCCTGGGCGTCAGCACCTCCGGCAACACCAACTCCCCGGACGGCCGCGACCACTGGCCCTACTGCTACACCGCGCTCATCGCGGGCGGCGGCGTCAAGCCCGGCCAGGTCTACGGCAAGTCGGACGCGACCGGTTCCACGCCCGTGGAGAACCCCGTCCATCCGACCGATATTCTCGCGACCATCTACCACACGCTCGGCATCTCGGCGGATACCATCATCTATAACCATCTTAATCAGCCGCGCGAACTGGTCAAGGGCAAGGTCATCGCCGGGCTGTTCTCATAGGGTAGCTGTGGAATGTCGAGGATAACCTCCTCTATCTTGCAATGACGGGCAACGTCTGGTATAGTGACCGAGGAGGAAGTAAGATGGCAGAAGTCACCTTTGCATCGAAATTGAACGCGGATGGTTCCTTTACCATCCCTCGCGAAGCGGTCGAGACGCTCGGACTTCATCCCGGCGACGAGATAAGGGTACGGATCGAAACCACGAAGGACCTTTCCATTGTGGAGCATCTCGACCAGGCCGAACTTCAACGCAAAGCGGCCCTCCGTTTTGAGGAAGCCGACCGCCTTGTTCGAGAGCCGGCAAAGCCATTGACCGATCCCTACGAAGCCGCATGGGCAGAAGGGGTCGAAGAAAAGGCGCGTAGAATAGGGCTGAAACTGTGACATTGACGGATGCCGGGCCGCTTGTATCGCTGGTAGACAACGGACAGGCACAGAATGCGCGGTGTCGTGCTGCTTTCAGGACTCTCCTTCTACCACTCTACACAACATGGCCTGCTTTTGCGGAGGCCATGTATCTTCTCGGTCGCATCGGAGGCTGGCCCCTACAGCGTAACCTCTGGCTGTATGTGGAAGATGGAACGCTTGTATTTCACACTTCTTCAACAGAGGAGCAACTACGCATGAGGGCGCTTATGGAGCTGTACTGTGATAGGCCGATGGATTTAGCCGATGCGTCGCTTGTCGCGGCAGCCGAGGCACGCGGAGACAGGCGCATCTTCACTATAGACAGCGATTTCTACATCTATCAGCGACACGGCAGAGAGCCGTTCGAGGTCGTTCCCTAAGCCGCGCGAACTGGTCAAGGGCAAGGTCATCGCCGGGCTGTTCTCCTAAGCTGTCTGGCTCCGATATCGTTGTTGAGAGGCGCTTATGGGCGACCGGGAGACGTTTCATCACGCTCTGGAATCGTGGCTGGGTGAATTACGCCGTTACACCGCCTTCTGTCGTGAACACACCCCACTGCCCAACCCGGCTCGATTCGATAGTCTGGAAAACCAGCAAAGAGAGCTGCTGAGAGAAATCTTGCGTCTGCGCAAAAGCGAGCGCGAGAAACCTGAGAATAGAGTCGGGCGTGAAACGGATGACAGCTTCCTGGGCTTCTGGCGACCCACTGTTTTCCGTACAACGCCGGTCGGACTGCTGGCAGCCAGCGAGGTCTATTCGCTGGACACCTCGGATACCTTCTTCCTCCTGCCAGAAGAAGCCAGCCCTGATAAAAATCCCTATCGCTATCCTGATTGGGAGGCATTCTCCTGGATGCTTCAAGACGCAATCCAGTCCTGGGCCTATTTTGAACCGTTGGCGGAGAAATCTTCCTCACTATCCTTGCGGGGAAAACGCGGTATGAAGCGCGTGCGCAAGAAGTACCCGATTGCGCCGACCTCGGCCTACTGGTTGTTGAGGGAGGGAACCATGCTGGGAAGGCTCGCAGGGGGAGGCGAAGAGCATCTGTTTGAATGGACAGGGAGCGAACTGATTCTGCTGGAAGACCGTTTTGGCAGCTGGATTTCCTGATCGGAAACTCGCCTCCCAGAGGAGATTGCCGCCATGACCACCTATGCCCCTATGACCGCTGCCCCGGTTCCGAATTTCATAGGCGGGAAGTGGGAGCATCCCGAAGTCGAAGGCTTCCATGCTGTCCACAATCCCTCCACCGGCGAAGTCATCGGGCAGACGCCGCTGTGCGGGGCGAAAGAGGTCGAGGCGGCAGCGCAGGCTGCTGCAAACGCCTTTCCCGACTGGGCGCGCACGCCCGCTCCCAAGCGCGCCGAAATCCTGTTCCGATTCCGCGCCCTGCTGGAAGCGCACAGCGAGGAACTCAGCCGCCTGGTGACGCGGGAGAACGGCAAGACGCTGGAAGAGGCACGCGGCGACGTGCAGCGCGGCAAAGAGGTCGTCGAGTTCGCCTGCGGCATCCCGCACCTGCTCAAAGGCGAGAGCCTGCCCCAGATCGCGCCGCAGATTGACGCGCTCACCACGCGCGAACCGATAGGCGTCTGCGCGGGCATCACCCCGTTCAACTTCCCCGCGATGGTTCCGATGTGGATGTTCCCCATCGCCCTGGCCTGCGGCAACACCTTCATTCTCAAGCCGAGCGAGAAGGTGCCGCTCACGGCCTGCCGGTTGGGAGAACTGCTGCAGGAGGCCGGGCTGCCCGATGGCGTGTTCAATCTCGTGCAGGGCGGCAGGGAGGTCGTGGACGCGCTCTGCGCGCATCCCGGCATCGCGGCCCTCAGCTTCGTCGGCTCCTCGCCGGTGGCGCGGCACGTCTACACGCTCGGCTGCCAGCACGGCAAGCGGGTGCAGGCGGCGGGCGGGGCCAAGAACGTGCTGCTGGTGATGCCGGATGCGGAGCCGGACACGACCCTGCGGGCGATCCTGGGTTCGGCGTTCGGCTGCGCGGGGCAGCGGTGCATGGCCGGGTCGGTGCTGATGGGCGTGGGGGAGAACGCCGACGCCGTGCGCGACCGGGTCATCGGCGCGATAGAGACGCTGAAGGTGGAAGACACCAGCGCCCACGACGACGCGGAGATGGGGCCGGTCATTGATGCGGGCGCGCAGGCGCGCATCATTAAGGATATTGCGCACGCCGCCGGGGAGGGCGCGCTGCTGGCGCGGGACGGGCGCGCGAAAGCGCCGCCGCGCGGCTTCTTCGTCGGGCCGACGCTGCTCGACAACGTGACGCCGGAGATGGCCGTATTCCAGACCGAGGTGTTCGGGCCGGTGCTGGCGATGCTGCGCCCGAAGACGCTGGACGAGGCGATCCAGATGATGAGTCGCCTGCCCTACGGCAACGGGGCGACCCTCTTCACAAGCAGCGGCGCGGCGGCGCGGCTGTTCACCCGCGAGATGCCGTGCGGGATGATTGGAATCAATGTCGGCGTTCCCGCTCCGATGGCGCTGTTTCCGTTCGCGGGCTGGAACAGCTCGTTCTTCGGCGACCTGCACGTCCAGGGCATGGAGGGCGTGCAGTTCTATACCCGGCAGAAGGTCGTGCTGTCGCGCTGGGACAGCGCCTATCGGCGCGTGCAGGGCTGGTGAAAGGAAAGGGTAAGACGATGCCTGCGGCGTTTCATGTGCCTTCGACGATCGTGACCGGGGCAGGGGCCAGCCTGGAACTGCCCGCGCAGCTCAAGCGCCTGGGCGTCCGGAGCGCGCTGCTGGTGACGGATCGCCATTTCGCCCAGAACGGGCTGGCGGAACGGTTCGTGGACCTGCTGGAACGCGACGGGATCGCGGTCAGCGTCTTTTCCGACGTGCAGCCCGACCCGACGGATCGCAACGCGCGCGACGGCCTGCAAGCCTTCCGGGAGAGCCGGGCCGAGGCGATCGTCGCGCTGGGCGGCGGCAGCCCGATAGACGCCGGGAAGGCCATCGCGCTGCTGGCGGCGAACCCGGAGCCGCTGAGCCAGTACGCGGGCTATCACAAGGTTCCGCACGCCAGCGCCCCTCTCCTCGCCATTCCGACGACGGCGGGAACGGGCAGCGAAGTGACCCGCGTGGCGGTCATCACGGACACCGAGCGCGACGTGAAGATGATGATCCTGGACACGCACCTGCTGCCGAAGGTCGCGCTGGTGGATTTTGAACTGAGCCTGTCCATGCCGCCCGCGCTGACGGCGCATGTCGGGGTGGACACTCTGACGCACGCCATCGAAGCC
>DASRGL010000129.1:0-23010 GCA_035651115.1 Chthonomonadaceae bacterium
CCAAATTTTTGCGTAAAACGGGCCTGCGGACGCCTTATTCGAGAGAAGCGGATGTAATATGTAGGAGGCGGAACTATGCCAACAAAGGGAGAAGGCTGGATTACGGCACGGCAGGCGGGCCGCGTGCTGAATATGTCGCCGAGTTGGGTGAAGCAGAGGGCGCGAGAGGGCCGATTGCAGTATGAAACTGTAGGGAACTCTTGGTTTTTCCGGTGGTTTTTCCGGCACAAGAGGCGTGCGCTATCCCGAATAGGCCCTAACAGTTGCTGCGTAATACAGTCAGGACTCGGTACACGGGTCCTCGATGTGCCGGTATCGGCGCGCTCTCCACTGCGCCGATACCGGCAGGCTCGGCAGAAAAGCGAGAGACTCTCGCCCTGCCGAGCCGTCGCTACAGTTCCGATTTGCTGACGATGTTGCCCTGTGGGTCTATCTCATAGAGGATGGGGACGCCGTTGGGAATGTTGAGTTCGAGTACCTGCGCCTCGTTCAGCCTGTCCAGGTCCATGACGATGGCCCGGAGGCTGTTGCCGTGCGCGGAGACCAGCACGTTCTTGCCACGCTTGACTTCGGGCAGGATTTTGTCGTAGAAGTAGGGCAGCGTGCGCGCCGCCGTGTCTTTGAGGCTCTCGCCGTTGGGCGGCTTGACATCGTAGCTGCGCCGCCAGAGCTTCACCTGCGCGTCGCCGAACTTCTCGGCGGTCTCGGCCTTGTTCAGCCCCTGCAGGTCGCCGTAGTGCCGCTCGTTGAGCGCCTGGTCGTAATGAATCGGCACGCTCTCCTGCCCCATCGCTTTGAGGCAGTGGGTCAGGGTGTCTATGGCGCGCTTCAGCACCGACGTAAACGCCTCATCTATACGGATGCCCGCGATCCGAAGCTTTTTCCCGGCCTCGTCCGCCTCCTGGATGCCCTGCTCGGTCAACGGCACGTCTATCCAGCCCGTGAAGCGGTTCTCCAGGTTCCAGGTGGACTGTCCGTGCCGCAGCAGTATCAGTTTTGCCATGCGTTCTCCTCGTCCTCGGTACAGGTGGGTTAGCCTAAATTTTCCAATGCGCTCTCGAAATCGGCCTTTGTCAGGGCGCGCTCCGTCGGCTTGGCGGCGCTGTCCGCGATACGGATCAGGGCTTGCAGGCCCGCCTCGTTGACCAGCGCCTTGATGTCCGCGCCGCTATAGCCGTCGGTCTGCTGGGCCAGTTCCTCCAGAGAGACATCGGGCGCGAGATTGGCGTGGCGCGTGCAGACCGCAAACAGCAGCTTGCGCGCCTCCAGGTCCGGCATCGGGATCTCGATCTCGCGGGAGAGCCGCCCGCCGCGCCGCACCGCCGGGTCAAGCATGTCGGGGCGGTTCGTCGCGCCGACGATGAAGACGCGGCTGTTCGGGTTCAGGCCGTCCATCTCCTGCAGGAACTGGTTGACCACCTTATCGGAATGGATGGCGACCCCGCCCTGCCGGACGGGCAGCAGCGCATCTATCTCGTCAATGAAGATGATAGCGGGCGGATTGGCGCGGGCCTTTGCGAACAGGTCGCGCACGCGCTTCTCGCTCTCTCCGACATACATCTGATGGATCTCGGCGGGCGTGATCGCATAAAAGTTGCATTTGGCCTCGTTCGCCAGGATGCGCGCAATCGTCGTCTTGCCGGTTCCGGGCGGGCCTTTGAGCAGGATGCCGGTCGGGGTCTGCACACCGAGTTCCCGCGCCAGGTCGGGTTTTTCCAGCATGTACTGCATCTGCTTGAGTTCGCGCTTGGTCTTCGGGTTCAACACGAGGTCGTCCCAGGTGAGCGCCGTGTTTGCCATCTCCTGCGTGGCCCGGAGGCTGCCCTGCTCGAACGACTGCGCGAAGTCCTTGTAGGTCGAATTGGCCGGATCGAGCTGCGCGGCCTTGCGGGAGACCTGCTCCGCTTCCGCTTTGCGATCCAGGGCGTTGAGCGCCTTGCCGAGATAGAAGTAGGCGTTGGCCCGGTTCTCGTCCCGCTCGATGACCGAGCGCAGGTAGTGGACGCAGTCGTTGAGGCGCTGCCGATAGAGCTGAAACTTGCGTTTGCCGTCTCTGGCCGTCTGGTCGAAGCCAAGCACCTGCGCGCCGTAGGCGACGGCCATATCCGCCAGGGTCGGCTTGTCGGCTTCGGCCTGGTTCCACAAGGCCCAGCCCAGCCGGAACCGGGCCTCGACGTTCTCCGGGTCGAGCGCGACGGCCTTGCGGAACGCCTCGACCGAACCGGCCCAATCAAACACGCGGGCGCGCTGCATCCCCCGATGCAGCGCGTCCTCGGTTGTCTCGCTGTGTATGTCTGTCATTGCAGTCTATCATTCGGATAGCCCGGCGAATGAATTCGCGGCCACAAAGGCACAAAGTCCGCCTGCGCGGACTCAAGCCTTCCGCAGATTTACTCTACAAACTCCACGTCACCGACGGTTGGAATCAGGCCGCGCGCCGCGCCGCGATCCAGAAAAAGCTGGATGCTGCGACGGCCCGCCTCGCCCATGTCTACCGTCCAGTGGTTCACGTACATTCCTACAAAAGTGTCCGCCGTCTGCGGCTGCATGTCGCGGGCGAACTGCATGGCGTGATCGAGCGCCTTCTGCCGGTGTTCCAGGCCGTGCAGGATGCTGGCGTGGAGAGCGCGGCTGGCGCGGCGCTGCACGTCGGGCGGCAGGTCTTTGCGGATCGCGTTGACGCCGAGCGGCAGAGGCAGTCCCGTCTCGTCTTTCCACCATCTGCCCAGGTCTACGATACTGTGCAGGCCGAGTGCGCCGTGTGTCAACTGGCCCTCATGGATGAGCAGGCCCGCCTCCACCTCGCCGCGCGCTGTCGCCTCCATGATCTCGTTGAACGGCAGGACGACGTATTCGAACGTCTCCGGCAGATAGAGCGACAGAGCCAGGAACGCGCTCGTCATCAGGCCCGGTATCGCTATTTTGACGCGCGAGAGTTCCGTCGGTTTCATCGGCTGCCGCGCGACGACCATCGGGCCGTAGCCGTCGCCCATGCTCGCGCCGTGCGTCAGGATGGCGTATTTGGCGTGGACGTAGGCGTAGGCGTGGACGGAGATGGCGGTGCATTCCAGCCGTCCCTCGCGCGCCCATTCGTTGAGCGTTTGAATGTCGCGCAGGATATGCTCGAATTCCAGCCCCTCGCTATCCACGAGGTTCTGCGCCAGTCCATAGAACATAAAGGCATCGTCGGAGTCGGGGCTGTGGCCCAGTTTCATCGGCAGTGTGTCAGTCCTGGAGAGGGTATCGGAGGACATCGTTCGGCGTCTCGCTTTCATCGCACCCGAAAAGATTGGGACTATTGTACCCGCAAACCAGTCTCCTCGTCTATCGGCTGCCAGCCGTACTCGATCCGCGGGACATGCAGCCGGCAGTAGGAGAGCCGTCCTTCCGGCAGGATCCAGGCCACCTCGCCCCGCATCGGCGTCCTCATCCCCTCACGCTGCGTATAGTCGCTGTAGTCGCCGGTCCAGGGCGTCGGCACGCCCGCGCCCTTCACATCCCGGTAGCGTTCCGGCGTATAGGCGCGCACGATCTCGCCCTGTTCGCCGAACTGAAACTCCAGGGAGACCGAGGTCGCGCCATCGGTGAGCGTGGCCCGCGCCGTCTTTGCATCCACCGGTTCCCAGGAGACGCCCTGGCCGGGCAGCAGCGTCGTGGGCCACCAGACGGCCTCGGCCAGATAGCGGTGGAGCGCCCCTGCTGCCAGTTCGGGGCTGCCGCTCTGATCCACGACCGGAATCAACGCGGCCAGTCGGCCCTGCATCGCGCCTCTGCCGCCAAGATAGCTGTCCCGGACCCGTACCGGCAAAAGCGGAACCATGTGGATGTTCGCATCCCAGATATATCCAGGAGGCTGCGTCGTAATGTGCTGCACGGCAGTGAAGGGACTCCAGGGGGCGTCGAAGCCGCCCGCGCGGAACGTGCCGGTCTGCCGGATTCTGGCCCACCGGACAAGCGGCTGATCGGGCGTCAGGGCAAAGCGGAAGTAGCGCGCGACCGGCTCAGGAAGCCCTTGCAGCGATTCGGAGGAGAACCTCGGCGCGGGGGCGGCCGGCGCAGCGGCAAGGAGGCGGGCTACCTCTCTCTCCGCCGCTTCTCGCGACTGGCGGGCGGGCCAATGAATTTTCTGTCCGTGAGGACGGTCAGCCATAGGCTCCCCAAGCCCGGCTTTTATGGCCGGGGCCAATGCGTTAAAAGCCTCTGTCTTCTACAGGCAATGCAGAAGGCAGAGGCTTTCGTAGGAGGTCTATAAGCCGGGTTCTGTCTTTGTGTGGTCATCTCTCTGGGAGGCCGGTTGCCCGACCCCTCTAGCGGCCACTCCCGGAGGGTCGGCGGGCCGCCTTCAGCCCCTCCTGCTCGGCCTTGCTTCCGATGGGGTTTACCAGGCCGACGTGTCTCCACGCCGCCGGTGCGCTCTTACCGCACCATTTCACCGTTGCCGCACGCGGCTGTGTCTTTTCTGTGGTACTTTCCGTCGGGTTTCCCCGCCCGGACGTTATCCGGCATCGCGCCCTCTGAAGCCCGGACTTTCCTCTGCGGCCTAAACCGCAGCGACCACCCGACCTCCATCTTGATTCTACCACGCCGCAGGCTGCCCGTCAAACCTAACGCGCGCCGCAGGCTTGCAGACACGCCTGCATGTGACCGCGCGACTCGGCGGCAATGACCGCGCACTGCACCAGACTGTACTCCCTGGCTCCGATGATCTCCAGGTCTACCGGCCCGGTGTAGCCGTTCTCGTGCAGCACGCGGACATAGGAGACCAGATCGATGTCGCCGCGCCCGTTGGCCTGATCCTCCGGCTTGCCCGGCCCCTGCTGGCGGCCCTTGCAGTCGCGGATATGGACATGCTTGACCCGCGAGATGACGGCGGCGATGGCCTCGACCGGGTTCTCGCCCGCCCGCCAGATATGCGAGGGATCCATATCTATGCCGAAGGCCGGAGACGAGATCGCCTCCATCGCGCGCAGCGTCGTCGGCGTGTTGTAGATGCTGGCCCCGACGTGCGCCTTCACGCAAAGCGTGACGCCGTACTTCTCCGCGAGGTCAGCCAGGCTGCCGAGCGACTCGAGGCTCTGTTGCAGGCTGGCCTCGTCGCCGGACTTGCCGCCCGGCCCGCAGTTGATGATCGGGATGCCGATCTCCGCCGCCGCCTGGAACGCCGCCTCCATCTTCGCCCGATCCTGCGACGGCTGCTCCATCGCCAGCAGCTTCAGGCCGGTCTCCTGAGCGAGCCGCTGGATCTCCGGCGCGACCTCCCGCCAGCGATCCAGCACCAGATGCTCGCTCATGCCGTCAATCGCCGAGAGTTCGATTCCATCGTAGCCCGCCATCGCCAGATGCGTGAAGGCGGTCTCCATATCGTAACCGCCGAACAGTACGGAGTTTGCTCCGAGCAGCATAGCCGTCCCTTTCTGTCCTCATGCGTTGTAGAGTGGATAGGAAATCGGCGATAGGTTCGCGCTCGGAGGCAGGCTGTCCTGCATCAGTCGTCACCAGCGGCCCTGAAGAATCTTCAGCGTCTCGTCGCGATGGGTGCTTTCGTCGGTGACGAAGTTCTCCAACTGGACGCGGATGCCGATCTCTCCCGCCTCCTCCGCCAGTTTGATCAGGTTCGTATAGGCAGCGACGGCCTGCGTTTCCGCTTCGAGGACATACTCCAGCAGTTGGCGGGCATCGGTGGAGTGAGGAATGGGCTTGGCGGTCGTGGTCGGCTCGCCGCCGAGCGCGGAGATCTTATCGGCGAGATACTGGGCGTGGCCCTGCTCGTCCGGTATCTCGGCGCGGAAAAAACTCACCAGTTCCGGGCGATGCGGCCCGCTGACGACGGCGGAATACTGAATGTACTGGATGATCGCCTGGTATTCGGCGGACAACTGATCGTTCATGGCGGCGATAAGCGCTTCTTTACTCATGGTTCTTCTCTCCTCTCGTCCTGGTACGGCGCATCCTGGCGCCCTTGTCTCTGTCTGCCTGCGCGACAGACTCGTTTTTGTTACGCGACATGATGGAAAGGAGTTCCGCCCAGCGAGCGGGCAAGAAGGAATACTGTTGGCAGGCGTCGCAACAGAGCCGTGAGCCGGGTGTTCATCGCCGGCATTTCGCTGGAAGAGAGCCGTTCCGTATGCTTCGCTGGTCAGGACTCTTGTTGCTTCTCCTCGGTGGCGGCGCAGGGGCGCTGGAAGTCGTCCCGCCGCGCTCCGTGGAGGCTATCGCATCCTCACCGACCGAAATCCGCGTCTACTGGCTGCCTGCCGAGGGTGCGACCGGCTATCGCGTGCAGCGCGACGGCCAGACCATCGCCACGCTGCCCGCCACCGCGCAGCAGTACAACGATACTGCGCTGGCCCCCGATACGACCTATCGCTACGCGGTGCAGGCGCTCAAGGACGGCGGCGAATCGCCTGCTCGCGAGTACACCGAGCGCACCTTCGCCCCCTTCCCAACGCCGGATGCCCAACGCCTGGCGACCAACGCCTCCTTCGATGTCGTCGTCATGCAGGCGTCGTCGAGCGGCGTGACGGCAGCGATAGAGGCGGCGCGGCGCGGCCTGAAAGTCGCCCTCATCGAGCCGACCACGCGCCTCGGCGGGATGCCTGTCAACGGCCTGAGCGCCACCGACCTGCGCCGTCCCGAACACGCCAGCGGCTTCCTGGTCCGCTTCTTCAACCGCGTGCGCGCCCTCTACGCCGCCGAAGGCGTCAAGGCGGACGGACGCCAGTACGAGCCGCGCATCGCGCACCAGGCGATGAAATCGCTGCTCTACGAGACGCCGAACCTGACCATCTATCGCCGCGCCCGCCTGGTCAAAGTCATCGCCCGCGATGTGCCGCCGCGCCCTTCCCGGCTGGATCAGGAGGGGCCTCCGACGGAAGAGGCGGTTCGGCCCAATGAGGCCGTGTCGCCGAATTTCAAAGTGAGTGCAGGGCAGAAGGTGGGCGCGTCAAAACCGCGCCGCCAGGTTGAGGCGGTTGTCGTCGAGGAGTTGGACGCGGACGGCCAGCCAACAGGACATCGGGCTATCTTCCGCGCGAAAGTCTTTATTGACGCAACGGATAGCGGCGATCTGGCAGCCTGGGCGGGCGCGCCGTTTCGCATCGGGCGGGAGAAGCGAACGCCCTACGAACCGCACAACGGCGTCATCTACTACGACCGGGCCAACGACCGCGCGCTGCCCGGCAGCACCGGCAGGGCCGATAAACGCATCCAGTCCTACGCCTATCTGCTGACGGTCAAGGACTATGGGCCGAACGCGGACAGGACGATCCCCATGCCGCCGGGCTACCGGAAGGAGAACTATATCCATACGCCCGCCTGGAAAGACTCCTGGGCGGTCACGTCCGGCAAGCTGCCGAGCGGCAAATACGAACTCAACCAGCACCCGCAGGGCGGCGACCTGCAGGAGATCAACTACGGCTATCCGACGGGCGACTATCGCGAGCGGGAACGGGTGGAGCGGCGCTATCGCGATCACGTTCTCGGCTATCTCTACTATATTCAGACCGAGCAGGGGCAGAAGCAGTTGGGCCTGCCGGACGACGAATACCGCGACACGGGCGGTTTCCCGCCATTGCTCTATGTGCGGGAGGGGCGGCGCATCCTTGGCGAGCAGTTGCCGCTGGAGTCCGACATCGCGCAGGCGCGCAGGCTCCTCCGCCCGGAGAGCGTCGGCATCGGCGACTATCCGATGGACTCGCACGCCGTCCGCGTCAAGACCGACTGGACGACGCCGGACATGGGCGAGGGTGAATGGTGGCTCTACCAGTACACGCCCTGGCACTGCCTGCCGCTCGGCGTCATCGTGCCGCAGCGCCTCGACAACGTGTTCGTCACCACAGCGGTCTCCTCCACGCATGTCAGCTACGGCACGTATCGAATGGAGCCGGTCCGCATGGCCTTCGGGCAGGCGGCGGGCGTTGCGGCAAACCTCTGTATCCGCTACGGATTGACGGCGCGCGAAGTCCCGGCCCGCGAGGTGCAGGACGATCTGTTGCCCCATGCCGCCAACCCCTACGGCGATCCGAATCTCTTCCTCTACTACCTCTCCGACGTGAAGCCGGGCAGCCGCCACTATCGCGCGATCCAGTATCTGGCCGCGCGCGGCTTCCAGTTCGCCGCCGAGGAACTCAAGCCCGACGCCCCGACGACGCGCGGCGAGTTGGCCCACTGGCTTACCATGCTGGCCGAGCGCGCCGCTCCCGCGCCACAGACCGTCTCGGTGTATCCCATTTCGGGAGGCGTCTCGGACAGGGTCATACGCCGGGCCTACCTTCCCTATATGGGCGTCTCTGCTGACCTTCAGGCCGCAAAAGCCTTGCAGCAGGAGCCGGATCAGAACGCGGTGGTCTCGCGCGTCGAGATTGCGAACTGGATGATGAAGGTCTTTTCTTCTCTCTTTCCTCCACCCCCTTCGGAGGCGCGTCATTACGCCGATGTGAGGGAGGAGGATCGCGCGCCTGTCGAAAAGTTGTACGCCTATGGGATCGGCGCGCGGCTCTGGGACGGCGCGAAGGCGCTGGCCCCGGAGGGCAAACTCTATTTCAGGCCGGAGGCTCCGCTCAGCCATGCCGACCTGTTTGAAACCCTGTTCCTGATACAGCGCAGCCTCGGCCCGCTGTTCTTCGATAATCCGGTGGATGGCCGCAACGGGCGCGCCGTGCCGCCCGCTCTCTTTGAGACTGTCCTGGAGGAGGCGATTCGGCCATAGCCCTGTACTCCCTGGCCCTCTGTTGCACGACGGGGGATTGAAACTGGCGCCATCGGCTTGACAAACGCGCGGCGCTCTGATATACTACAGGGCGTAAATGGCCGCGCCGACGTAGCACAGTGGTAGCGCAGCTCTCTCGTAAAGAGCAGGTCGTCGGTTCGAATCCGACCGTCGGCTTTTCCGAAATATCAGCGTCCGAAGTCCAGTCCCCCATCCGGGTACTGGACTTTTTCCTATGAGCGGAGGCAGATGACTTTGCACGTCTGACACGTCGGGATAGACTTACTTGCACGAGTTGCAGAAAGGAGTCCTCGCATGAAGTTCATTGTGACCTTCCATATCAAACCGGAAGTCAAGGGACGTGACGGAGCGATCGTGCGTTTTCAGAAAACCGGCGGACTGCCGCCCAAAGGGGTCTCTCTGTTAGGGCGCTGGGTGCGCGCCGATTTCAGCGGCGGCTTCGTGCTGGTAGAAAGCGAGGATATCTCGGCCTTAACGGAGTTCTCCCTGATGTGGAGCGACCTGATGGAGCTTCAGGTCGTACCGGTGATCGAAGACGCGGAACTGGTGGGGGTGTTGCAGCGCCTGGAGACACATGCCTGAAGTTCTGGCCGAAGCAGATCGGAAAATAGTTTGAACCTTTCGAGCGGCTTGACCGCCTAAAGAGATGCAGTCAAGCAGAGGATTCGTTTGCCGCCAGAGCCGGAGCGCCTCCTGGCGGCTTTTTTCGCCGCTTCTCTATGCCTGCTGTGACAGTTTTGTGACAATGGCCCCTCGGTGGTAATATAAATCTGGAATTGATTGGAGTCTTTCTCTCTTTCCATCTATTCTTTGCCTCCTGCCTTTCCCTACAGGCCGGGGGCTATTTCTTTGCCTCCGAGTCAGCCGCCCGGTCGTTCCGATACCGCTGAATGAGGGAGACAGGCCCGCCTTCCTCCTAGTAGTCCTTCACGGTAGAACGCAGGCATGATTTTGAGGTATGCTCTCCGCATTCTATATTCTATGCGGAGGAAGCCCCTATGCCTGCCAAGAAACATCATGTCACACTTACCGAGGAGCAACGCCAGAAAGCCGAAATCGTCGCCCGCTCCTATAAACATTCCGAGCGGGAACGCAAGCGCGCCAACATTCTGCTGCTGGCCGATACCAACCGGGCCGAAGGAGCTTGCAAAGATGCCTTAATTGAGCAACAGGTCGGCGTCTGCAATGCCACGGTCGAGCAAGTGCGGCGTCGGTTTTGTGAAGGCGGACTGGAAGCCGCCCTCTATCGCAAACCGCAGCAGAACCGCAAAGCCCGTGTGCTGGACGGAGCGGCGGAAGCCTTCTTGATCGCCACCGTCTGCTCCGCGCCGCCCAACGGACACAAGCGTTGGAGCCTGTCCTTGCTCCAAGAGCGTCTGATCGCTGAAGAATACGTAGACAGCGTCAGCCACGAAACAGTACGCCAGACGCTCAAAAAAACGAACGTAAGCCCTGGCTAAAGCAGTGCTGGTGCATTCCTCCGAAAGAGAATGCCGACTTCGTCTGTGCGATGGAGGACGTGCTGGATGTCTACCAACGTCCCTATGATCCCAAACGCCCGCAGGTCTGTCTGGATGAAGCGAGTCGTCAACTCCTCGATGACCTGCGTCCCTCCCTGCCGATGGAATCCGGACAGGTGCTGCGGGAAGATAGTGAGTACCAGCGCAACGGTACGGTCAATCTCTTCATGCTCTTTGAACCGCTCGCCGGATGGCGACATGTAGAAGTGACCGACCGCCGTACCGCTCTGGACTTTGCTCAGGTCGTCAAAGATTTATTGACCGTTCACTACCCGGACGCGGATAAGGTGGTGTTGGTGCTGGACAATCTCAACACCCACAAAGCGTCCAACCTCTATGAAGCGTTTCCTCCCCAGGAAGCGCGGGCGTTATGTGAGCGATTGGAGATCCATCCTACGCCCAGGCATGGCAGTTGGCTCAACATGGCCGAAATCGAACTCTCGGTGCTGGCACGCCAGTGTCTTTCTCGGCGGATGCCCACCAAAGAGTATGTCACCGCCCAGGTAGCGGCCTGGGAAGAAGCCCGAAATCAGGCGGGCAGGACGGTCCACTGGCGTTTCACCACCCAGGACGCCCGGATCAAACTCAAGAAACTCTATCCCGTCGTTCTACCGTGAAGGACTACTAGAGCCAACATCGGCGAAACGCTGGATACCCTGGAAGATATTGCAGGCGCATCTTTCGCAGGCGAGTACCAGGACCGGATAGAATACATTCCCTTCTAAACAGGTCGTCACTCGAAACTATTTCCCCTCATCCGGATGCGTCAAAAGCGCGATTCCTCCAATGATCGCTATCTCTTGACAGGAAGGAGATACCTTCCCGCGATGCCCAGGCCCGCTGCGCACCCCTCCCTTACTCCAGACGAACGCCTGGAGGCTCCCACAGAGACTCCCCGCGCTGCGCCCGCCAGGGGAGTGACGGCGCGGGCCGTCGGGCTGTCTCTGCTGTTGATACTGGGAATGTGCTGGTGGATCGCCTACTCGGAAGTGCGGACGACCATGACCGAGATCACCTGCACTTCGCTGCCCATCGGTGTGGTCTTCGCGCTGTTCGTCGTCTGCGCCCTCAACGCGCTGGTGAAGCGACGCTGGACGACGCGCGCCTTTGCGCCCGGCGAACTGGCGACCGTCTATATCCTTGTCGCCGTCGGCTCCTCGGTGGCGGGCATCGGCATGGTCGGCTTTATGACCCCGGCCCTCGCCAATCCGCTCTGGTACACGAATCAGAAGTGGGAGCCGTTCGCGGAGGCCGTGCCGCGCTGGTGGGCGCCGCGCGATCCGGAGGCCCTTCGCGCCTACTATCTGGGCAACAGCACCCTCTACACCGCGAGGCATCTGCGCGCCTGGCTGCCGCCGATTCTGGTCTGGTGCGGGTTTCTGCTGCTCCTGCTGCTGATGACTCTCTGCTTTACGGCCCTCCTGCGCAAACAGTGGATCGAGCGCGAACGGCTCGCCTTCCCCATCACCTACGTGCCGATGGCGATGGTCTATACGCCCGGCGGGTTGGGAGAACTGTTCCGCAGCCGCGCCCTGCTGGTCGGGTTCTTCATTCCCGTCGTCCTGCAGACCGTCAACAGCCTGAACTGGCTCTTCCCCAGCCTGCCCTTCATCCCGCTCAAGCCTACGGTGAACGGCCCGCTCGACCTCGGCCCGCTCTTCACCAGCCCGCCCTGGAACGCCCTCGGCTACTTTCCTCTGGCGTTCCATCCCAACACCATCGGCCTCTCCTACCTGCTGGAGACCGACGTCTCGTTCAGCTGCTGGTTCTTCCACCTTCTGCGCAAAGGCACGGAGGTCTGGAGCGCGGCGGCGGGGTATCGTGCGGGAGGAGCGAGCAGCGCCAGCGCGCGGATGCCCTATAACAAGGAGCAGGGCGTCGGAGCCTGGCTCTGCCTGGCCGTGTTGACCGTCTGGATGGCGCGGAAGCACCTCGCAAGCGTCTGGAGGCAGGCGATAGGCAGAGGGAAAACACCTGACGATCCCGGAGAAGCGATGACCGCTCGCCTGGCCGTTTTCGGAATGCTGGCGAGTTTTGGGGGAGCCGTAGCGTTTGCCTGGTGGGGCGGGCTGCCTCTGTCATCGTCGCTGCTCTTGTTTCTCTTTTTCGCGGCCTTCATGCTGGCCCTGACACGCATTCGCGCCGAAGTCGGGACGGCCTGGCACTTCGGCCCCTCGATCCCTGCCTCGGAGATGGTCGTCCGCGTGGTAGGGCCGATGAATCTGAGCCTTCCGGCCCTGAGCGTCCTGGCGTACCATACCTGGTACAACCTGGACTATCGCTCCTTCACCACGCCGCATTTCATCGAAGGCTATCGGATCGCCGAGCAGGGCCGCCTTCGCAACCGGCAACTGACGGGAGCCATCGTCATGGCGGTGGTCTTCGGACTGTTCTGCGCGGCCTGGTCGCTGCTGCATCTCTACTATGTCTATGGCGCGAGTACCGCGCATGTCAATGCCTATCGCATCAACATGGGCCAGAGGCCGTATCAGATCGCGAAAGGACATCTGGCGGAGACGAGCCTCGGCACGGACACCTACGGCCTGTCCGCCGTCGGCGTCGGCGCGGCCCTTACGCTCCTGCTGAACATCGCCCGCGCCCGGTTCGTGGGCTGGCCCTTCCACCCGGCAGGTTACGCCATCGCCAACACCTACATCACCGACCTGCTCTGGTTCCCCTTCTTCCTGGGCTGGCTGGCGAAGGGACTGACCCTGCGCTACGGCGGCCTGCGCGCCTACAAGCAGGCATTGCCCTTCTTCATCGGGCTGATCCTCGGCGATTACGTCATCGCCAGCCTGTGGACTCTTGTCGGGATCGCCCTCGGCGTGGATATGTATCGCTGCTTTCCCAACTAAGTCCAAAAACAGGAGCGCAGACTTTTCTCACCCACGAAATCGGGACAACTTCCTGCGGTTCCTACTTCTTAGGAGAGGCTGACCGCCTTCTCCGACGATGGTGCAAGAATTCGCTCTATCTCTCTGATCTCGTGTATCCGCACCTGATTGCGGCTGTCTCCGTCCATCCAGGTGGCGTCTATTTTGTCCAGTAGTTCCTCTGCGGACCAGCCCAGAGGTTCGTTGTATGTGTACTCGTAGCGGGTCAAATCCCACCACAGTTCCGTGTTCCGCAACAGCGATTCCCAGGCGTAGGGATCGTCCAGCATCGCCTGCGTGATAGCAAGCGGTGACTCCGCTTCCACCACACGGAAGCTGCTTTCGTCCACCCCATCCTGGCAGACAGAGGTTATCAAGAAGAGCGCCATCATCTTCGCTCCTTCGTTTTCAGGGGACATTCTTCGCGCACTCCCCGCATATGTAGTCCAAAGCACCAAGCAGGCCAGGTAGGTCTTCGATGCCGTACAGAGTGGTTTCGTAGGCTTCATTCGTCCGAGTCAGTTTGTAAAAACGCCAGCCCTGCCCGTTGCTCACGATACCATAAATATCTATATCTAAGCCACGCTGCCGATTGTTCCACTGGCAGGCGTACATTTCCGCCAGACACTGGATGCGGCCCTTCTCGAAGTCGTCGCGTTTGGCTTCCGTCACACACAGTAACGGGGTCGCCAGATAAGCGCGATAAGGCGCGATGAGATAGTCGGCAATTCCTGTCAGAGTATCCGTCTCCAACGCTTCCGCCTTCCATATCTTCAGTTTCGGATGGTCGGGAACGACTTCGGCAAACAGAGCGTCTATCAGCAGCGTCTTGGCCTGCTCCGAATTTTCCAGTTCAAAAACGTTCAGTCGCCGTAGATCTTCCTTGAGAAAGTCGCTCTGCGGGCGTGGGGGCGCGTTCAATTGCCAGCGCGTAAAGGTATCTCGCCCAATCAGTTGCATGGCCTCTTCCAGCTTGATTGCCGCGTAGTTGCGCTTGGATTTTGGCCTCCGAGTCATAGGATTTGCTCCTTGCCATAGGTCCTCTTTGGCTTTCTCTTCGTGCCTCCTTCGGCTGATTCCTGCTTCCCGCCACTGCTAGCCTCTGAAGGGATAAAACCTGAATTTTTGCCTCCCGACCTGCCAATAATATGGGGTAGAGAGCGTGTCCTGCACCAGCGGGGAGCAGAAAACTTCCGCAGCGCATTTCCCTGCCGACTGTACGGCAAGCGCCCTCTGCTTCCTCTGGAACCTGCCTCCATCATAAGCATTGATTTTTGAAGCCAACAACGGCGCGCAGACCTTCGTATGCCGTCGGCGGCGCACCACAGGGAGAACATCATGGCGCGGCCTGTGCCGTTCGGAAACCGATGTCTGGGAGAGGGCCATCCGGCGCTGATCGTCGCGGAGGCGGGCATCAACCACAATGGCGATCTCGCGACCGCTAAAGAGCTGATTCGCGCGGCGGCGGACTGCGGCGCGGACGCCATCAAGTTCCAGTCGTTCCGGGCGGAGGAGTTCGTCGGCGCGGGGCAGGAGGTCGCCTACGAGTCGGGCGGCAAGGTCGTGCGGGAGAGTATGCAGGCGATGTTCCGCCGCTACGAGATGCCCTATGAGGCGCTGGCGGAACTGGCCGCGTGCGCGCGGCAGGCGGGCCTCCTCTTCTTCTCCAGCCCGGCAGACGCCCATGCGCTGCGCATTCTGGCCGATCTGGGAGTCCCCGCCATCAAAGTCGGGTCGGATGACCTGACGAACCTGCCTCTGCTCAAAACCTTCGCGGCGGCGGGCCTGCCGATGGTGATCGCGACGGGCATGGCGCGGCTCGGCGAGGTAGAAGAAGCCGTCGAGACGATCCGCGCCGCCGGAAACGAACACCTGGTCATTCTCCACTGCGTTTCGCTCTACCCGACACCGCCGGAAGAGGCGCATCTGCGGCGCATGGAGACGCTGCGTAATGCCTTCGATGTGCCGGTCGGATTCTCGGATCATACGCAGGGCATCGCGGCGGCACTCGGGGCGGCGGCGTTGGGAGCGTGCTGTATCGAGAAACACTTTACCCTGGACACGAACCAGCCGGGGCCGGATCATCGCTTCTCCGCCGACCCCGCCACCTTCCGGCAACTCGTGCAGGGCATCCGCCAAGTCGAAGCGGCTCTGGGCCGTTCCGTCTTCTCCCTCAGCGCCGACGAGCGGCAGATGCGCCGGGACTGTCATCGCAGCATCGTCGCGCGCGTACCGGTGGCGGCCGGCACACGCCTGACGCCCGAACTCCTGACTCTGAAGCGGCCCGGAACCGGCCTGCCGCCCCGCGAATGGGACAACGTCGTGGGGCGCGTCACCTGTGTCGCACTGGCTGCCGACCAGCCTATCACCTGGGAGTGTCTTTGAATGTCCGTTCTCCTGTTTCGCCTGGACGCCAACGCAAGTATCGGATACGGCCATCTCGCCCGCAACGCACGGCTGGCGCGGGAACTGGCGCAGCGCGGCCATACGGTCTGGTTCGCCTCGCGCGACCGCATTGACCGGACGCACTGGTTCGATTCGGACTGGCGCTTCATGCCCCTGGAAGGCGGTCACGACTTCTATCTCCTGACGGAGAAGCTGACCCCGGACGCGCTTATCTGCGACATGCCCTCCTACAACGGCGTCACTCTGGCCTTCCTGCGGGCGCAGTTTCCGCTCGTCGTCTTCGACGATTTTCAGGCCCGACCGCTGCCTGCCGATCTGCTCATCAATACCCAGATGGTCTGGCAGGATAGACCCGCCGACGCCCGGCAGAAAGTCCTCGGCGGCCCGCGTTATGCGCTCATCGCGGAATGTGCGGAGGAGGCGACGCCTGCCGTTCCTCAGCAGGACATCGTGCTGACGCTGGGCGGAAGCGACCCGCACAACCTGACGCTGCGCGCGCTCGCCTGGCTGCGCGACGTGCCGCCGCCCTTGACCCTAACGGTCGTGGTGGGACCGGGGTATCGCCACGAGACAGATCTTTGCGCCGCGCTGGAAGCCTACCCCCATCCCGTTGCACTCTGTCGCAACGTCGCGCAGATGGCTCCGATGCTCGCCGCGCATCGGCTCGCGGTGACGGCTGTCGGCGTCACGCTGTATGAGCTGGCGGCGCTCGGCGTTCCGGCCATTGCCCTCGTGGAAGAGGAACGCCATGCGCCGCTTGCCGCCGCCCTGGAGGATGCCGGAACGCTCCGCGCGCTCTCCCTCGATGCAGCGGAGGCCGGACATCTGGCCTCCGAAGTGGGCCGTCTCCTCCAGGACTCCACCCGACGAGACGCGATGGCGCGCGCAGGCCGCGCGCTGCTGGATGGCAAGGGGCCGCAGCGCGTCGCCGATGCCATCGCGAACCTGATCGCCGAACGCACGCGGCGCTTCGCATGAAGAGGACGGAACACGGTATGCCGACGGAGATTCAAGCTGCCATCCGCCTGCGCCCCGCGACCCCGGAAGATGCGGAGCGGCTGTTCGCCTGGCGCAATCTGCCGGAGATCGTCGCGCTCGGCACGACGCAGAGAAGCGTGACCTGGGAGGAACACCGCGCCTGGTTTGCCCGAACGCTACAGGGCGACTGCCGCCTGCTCTTCTTCATTCTCCACGACGAGCAGCCGATAGGCCAGGTGCGTTTCGACCGGGAGGACACGGATTCGTGCCAGGTCTCCCTCTATCTGCTGCCGGAACATACCGGGCATGGATGGGGCGTGATCGCGCTGCGGCAGGCGTGCGCCGAGGCGTTCCGGCAGTGGACTGTCCACAAAGTCATCGCGCTCATCCGGGAAGAGAACGCGCGTAGTCTGTCCGCCTTTCGCAAAGCCGGGTTTTTGCCTCTGGAAGCGCCCGACTTCGAGGTTCCGGCGGGGCATCGCGTGGTGTATCTAACCCCCCGTCCCCCTTCCCTGGCCGCTCGCAAGCTCACTAGGGAAGGGGGTGATGAGAACGGGTACGCTCTATTGGAGTCTGCCCCTCCCATAGGCGGGAAGAAAGACCAGATACAAGAGCGAAGACTACCGACACCCCCTTCCCTGCGAAGCGAATTAGGGAAGGGGGACGGGGGGTTAGGTCAAATCGCCTACTACACCGAGCGCCTGGAACGCTACGGCCTGGATCATCGCGCGCTGGACTGGGGCAGCCGCGCCTCGCAGGAACGCCGTTTCGCGATTCTTGCGGAAATCGGGCCGCTTCACAACGCTTCTCTCCTGGATATTGGGTGCGGATTAGCCGATTATTATGCTTACCTGACGCAGCGAGGCGTTCCGGTGCGCTATACGGGCATGGACATCACCCCTGCCATGATCGCTGCCGCCACGAAGCGGTTTCCAGAGCAACGCTTTGTGGTACGCGATATACTGGCCGACGCCGGGAAGAGGCCGGAGGAATTGGAGCGGGCCGACTATGTCAGCGCCAGCGGCCTGTTCACCTTCACGAACGAACGGTTCTTGCAGGAAGCGGTGCGCGTCATGTTCGCCTACTGCCGCAAGGCGCTGGCGTTCAATGCGCTGAGCGCGTTCGCGCCGCAGCAGGAACCGGGCGAGTTCTATGCCGATCCACTGGAGACCGTGCGCTTCTGCCGCACGCTGACGCCCTGGATCGTGCTGCGGCACGACTATCTGCCGCACGATTTTACCGTCACTCTCTACCGGGAGCCGCCACAGGCATGATCGTCTCCATCCACCAACCGGCGTATCTGCCCTGGCTCGGCTATTTCCATCGGATCGCCGCCAGCGACCTGCATATCGTGCTGGACAGCGTGCAGTTCGAGAAAAACAGCTTTACCAACCGGAACAGAGTCCGCACGGCGAACGGCTGGTGCTGGCTGACCGTTCCCGTCAGGACGAGCGGGCTGTTCGGCGCGCTGGCGATTGATCGCGTCGAGATAGAGACGCGCGCCGACTGGCAGAGGAAGCACTGGCAGACGCTCCGGCAGAACTACGGCAGAGCGCCCTATTTTGCGGCGCACGCGCCCTTTTTCGAGGAACTGTATGCGTGCCGGTGGACACGCCTGGCCGATCTCTGCCAGGCGATGACCGGCTATCTCCTGCAAGCGTTCGGCATTGCGACTCCCCTGCGCTACAGTTCGCAGATGGAGTCCGGCGGCGCGAAGGACGAACTGATTCTGAACCTCTGTCGAGAGGCGGGCGCAACGACCTATCTTTCGGGGGCGTTGGGACGGAACTACCTGCGGGAGCGGCTGTTTCGAGAGGCGGGCATCGAAGTGGTCTATCAGGACTATGCGCATCCGGTCTATCCGCAGACGACCGCGCCGTTCCTGCCCTATATGGCCGCCATTGATCTGTTGTTTCACTGCGGGCCGCGCAGCCTGGAGATACTGCGGAACGAGCCGCGAACGCTCGTCACCGCCTGACCGTTTTGCTCTTTTGCGCTGGAACAGGGAGGAAGAAGGCGCAGGAGAGACATCCACTCAGGAGTTCTATTCATGGAGGAGACTCTGACTGAAACCGGCATCGTCGCCGTGGTGTTGGCGCGGATGCGCTCCCGGCGGCTGCCGGGCAAACCCTTGCTCCCGCTGGGAGAAGCCCCGGTACTGGAGCAGGTGACGCGCCGGGTACGCGCGTCTCGTTTTGGCAAGAATCTGGTCGTCGCGACCTCGAACGAACCATCGGATGCGCCGCTGCGCGACTTCTGCGCCGCGCGCGACCTCTACTGCTTTGCGGGCAGCGCGGACAACGTTCTGGAACGCATGATCCAGGCCGCGCGCATGTTCGAGGCGAATCTGGTGATCCGATGCACGCTCAACAACGTGCTGCTCGACCCGCAGATGCTCGAGGCGTGCGTGGTCTATGCGCGCCGGAGCGGCATGGACTATGTGACGGTCGGCCGCCTGCCGGTCGGGGCCGCTGTCGAAGCGATGCCCCTGCGCACGCTCAACCGCCTTGCCGCCTACCCGTTCGATGCGCCTATCCAAGACTTTCGGGCGGCACTCTGCGCGCACGCAGAGGCGTTCGATCCGGCGGTGCTGCCCTCGCCGCCCCGCCTGTGCCGACCCGATCTGAGTCTGGCGCTGGAGACGGAGGCGGACTACCGGTTCCTGAGCCGCCTCTATGCCGAGGTTCCAGCGCGTGCCAACGGGCTGATTCATCTTGAGGACGCCATCGCTTATGCCGGGAAGACGCAGGACGAGGCGTCTCCTCTCCGCTTCGCGGCATGACCTGTCGCGTTGTCTGAACCCTGATTCGTCGGATTAGGGAATGGACTGTGATTAGATCAGGGCGCAATCATAGTCTGTCCTTTAATCCCATAAATCAAGGTTCAGACAACACGACAGGACGGCTTTGAGGAAAAATGAGCCGACGCATCCTGTTTTTCAGCCCCTATCTCCCCTGGATCCCGCACACGCTCTGGGAGGCGACGCTGGCCTACGCGCTCGGCGAACGCGGCCACACGGTTCAGTTCGTCACCTGCCAGGGGCTTCCGAACTGCGGCGTCAACCCGCTGCGGCTCTATCAGTCCGAAGACCGGTGCCGGCAGTGCCGCACCCTGGCGGGCGAGATGCTGCCCAACGCCGGACATCGCCTCGAGCCGATGCAAGCGTACCTGCGTCCCGAAGAGCCGGCGGCGATTGCGAAGTGGACGGAGAGCCTGCCCGTTGAGGCGCTGCGCGGGGCGGAGTACGCGGGCCTGCCGCTCGGCGCGTGGGCCTGGCCGGAGATGCTGAACTACTGGCACAGCCCGGAGCCGGACCTGACGCGCCCGGAGGTAGCGCAGACCTACCGGGATTTCCTGATGGGAGCGGCGACGGCCGCGGTCTGCCTGCCCCGCGCTTTCGACGCGCATCGTCCCGACATCCTGGTGACGCTGAACGGCGCGTTCTTCCTGCATCGCGTCGCCGTCGAACTGGCCTTAGCGCGCGGCCTGCGCGTCATCACGCATGAGCGCGGCCTGCTCGACAACACGCTGACGCTGAACGCGAACGCGGGCATCTGGGATCAGGGGCGATTCGACCGGATATGGAGCGCGTGGAAGGAGACGCCGCTGACGGTCGAGGCGCTGCGGGCGGTCGAGCGGCTGCTGAGCCAACGGCGTCGCGGGCAGAATATGGGCTGGTGGGCGTTCAGTCCGTCGGCGCAGGACTTGAAGCAGGTGCGCGCCGCCGCGAATCTGCCCGACCAGCCGATGGCGCTGCTCTGCACGAGTTCCGAATGCGAGGCTTCGATGGCGAGTCGCAGAGCGCCCGTAAGCCAGCAGGAGTGGATCGAGGCGACCGTCGCCTGGTTCGCGGCGCACCCGGAAAACACGCTGGTCATCCGCGTCCATCCGCATGAAGCGGAATACGCGAAGGTGGACGACCGGATGCTGCGCCGCTATCGCGCACTCAAAGCTGCCGCGCCGCCGAACGTGCGCCTCATTCTGCCGGAGGAGAAGGTCAGCACCTACTCGCTCATGGACATGGCGACGGCCGGCCTGACCTACGGCTCGACGACGGGCCTGGAGATGGCCTGCCAGGGACTTCCGCTGGTTCATGCGGGCGTCGGCTTCTACAAGGGCTGCGGCTTCACACGGGAGGTAGACTCGGTCGCGGACATCCCGCGCCTTCTGGCCGAAGTCCTGGCCGCGCCGCGCTCGCTGGAGACGCAGAGGCTGGCCTATCGTTTCGCCTACCACTACTTTATCGGGCAGAGCGTGCCTTTCCGCAAAGTCGCTGTGGCCGAGGATTTCGTGCAGGCCGAGATCGCCTATGAGAGTACGGCGGAACTCGCGCCCGGACGGGACAGAGAGCTAGACCGGATGGTGAGCTACATTCTCGGTGAAGCGGAACTCTATCCGCCGCCCTCTCCCCTGCACGCGCTGCAAAGCCAGGACGCCGAGAATCGCTTCTTCGCCGAGCAGCGTGTCGCCGGGCTGCTGGAAGCTGCCCGCCACAACCCCGAACGCACCGATCTGCTGGTACACGCCGCCTCCCTCCTGCGCGACATCGGCCTCGTCTCCGACGCTATCGCCGTCTACAACGCCGCCCTGCAACGCGATCCCGCTGCCCCGGACGCCTGGGAAGGTCTGGTCGCCGCTCAGAGTGCATGGCGCTGAAATACCCTTCTGGCCTCTCCCTCCCCGCACCCTGCTCCTTCAAACTTTTCGTGTGGCGGGCCGGAGGCGTCCGGCGGCTCTTTCATGGCTTCTTTGTGTCTGCCTTCTTCTCCGCGCCCGCTTTGCCTGCGTCCGTGAGCAGTTCCGCGTGAATCTGGATCGGATTGTTGCCGAGCGTTCCGGCAAAGCTCTGCGAGGTTCCGCTGAGGCGGAGCAGTTTGCCGGTGACCGCATCCAGATTGCCGACGCCTTCAAAATGCAGCCGGGCCGCCGTTTTATCGCTGCCGGTCGTTTCGGTCGTCGCCTTGATCTTGAGCGTCTTGACGTTCTCGATGGTCTCCGTGCCGAGCAGGGTGGCCGTCCCATTCATCTGATAGGTTCCGAGCTTGGGATTCTTCGGCGTAAGGGCGATCTTCCAGGTATCGCCGATCTTGACGGGGCCGGGTGGATAGAAGGCCACCGCCGTCTGCGAAAACATCGTTTCGCCGCCGCTCGCCCCGACCACCAGGGGATTGCCTCCCTCTATCTTGCCTTCCAGGACACGGCCCAGAGGATCGCGTGTCTGCGTGATCCGCCGGGGCATCTGCGCGGAGTCGTCCTCCTCCTGATCGCCGATCTTGGCGTAGGCTTCCTCGAAGCCGCTCTCCAGAACCGCCGCGCCGTCGGGCTTGACCGCTTTCGTCGTCTCCTTCAGGATCATTCGGATGAAAAGGGGTTTCTCCTTTCCGTCCTGGGCGTCCTTGAATTTGGTCTCGATGATCCAGCGATAGCGGTTGACCTCCCCGGCTTTGTAGGCGATGCGTACCGAATACTCCTGATTGTCGGCGGCCTGCGCCGCCACGGCCGGAGCGCACGATGTCGCAACACCTGCGGACAGGCAGGCGGCGAGGCAGAGGAGGCTGAGCGCCGCCTTCGGTTCGAGGCGATGAGTGCGTGGTAGGCGTGCGATGTTCATGGATTCTCCTTTAGTTCAGGATGATGCGGACAGAGAGGACTCGGCGCGGGCCGCAACTGTCTCCGGCGGCTTCGCGGTCTCCCCCGGCGCAGTGTAAGTCCCGGTCAGCCAGTCCTCCCACCGGTCGAAGCGGGGCGCGCCGCCCGCCAGCAGGCGTTCCAGCAGGCGCGTCGCAGAGCCGCCCGTGTAGTCGCGCCCGGCGAAATTCGCATCCCCCAGCAGGACGACGGCCTTGCCCGCCGCCTGCGCCTCGACGGCCAGTTCCAGGTTGGCGAGGTTGCCATGCCCGAACGCGACCGGCGTCACGAGGATAGTTCCGGCGCGGGCCATCAATGCGGCGCAGGCGGCGCGGGCAGCGGGGCCGATGGCGGAAAACGGCGCTTCCAGCGCGGCCTCGATGCCGAGGGCTTCCGCCGCCTCCTGGTCGCTGTCGAGCCGATTGAGGACGCCCGCCGAGACGCGGAAGCCGCTGCGAACGAGCGCGCCCATCACGCCGACGCCCGATCCGCCGCCGCAGACGACATGGATGCGCGGCGCTTCCGGCAGCGCGCCCTCGTCGCGGGCCGGATGCAGGCTCAGCACCATCGGCCTGCCGGTGACAGGGTTGCGCCCGATATGCGCGTGGGCGTCGTAGGCGGCGCGGAGATGAGCGGGCGTGAGAACGGTTTCGGGGCGGCCTTCGGCGATGAGGCGGCCCGCGCAGAGCAGGATCAGCCGGTCGCAGAACTCGGCGGCCTGGTCGAGGTCGTGGAGCGCAGCCAGCGCGCCGACGCCCCGCTCCCGCGTGAGGCGCAGCGTCAGGGCCAGCAGTTCGACCTGGTGGGTCACGTCGAGATGAGCGGTCGGCTCGTCGAGGAGGAGCAGCGGCGTCTGCTGGGCCAGGGCGCGGGCGAG
>DASRGL010000130.1:0-7502 GCA_035651115.1 Chthonomonadaceae bacterium
CAGGCCGGGGGCGCGGCGCGAGACTCTGGAGTCCTACGTCAAGCGCGTCAAGAAACTGGAAGAGATCGGCGACGGCTTCCAGGGCGTCGAGAAGACGTTCGCGGTGCAGGCCGGGCGCGAGGTCCGCATCCTGGTCAAGCCGGAGCAGATAGATGATTTCGCCGCCCTGAAACTCGCCCGCGACATCGCCCGCCGCATCGAAGAGGAGATGGAGTTTCCGGGCCAGATCAAGGTCACGGTCATCCGGGAGATGCGCGCGGTGGACTTCGCGAAGTAGGGGATGGGTAACGTTCCCTATTCTTATTCCGTCTAAATCATCGGGAGGTATCCGGGTACTGAAAGTACCCGTCTGGAGGGCCTTCGGCCAACCGTCCTCACGGACGGAAATGCCTTTGGCGTCCGCGAGGACGCTTGGCGGCGTAGCCGCCCCCTAGACGGGTACTTTCAGTACCCGGCCTCCTTAGAAAGCCAGCATCCTAGCCCATGCGCATACTGATGGTCGGCGATGTCGTCGGCAAACCGGGACGGCAAGCCACGCACGAGTGGGTCCCGGAACTGCGAACGCAGTATGGGGTTGATTTCGTGATCGTCAACGCCGAGAATGCGGCGGGCGGCATCGGAATCACGCCGGATATTGCCACCGCGCTGTTCACGCAGGCGGGCGTGGATGTCATCACGCTCGGCAACCACGCCTGGGGCAAGCGGGAGATATTTCCGTATCTGGACGAGGAGGCGCGCATTCTCCGCCCCGCCAACTATCCGCCAGGCGCGCCGGGCCGGGGTTCCGGTATCTTCGCCTGCCCCGCCGGGCTGGTCGGGGTCGTCTCGCTGCAGGGCCGTACCTTCATGGAATCGGTGGACGATCCATTCCGCGCCGCCGATATGATTCTGGAAACGGTGCGGGCCAAGACGCGCGTCGTGTTCATGGATTTCCACGCGGAAGCCACCTCCGAAAAGCAGGCGTTCGGCTACTACGTGGACGGACGGGCCAGCGCCGTCGTCGGCACGCACACGCACGTCCAGACCGCCGACGAGCGGATTCTGCCCGGCGGCACGGCCTATCTGACGGATGTCGGCATGACCGGGCCGATAGACTCGGTGATCGGGATGCGCAAGGAGATCGTCATCCCCCGGTTCACGAGCCTGCTGCCCGCCCGCTTTGAAGTCGCCGACGGCGAGGCGCAGCTCTGCGCCGTTCTCATAGATATTGATCCGAACACCGGCCATGCGACGGCCATTCAACGCCTGCAAGTCCCGACACACGCCGAACGCAAAACGGCAGAGTCGGCTGAACTTATCAACGTCCCGCCCCGAACCGCCTCGTAGCCGCGAAGGCGCAGGTCTTTGCACGAAGGCGTCCGGGAGATCAGGAGGAGTCCTTATGAGGAGAAAGGTTCTTTGCGAGTCGGCGCGGCGCGCGCTTGCGCCGTTGTCGCTCGCGGTGCTTTTGGGAACGGGTCTGGCGGTCGCCGGAACCCTGAGCCTTGCGGTTCCCGCTTCGGCGGCGGGGCAGGGCGCGGGCGAGGCCGGAACCTATATCTATCGCGGCGACAGCGCGCAGGTCTCCGGCATCAAAGTCGGCAGTTGGGGCAGCGGCACGGTCGAGGAGGATACACGCCTCGCCTATAGCGGCGTCCAGTCCCTGCGCATCACCACGCATGGGCTTTACCAGGGCGCGCGGATAATGCTCGGCACGCCCGCGGATCTCAGCCCCTATATCGGCAATAAGAGCGCTTTCCTCCAGTTCACCGTCCGCCTGCCCGGCGATGCCGCAGGCGGCGGAATGCGCGGTTTCCCCGGCGGGCGCGGCGGTTTTCCGGGCGGCTTTCCCGGCGGCTTCCCTGGAGGTTTTCCCGGCGGGCCGGGCGGCTTGCAGGGCGGCGGACGCGGCGGTTTTCCGGGCGGTTTCCCCGGCGCGCCGGGCGGTCTCGGCAGACGCGGCGGCACGCGCGGCCAGACCGGAGGCGTGCAGGTAGCGGAACCGCTCTCCCAACTGCGTGTTCTGCTGATCTCGGACAACGACAAGGCGGTGGAGTTCATGCTGCCGATAGGCTATGGCCGCAACGATGGGCAGTGGCGTCAACTGAATATCCCCATCACGGCGATCTCCGGCCTCAAGGCCGACAACGCGCGCATCAAGGAGATACGCATCTTCGGCGACTCGCCCACGACGTTCTGGCTGGGACGCATCGGCATCGCGCTGGACGCAACCCCGATTACGGTGGCGCGCATGGCCGATAAGTTCATCCCGCGTAATGCTCGCGACCGCTTCGCCGCCAGCGCGAACGGCGGCCTCTCGGCGCTGAAATACACCTGGGACTTCGATGCTTCGGACGGCCTACAGGACGAGATGGAAGGGCGTGTCGTCACGCACTCCTTCTTCAAGTCCGGCGAGTATACGGTCACGGTGACGGTCAGCGACGTTTACGGCATCAAGCCGCCCGCCAAGTCGTCCATCCATGTGCGCGTCACACCGTAGGTTCTGAATCCACAGATGACACAGATTACTGTTTGAACTGTGATTAGAATGATTAACGGATGGACTATGATTGAGTCTGGCCCCATCATAGTCTATCCCATAATCCGACCAATCATAGTTCAGACAGTAATCTGTGTCATCTGTGGATTCCCCTGGCTCCTGGTTTGCGGGCAGGATTATTCTTGACAAACGGGGCGGGATTGAGTACAATAGCTCGTGCTGGTTCGGAAGCCAGAGCCAACTCAGCAAGTCGTGGGGCTATCGTCTAGCGGTCAGGACGCCGGGTTCTCAGCTCGGTAACCGGGGTTCGATTCCCCGTAGCCCTACTCCACAGATTCAGGTCTGAAAGTGTGCTGTACGTTCCAGACCATTGCGTTTGCCCTTCCCCTCGACATCATCCGACAAACCGGTTTCGTGCGCAGTACCACGGAGAAACTGTACCATGCGCTGCTTCTTGCCGGACCAACGGCTTCCCTCCCTCCTCGGTGTCGTCATCGTTCGCGTCTGTGTCCTCGGTATGGCCTGCCTGGTTCTCCTCGCCGGGCTGAGCGCGCCGCTGCGCGCGCAGGTCAACGTGCTGACCTACCACAACGACAACGCCCGTACCGGGCAGAATCTCCATGAGACGATCCTGACGCCAGGAAACGTCAATAAGGACAGTTTCGGCCTGCTGTTCACCTATCCGGTGGATGGCTACGTCTACGCGCAGCCGCTCTATCTTTCCAATGTGTCAATTCCGGGCAAAGGCACGCACAATGTCGTCTATGTGGCGACCGAACACGACAGCGTCTATGCCTTCGATGCCGACGACAACACCGGCCCCAACGCCGCTCCTCTCTGGCGCGTCAGCCTGATTCCTTCCGGCGGCTCGACCGTCACCAGCGATGATGTGGGAACCGCCGACGTCGTGCCGGAGATCGGTATCACGGGAACGCCGGTCATAGATGGCAAGACGGGAACGCTCTACGTGGTCGCCAAGACGAAGGAGAACGGCAGCTTCGTCCAGCGGCTTCATGCGCTCGACGTGCAGACGGGCGCGGAGAAGTTCGGCGGGCCAGTCGTCATTCAAGGCTCGACGCAGGGAACCGGCGACGGCAGCAGCGGCGGCGTCCTGCCCTTCAGCCCCTGGCGGCAGCACCAGCGCGCGGCCCTGCTGCTGCTCAACGGCATCGTCTATATCGCCTGGGCCGCGCACGGCGACAACGGCGTCTATCACGGCTGGATCATGGGCTACGACGCCGCCACGCTGCAGCAAAAGTACGTCTACTGCGCCAGCCCGAACGCCAAGACCGACCCCAGCGGCTACCCTCTGGCGGGAGGAGGAATCTGGCAGGCGGGAGCCGGGCCTGCCGCCGATGCGGGCGGCAATATCTACTTTATGACCGGCAACGGGACGTTCAGCGCCAATCTGAACGGCGGCAGGGACTACGGCGATAGCTTCGTCAAAGTCGGGTTCAATTTTCGGGGACTGTTTGGCGCGCTGGACTACTTCACGCCCTATAACCAGGACAGCCTCAATCGCGCCGACGCCGACCTCGGCTCCGGCGGCGTTCTCGCGCTCCCGGACGAGGCGGGCAGCGCAGCGCACCCACACCTGCTCGTCGGCGCGGGCAAAGAAGGCACGATCTATCTCGTGGATCGCGACAATATGGGCCACTACCACGATCCCAACCAGGGCCAGAACAACGACAACCAGATCGTGCAGTCTATCCAGTATGCTATCGGCGGCGTGTGGGGGATGCCCGCCTATTTCCAGAACACCATCTACTATCAGGGCAACGGGGATGTCCTCAAAGCCTTCCACATCGCCAACGCGCAGCTTTCGACGACGCCGGTGCATCAGTCCTTCCAGGTGTTCAACTATCCCGGCGCGACTCCGAGCGTCTCCGCCAACGGCGCGGCGGCCAGCCCGCTCGGAACCGGTATCGTCTGGGTCATCGAGAGCGCGGAGCAGGCGATTCTGCACGCCTATCGCGCCGACGATGTCTCGCAGGAACTCTACAACAGCAATCAGGCGGGCGCGCGCGATCAGCCCGGCGGCTACGTCAAGTTCAGCGTGCCGACCATCGCCAACGGCAAGGTCTATGTCGGCGCGCAGTACGCGCTCGGCGTCTACGGCAACGCGCGCTTCGTGGACACGCCGCAGATACTCCCGAACGGCGGCGAATACCGGCAGCCCGTCTCCGTGACGATTCTGGAGACCACGCCGGGAGCCGAAGTCCACGTCACCACCGACGGCAGCGAGCCGACGCCCGCCTCGCCGCTCTATAACGGCGCGTTCACCGTGAGCGAGAGTACGCTGGTCCGGGCGCGCGCGTTCGCGCCCGGCCTCCATGCAAGCGCGATCGCGGCGGCCCCGTTCCTGGTGGACGACGGCCCCGGCGATGGCGATGGCCTGCTGGCAACCTACTACGACCATATAGATTTCAGCGGCCCGACCGTGACCCGCGTGGATCAGACCGTTGCTTTCGACTGGGCGGGCGGCTCGCCTGCGCCCGGTATCGGCCCGGACGACTGGAGCGCGCGCTGGACCGGCTGGATTCTGCCGCGCGGCTCCGGCGAATATACCTTCACCACCCTCTCCGACGACGGTATCCGGCTCTGGGTCAACGATCAGCTTGTCATTGACAACTGGACGTACCATCCGCCGACGGAGGATCGCGGCAAGATCACCCTGACCGGCGGGCAGAAGGTTCCCATCAAGATCGAGTTCTTCCAGGGCGGCGGCTACTCCATCGCGCAACTGTTCTGGGCCAGTCCGTTCTGGAACCGGCAGGTCGTCCCGCAGTCGCAGCTTTTTTCCGGGCTGAATCAGACGACCGTCGCGAAGCCGCAGATCCTTCCGTTGAGCGGCATGTTCAACCCCTCGGTCACGGTGACGATCACCGACGCCACGCCGGGCGCGGAGATTCACTATACGCTCGATGGCAGCGAGCCGACGCAGGACTCCCCGATCTATAGCGCGGCCTTCACGCTGACCGACTCCGCCCTCGTGCAGGCCCGGGCCTTCAAGACCGGCTACAGCGCCAGCGCGATTGCCAGCGCGACCTTCACTCTGAACCTCAATCCGGTCATTTACGCCATCAACTCCGGCGGCAACGCCGCGCTGCCTTTCAGCGCCGACGATTTCTATCAGGGCGGCACGGGCCACACGCGCGTCGGAGACGTGGATACCAGCCAGGTGACCAATCCCGCGCCGCAGGCCGTCTACCAGGCCGAGCGGCTGACGGATCAGTTCACGCCCTCTTTCACCTATACGCTGCCCGATCTGAATCCCGGCCACTCCTATCTGGTGCGCCTGCATTTCGCAGAGAGCGTGCAGACGCTCATCGGACAGCGCGTCTTCCATGTCACCCTGAATGGGAAGCAGGTTCTAACGAATTTTGACATCATCGCGGCGGCGGGCGGGCATCATAAGGCCATCGTGGAGGAGTTCGTCACGAACGCCGACGAGAACGGCCAGATCACGCTCCGGTTCGACGACGTGATCTATCATGCCAAAGTCAGCGGCATCGAGGTCCTCTCGAACGAAGCCCCGGCGGTGGCGACGCCGATCATCAAGCCCGGCGGCGGCCTGTTCGTGAACCAGACTCAGGTGTCCATCACGGACTCGACCGCCAACGCGCAGATACACTACACGACCGACGACAGCGACCCGACCGAGGCTTCTCCCCTCTACACCGCGCCGTTCCCCCTGACGCAGAGCGCGGTCGTCAAAGCGCGGGCCTATAAGGTCGGCTATGCGGCAAGCGGCATCGCGCGGGCCGCTTTCCAGGCGGTGCAAGGCAGACAGGGCGGCAAGTCCGGCGGCAAAGGCGTTCCCGGCGGGCCGGCTGGCCCCGCGCCGCACGGCCCCGGCGCCAGGACGACGCTAATCCTCAACTACCCCAGAGGGTTCCACGTGGCCTCGAACCTGACCCGCAACGGCTCCTGCGTTCTGAAACAGACGCGCCTGCGCCTGACCGATGGCGGCTATAGCGAGGCGGGCAGCTTCTTTACCAACACGCCCGTCAATATCCGCGCCTTCGAGACCTGGTTCCGCTTCCAGATACTCAACGGAACCGATCCGAGCGCCGACGGCCTGACCTTCTGCATCCAGGGCGTCGGCCCTAACGCCCTCGGCGGGCTGGGCGGCGGGCTGGGATACGGCCCCGATCCCGACAACCCCGGCGGCCCTTCCATCGGCAGCAGCGTCGCTATCAAGTTCGATCTCTACGACAATCGCGGCGAAGGAAACAACGCGACGGGCCTGTTCACCGGCGGCGTCTCGCCGACGACGGCCAATAGCGTCAATCTGGCGGGAACCGGCATTGACCTGCATAGCGGCCATGTCTTCCTGGTGACGATGAATTACGATGGCGCGACGCTGAACGTGCAGATCACGGACACGGTCACCAACGCCTCGGCCCGCCAGTCCTATCCGATAGACATCCCCGGCGCAGTCGGCGGGAACACGGCCTATCTCGGTTTCACCGGCGGAACCGGCGGCCTGACGGCCATTCAGGACATTCTCGGCTGGGTCTACAAAACGTCAGTACCCTGAAGCCGCCCGGCAGGTCTCTGGCCTGCTTGCGCGACGCCCGGAGGGACGAACCTCTGGCAGGGCCTTCCAGAAGGAGCGATTCAAAAGGAGAATTTCAAGCGGACACAGCAAATTTCGCGGGACAGGGGGAATCGGCACGGATTTTGCAGGCTAAAATACCGGAAAAGCTCGCTGTACATCCTGTTGAAATACCGGCCCGCAGGTTCCAGCGGCTCCTGATGGCCCCGGCGCGGGACGGAGAGGAATCCAGATGCACTCCCTGCCTCACCGTTTATGCGCGCCCTGGCCTGCGCGTCCCGCGCTGTCGTCACGGCGTCTTAGCCTGGCGCTGATCTGGCTGCTGCTGTGCGGCGCGCTCTCATCGGTTCGCGCCGATGTCTCTGTCTTGACCCAGCACAACGACAACGCCCGCACCGGAGCCAACCTCCAGGAGACCCTGCTCACCACCCAGAACGTCAACACGGCCCAGTTCGGCAAACT
>DASRGL010000131.1:0-20769 GCA_035651115.1 Chthonomonadaceae bacterium
TCGCCCTTCACCCAGCGGCCAATGATGATGATGACATCGGTATAGGTGAAGCCGCCGCCCGGCGACCAGAGTTTGCCGTCCGGGCCGAGTTTGCACGCCTGCGCGGGGATGAGGATCCGCCCTTTGCGCGTGCGGAGCAACTGCGAGCCGACATCCCCCATGAAGATGCCGTTCTTGCCGCGATAGACGCCCTCGAACGGGTTTTCGGGGGTTTTGCCTTTTTGCACGATCGGCTCGTCGAACAGATAGGTCTTGCCGCCGTCCACGCTCACCCGGTAGCGCAGATAGTAGGCTTCCAGCGCGACCGGCGGCTCGACGATGGTCGGGTCCAGGCCGGGCGTATCCAGCGAGGGAACGACCTTGATGATCTTGCCGTTCACGGGGTCTACGAAGAGGGGAAAGATTTCGCGCCGGTAGCCGTGCGGCAGCTTGCTGTCAAAGTCGGGATTGGCGGGCTGTTTGATCCAGGTGCGGCCATTGTCCGGGGAGGTGAAGCCGTTCGGCATGAACTCTTCGCCCGGCTTGATGAGAATAGTGGAGCCGGTGGCCTCGGTATAGCCGCTGCCCTTGACCATCTCCACGCCGGTCTTTTTGAGATAGGTGGCGAACATCAGAGGCGACATCTTCTCCAGAGGCTTTACGCTCTTCACGGTCAACGTTGCCATCGGGCGCTCCTTCTTTTTGTCGCCGGTCGGCGCGGCGGCAAGGCCGCTCTCGGCGCTGACCGCCAGGGTCAACAGCGCCATCAGACTCTTCATGCAATCGCTCCTTCGCTCCCATCTCTTCCCAATAGGAAAGACCGAAACGGCGGGAAAAGTGCGGGAGAGGCTTGACAATCGGGCGAGAACATCCTATTATACAATCATCCTACAAATGCGTCAACAGGCGCGACCGGCAGGAGAGGGAAAGCGGTCTGTGCAATGATTCGGCGGCGAGCGCACGGGCCGATCTCCCTGCGCGCGTTCCGTGCGCTTCGCCGCTAAACAGAATCAGGAGGCTCATGCGATGCGACGCAACAAGCTGCGGGAACTGCTGAAAGCCGGACGGCCCACCATCGGCACGCACCTGCATACGATGTGGCCCTCCGTCGTGGAGGCGGTCGGCCATTCGGGAATGTTCGACTATGTGGAGTTCGTGGCGGAGTACGCTCCCTTCGACCTGCACTCCCTGGAACACTTCTGCCGGGCCGTCGAGTTGTTCGATATGTCCGCGATGATCAAGGTAGACCAGGAACCCCGGCGGTTCCTGGCGCAGCGGGCTATCGGGGCCGGGTTTCAGAGCGTCCTGTTCGCCGACTGCCGCACGGTCGAGGAGGCGCAGGAGTGTATCCGCGCGGTGCGTCCCGAAACGCCGGAGGACGGCGGCGTGCATGGCGTCGGCGCGCGGCGGGCCGCCTATATGACCTATGGCGGCACGGCGGACTATGTGAAGGCGCTTCAGGAGATCGTCGTCGTGCTGATGATCGAAAAGAAGCGCGCGGTCGAGCATCTGGACGAGATACTTTCTCTGCCCGGCATTGATATGGTGCAGTGGGGACCCGCCGACTACTGCATGAGCATCGGGCGGCCTGGAGAGTGGCACGCGCCGGACATTCGCGAGATCGAGAAACGAGTCATCGCGGCCTGCCTGCAACACGGCATTCCGCCGCGCGCGGAGATCGGCAGCCCGGAAGAGGCCAAATACTACCTCGATCTGGGCGTCAAAGACTTTTGCATCGGCACGGACATCTTCATCCTGCACCAGTGGATGAAGCAGAACGGCGAGGCGCTGCGCAAGATCGTCGGGGCGGACTGACCTCTCTTATGCCGGGCATTGAAATACCCGTCTGGGAAGCCTGCGGCTAACCGTCCTAGCGGACGGAGTGCCTATTGCACGCTTCTGCCTTCGTATGCAGGTCAGAGCGATACGAAGGAGAAGACTTTCTTGAATGGGGCGTCCGCTAGGACGCTTGGCGCGTAGCGCCTCCCAGACGGGTATTTCAATGCCCGGCAAAGCTGACAAATGATCATGAAGATGAAATGGATGCCAATGATTTTTTCTCTCCTGGGCCTGGCGCTGCAGGCCGCGCCGGGCCGGGCTGCTGCGGAAGGAGGGGCGATGAAGGCGCGATTGGACCCGCTCACGCGCTACTTTCATATCACCTACCGCGTGCCGAAAGAGGCTCCGGCAGAGGTGGGCGTGGTCTGTGCCTGGTCGCCGGTCGGAAAGAACGAATGGAAAGCGGCGAAGGTCACGCCGCTGCTCTCCGAACTGGCGCTGCGCTACACCTCCGATGCCGACTGGAAGCAGTGGCAGGAGCAGGGCCGTCTCGTCGAGCGGCGGGCGGCGGGACTGGAACGCGCGGTCGTCTTCAATCCCTACCCGGAGGCGCAGCCGAACGGCAGGGTGGACGTGGATTTCCGCGTGCAGGTGCGAACGCCGGACGGTCGGGAACTCAGTTCCGGGCAGACGCGCCTGCAAGCCGACAACTCCGATGTCGTCTTCATCGAGGACTGGTCGAAAGTGTTGCAGCAGAAGGCGGTCGTTTCCGGCAAAGCGGCAGAGGCGGGCCAGTGGGAGTGGCGCACCGGGCAGTCGGCGGAGGCGGGCGTGACCTTCGGCAGCGCGCTCTACGGCCAGCCGGGCGCGGTTCCGCTGCCCCAGTTGACCTATCCACTCGACCTGCGCGGCTCCTACGCCCTGTTTGTCTGCAACGCGCCGCAGGCCGGTTCGATACGCCTGCGGCTGACCGGGGACGAGCGCACGGATGCGCCCAACTCCCGCCGTCCGGGCGAGGAGGTGTTGTGGCGCTGGTGTCGCATGGATCGGCAGCATCTCGTCCTGAAGCCGCCGCACACCTATACCGGCTACACGCCCGCCCACATAGACTATGTGAAGCTGGTTCCGCTTTCCGAAACACAGGTGAAGGAGTTGGATGCGGCCTTTAGCGGGAAGCGAGACAAGCTGGTTGCGGGCTACTGGGAGCCGTACTCCTGGGCCTTCGTTGAGAACGTGCAGGAGCCGCTACAGCACCGCGAACCGCTGCTGGCTTTCGCGGAGGCAGGCGTACAGATCGTGGACAGTCAGTTGGGCCGGTTCGGAATGAAGGTGGTCTACGAAAGCCGCGCCACCGATCAGCTCTTCTACTCCACCATCGGCGACCCGACGACAGACGACCCGAACCCGACGACAGATAACGTCGGGCGGATGCAGCAGTACACAAACACGCTGGAGACCGAACTGCGGTATGCTCATGACCTGGGCCTGAACCTTTACGCCAACTTCGGGGCCAGTAACGCCTATCCCGGCACGCCCTTGCAGGGAGACATCTCCAAAAAGCATCCCGAATGGATGCGCGGCAGCGCGATGAAGTTCGAGCTGCCCGAAGTGCGCGCCTATGCGCTGAGCCTCTATCGCGAGGCGCTGGAGATCGGAGCGACCGGTCTCTCGATAGACTACTGCCGCTACCCGGACTGCCTGGACAGCGCGGAGACGGGCAACCTCTTCATGCGCGAACTGCGCCATCTGGCCGACGAGTACGCGAAGCGGCGCGGCAAACCGGTTCCCATCCTCGTGCGCTTCCCGGCGCAGGGCGTCCATCTGTGGCAGTTCTGCGACTATCGCACCTGGGCGCGCGAGGGACTGGCGGACACTCTCTGTCCGAGCAACCTGCAAGGGCGGCATCTGCATTTCCCCATCGGGCCGTATGTCGAGGCGGTGCGCGGCACGAAGTGCAGGCTGCTGCCCGTCGTGGACGGGCTGGACTGGGGCCTGGAGATGCCGGGCCTGTTTCTCTGGCGCGTCCGGCAGCTTTATGATGCGGGCGTGGACGGCATCTACGTCTACCAGGCCGATTCGCGCGTTCTCGGACGCCCGGAAGACCGGCGCACGATGCGCCTGCTCGGCAGCAGCGCGGCGGTGCGGCGCTGGTGGGAACAGGATACAAAGCTGCGTCCCCGGTGCAGCAAGGGCATCTATCTGCGGCCTCCTTCTTATCCAAAGGAGGGCTATCACGGCTGGGAGCGGATGCATGTCTGGCTGGAGGGCATCCCGATGGGCGCGGTAGACCTGATTCTCGATGGCAAGCTTGCCGCGCATTTTGACGGCCCACCCTACGTTTTTGGCCGTGAGGACGCCGCCGCAGACTCGGAGATACCGCCCGGCGAGCATACGCTTACCGTGCGGGCCAGAGACGGCGACGGCTGGCTGGAACAGACATTCTCGATTCGCGGCGCAAAATAAGAACGCCTGACAAAACGGTTCCCTCCCCTTCGTAAGGGGAGGGCCAGGGAGGGGTGCGGTTAGCCGCGCAAAGTGAGGTGCGACAATGGCAGAGACATGGCAGGCGGGGATCGCGAAGGCGATTATCACGCCGGAGACGACGCAGTGGCTGTCCGGCTACGGCAGCGTGCGGCAGGCCGAGGGCAAGCGGCACGATCTCTGGGTCAAGGCGCTGGCCCTGGAAGACGCGGGCGGCAGCCGGGCCGTTGTGCTGACGAGCGACCTGGTCGGCCTGTCCAAGACGATGTACGACCGGCTCTGCGCCGAGATCGAGCGGCGTTTCGACCTGGGGCGCGCGCAGGTGATGCTCACCTACTCGCACAACCACTGCGGGCCGGTGACCAGCGAGACGCTGCCGGACTACTACCCGCTCGATGCGGCGCAGTGGGCGGTGGTGGACGAGTATACCGCCTGGCTGGAAGACAGAATCCTCGACACCATTAGGGAGGCGCTGACCCGGCTCGCGCCCGCGCAGCTTTTTGCCGGGGAAGGCACGGCAACCTTCGCCGTGAACCGGCGCAACAATCGGGAGGCCGAAGTCGCCGACCTGCTGGCACAGGGAACGCCGCTCAAAGGCCCGGTGGATCATAGCGTGCCGACGCTGGCGGTGCGTTCGCCGGACGGGAAGCTGCTGGCGGCGGTCTTCGGCTATGCCTGCCACACCACCACGCTCAACGACTGTCTCTGGTGCGGCGACTACGCAGGCTATGCGCAGATCGCGGTCGAGCAAGCGCATCCCGGCGCGCTGGCGATGTTCTGGGCCGGGTGCGGCGGCGATCAGAACCCACTGCCCCGGCGTTCGGTGGAACTGTGCGAACGGTACGGCAACCGGCTGGCGGCAGGCGTGGAGGAGGCGCTGTCCGGACCGATGCGCCCGATAGCGCCGACACTGCGCACGGCCTTCGCGTTCGTCAGCCTAGACTTCGAGCGCAACCCGACGCGCGCCGAGATCGAGGCGGATACGCATTCCGAGAACGGCGTGCGGGCGCGCTGGGCGCAGCGCACGCTCACGCTGCTGGATGCCGGACAGACCTTTGCGCAGAGCCACCCGTATGCGGTGCAGGTCTGGCGGCTTGGCGGGGAGCAGTTGTGGATCGCGCTGGGCGCGGAGGCGGTTGTGGACTACTCTCTCCGGTTCAAGCGGGAGTTCGGGCCGCAGACCTGGGTGGCCGGGTACGCGCACGATATGGTGGCCTATATCCCTTCGCGCCGGGTGTGGGAAGAGGGCGGCTATGAGGGCGGCTATGTCTATGAGTACGGCTGGCCCGCCTATCGCTGGGCCGGGGACGTGGAGGAGCGCATCGCCGCGACGGTGCATAAGCTTGTAGAGGCGGTATAGAGAGCCGGGTATAGAAACACCCGGCATCAGGGCGTCGGTAGGCTAACAAGTTTCTGCGCGTTGCCGCAGCAAATCTTCTCCTGGACATCGGCGGCGAGATCGAGGGATTTGAGGAACGCCTGCAAGTCGCCGCCGTAGTAGTCGCGCCCGAACAGCAGGCGGTCGGCGAAGCGGGTCAGGAACTCCCGCGCGTGGGCCGGGTCGCGCTTGAGCGCGTTGAGGGCCGAACCGGCGGAGAGGTCGGCATGGAGATTGGGATAGCGCGCGAACAGGTCATAAAGCCGCCCGTTCGGCGTGATCGGCCCCGACGGATAGGCGGCGGGGGCGGTGTCCGCATCGCCGCTGATCTCGCGCCAGAAGCCCGGCGCATGGCCGACGAAGATGGTTTCGGGACACGCCTGCAGCGCCCGTTCCAGATTGGCGACCGTGCCGCCGTACCAACTGCGCTGATAGACCGGCTTCCCGCTTTCGGGATGGGGCAGATACGGCACGTCCAGGTGCAGCACGACCGGGCAGCCCAACTGACCGGCCTTGTGGAACAGTTCCAGGCAGCGCGGATCGTCGAAGGGAATGCGGAACTTCCATTCGCCGCAGACCCGGACGTTGTGGATGCGATAGGCCGACTCGAACCGTTCGGGCGCGCTCGGCGTGAGCGGGTGCGGGCAGAATCCGACGACGAATCGCTGCGGATAGTGCGAACGGCACAGCAGCAGATCGGAAAGCGGGATGCCTGCGTGCGTGCCATCGGCGCGGAAATGGAGCGGGTTCAGCACGCCGTGATAGCTGCCCTCGTCTTCCGAGGGCAGTATCTCCCAACTCAGCAGCCAGGCGACATCAATCCCCTGCGCGTCCATGTCGGCGACCAGCCCGGCATCGTCGCGGCCATGCCAGAATACGTGCTGATGCGAGTCTATGATCATTGTTGTCTCCTTGATGGCCTTCTCCTACACTGTCTGAACCCTGATTCGTCGGATTAGGGGATGGACTATGATTTAGCCTGGCGCAATCATAGTCTGTCCTGTAATCCCATAAATCACAGTTCAGACAGAAGGGGGAGGGGCTACGCCAGATCGGTCGGGAAGTGGGAAAGCCGCTGCAAGCCCGTGGGCGTGACGAGATAGTTCTGCTCGATGCGGATTCCGGCGCGCAGGTCGTCGCCATATAGCCCCGGCTCGGCGGTAAAGACATCTCCGATCTGGAACGTGTCGTCCCAGTTCGGGTTGAGGCGCGGCGCTTCGTGCGCGGAGAGGCCGATGCCGTGTCCCAGGTGATGCGGAAAACTCCAGCCGCGATGACCGTCCAGCATCCGGTGAACCTCCGCATAGACCGCCTTGCAGCTTGTGCCGGGCCGGATGGCGCTTTCGATGTAGGCGAATGCCTCCAGGATGCGCTGATACGCGGCCTGCTGCGCCTCGCTCGGCTGGCGGCCCACGACGAAGGTGCGTGACAGATCGCTGCTGTAGGCGCGATAGACCACGCCCAGGTCGAAGATCGCCAGTTCCCCGGTTTGAACCGGTCGGTCGCGCGGCGGCCCGCCCGCGGCGTTGCACTGGAAATCGTTGCCGAACTCGGTCAGAGGCTCGCCCAGCGCCTCGATAGCCGCCGACAGCATTCCCGCATAAAGCTGCACCTCCGTAATTCTCGGCTCCAGCATCGCCTTCGCCCGCGCGTAAGCCGCCTCCGCGCCTTCGACGGCCCTTTGCAGCATCGCGACCTCGTCCGGGTCTTTGGTACGCCGCAGCGCGCGAAGCAGCGGGGTGATCGCCCGCGATTCCGCGCCTTCGAGCGGCAGGGAGCGCGGCACGCCGTCCGTACCGAGCCTCTGGATGCCTTGCAGATGCGGCTGAAGCGACTGGAAGAGTTCGGCGTGAAAGTCGTCAATGAGCGTGGCGAGCCGGTCGGCTTCGTAGGTGGCGACTCGGTCTGCTGCCGGAGTCTCCTCGACCGGCGCGGGCGCGACAAGCGCCGACGAACCATCCGCGCGCAGGAGCAGGGCTGCCGGAGTCAGCACCCGCCCGACGCGCCAGAATCCGGACAGGTAGTAGATGTGACGCAGGTCCATGAGCAGCGCCGCGTCCAGCTTCTCCGCTGTCAGGCGTTCGCATAAGCGGGCCTGCCGTTGACGGCAGGCGTCCAGGGAAAGCGCAAGGCGCATCTCTTTCTCCTTTGGCCCTCATCCCCCGGCCCCCTTCTCCCACACTGCGGGAGAAGGGGGAGAGCGAAATTCTCGGCTTTTCCGTTCCGTCCTACTCGTGCCAGAGTGGAAAGGAAGGAACAGACCGGCGCTCTCGTCACCCCTCTCCCGCAGCGTGGGAGAAGGGGGCCGGGGGTGAGGGCCTTAACGTACCAATCCTTCCAGGTCAACGACCGGGCAGGCGCGGTCGGCGACCATCCGCTCGACGGAGGGCGCGTCCTTGAAGCCGGAGCCGGTCACCAGGCAGATGATCGCCGCGTCCGGCGCGAGTTCGCCGCAGCGCGCGGCCTGAAGCGCCCCCGCCAGCGCCGTCGCGCCCGCCGGTTCGCAGAAGATTCCTTCCTCGCGCGCCAGCCGCGCCTGCGCCTCCCAGACGGCTTCATCCGTGACCAGATGCCCGGTTCCCCCGGAACGGCGGCACGCGGCCAGCGTCTCGTCGCCATCTATCACGCCGGGAACCTGCAAGCCGCTGATCTGCGAAGTGCAGTCTACGCTCTGCGCTTGCGCTTTGCCTTCCCGCAGCGGCCCGGCGATGGTGTCGTTGCCGAGCGGCTGAACGCACTCGATACGCGGCAAGGCGGCAAGCGTTCCCTGCCGAACCAGGTGTTCAAAGCCGCGCGCCACCGCCAGGGCCAGGCCGCCGCCGCCCGCCGGACAGAAGACATGGTCTATCGGGCCGTCCGCCTGTTCCGCCAGTTCGTAGGCGAGGCTCTGCACGCCGCGCATTCCGTCCGGGCTGTAGTGGAACGCGCTGATCTGCAAGGCCGCGTCCGGCTGTTCGGCCCTGCGCTGCAGAGTGGCGAACGTCCGAGTGGTGATGCCCGCGTCCAGGCCGAAGCCGCGCACGCGATAGAGGTCGGCTCCGTAGGCGAGCATCTGCCGCAGTTTGCCCTCCGGGGCCGTCTCCACGATGGCGATCTCGCAGGCGATACCTGCCGCCGCGCAGTAGGCGGCCAGGGCCGCGCCCGTATTGCCGCTGGAGGTCGCGAGGCAGCGCGTCTGCCCGCGCGCGGTCATCCGCGAGATCGCCATCGCCGCGAAGCGGTCTTTGTAGGAGCCGGTCGGGTTGGCGCTCTCGATCTTGAAAGCGAGATTGGAGAGGCCGTAAGAAGGCCCGATACGACGGGAGCGCACGAGCGGCGTCTCTCCCTCGCCGAGCGAGAGGCGCGCGGCGGCAGGAACCAGCGCCGCCAGGTCGGGCCAGCGCCAGAGGCTCACGGAAACTCCTCCGGGAACTGCAAGCGATGCAGGCTGTAGTTCGTATGGTGATGCAGCCAGCCGCCGTCAATGAGCAGCCGCGCGCCGGTGATATAGCTGGCGTCCGGCCCGGCCAGCCAGACCAGCGCCTTCGCGATCTCCTCCGGGGTTCCCGCGCGGCCCAGCGGAACCTGATCCCTCGCGGCGGCAGTGATCTGCGCGGAGAGGCTGGCGCCGTCCGGTGTCGCGTAGTCGTTGCTCAACTCGGTATCCACCCAGCCGGGGTTGACAGCCACCACGCGGATACCGACCGGGCCGTAGAGCGCAGCCAGTTCGTAGGTCAGGGCGTCGAGGCCGCCCTTGCTGGTGACGTAGGCCGGGCTGATGCCGCCCGCCCGCTCCGACATCATGCTGGAGACGTTGACGATGGCCCCCCGCAGTCCGCGCTCCTGCATGGCCTGAGCCGCCCATTTTGCCAGGAACGCGGGCGCGGTCAGGCAGATGCGCAGGGTGCGCTCCCAGGTCTCCACGTCTATCGTCCGCATCGTCTGGTGCGTGCGCCAGGCGGCATTGTTGATGAGGGCATCGAGACGATCCCACCGGGCGAGCGTGGCGTCTACGGCAGCGCGGGCCGCGTCGAGATCGAACAGGTCAACGGCATGAAGCAGCGATTCGCCGCCCTCCTCGCGTATCTGTTCCGCCATCGATTCCAGGCCGTTGTGATCCCGGTCGAGCAGCGCCACCGCGTAGCCGCTGCGCGCAAAGGCCGCTGCTGTCGCCGCGCCGATACCGTGCGCCGCGCCGGTGATGAAGGCGACCGGGCGGGCGTTCATCGGGCGTCTCCGGGGGAAGAGGCTGTCTCCAGGATCACGGCCAGGCTGTCTCCGGCGTCCACGTAAGGATAGGTGCGCAGCACGAGGACGATCCCATCCTGCGTCGAGGGAATCAATAGCTCCTCCTCTCCCAGAATATCCGAGATTCTGCCGAGCGGCTGACCGGCCTCCACGCAGTCGCCGAGGCGAACGGCAGGCTCGAAGTATCCAGAACAGGGCGCGGGATTCTGAATCTGCATATAGCCCGCATTCTCCCGCGCATCCTCGACCACGTAGCGCACGCGGGAGGGCGGCAGTTCCCGCTCGATCATGCCGAGAACGGCCAGCACGTTCAGACAGCCCTCGACGTAGGCTTCCACGCCCGCCGGATCGCAGGTCGCCGCGCCGTGATACTCGGCATAGAGGGCCGGAATCCCCGCGTCGCGGGCCACCGAGAGCGAACGCCCGTCGAGATGGGGCGTGGTTCCCCAGACGACCGGCAGGTTGAAGGCGTGCGCCATCTTGCGCTGCGTCTCCAGAACGGCGGCGTCCGGGTGGAGCATGTAGCCGACGAGAGGAAACACGGAGAGGGTCGTGCCGCCCGTGTGCAGGTCTACATAGACGTCCGCCGACCGGATGAGCTGGCTCAGCGCGTGGGCCGCGCGCTCCGTGACCGTGCCATCCGGCTTGCCGGGGCAGGCGCGGGCCAGGTCGAGGCCGTCCGAGCCGCAGCGATGCCGATGCCGGTAGGCCGACACGTTGACGACCGGCGCGATGGTCACTCGACCGCGCAGGCGCGCCGGTTCTAACCGGCGTGCCAGGCGGCGCAGGGCGACCATCGGCTCGAACTCGTCTCCATGCACCCCGCCGGTCAGCAGCAGGTGCGGGCCGTCCTTCGGGCCGGTGAGCGTTCTGGTCTGTATCTTGACCGGCATGAGAGTTCCTCTTCAGGGAGGCGTGTCCTCCCTCTCCTCAAGGACAGGGAGGGCCGCGAACAGGGGCTACCGCCGGAACGTCAGACTGAAACCGCCTTTGAACTCGCCGTCGCCCGGATCGTCTTCGAGCAGCAGTTTGTAGTTCTCCGCCGCCTTGCGGAAGGCGTTGGCGTACTCGTCAATGATGGCGGGGCGATAGTGTTTGAACCAAGGAACGCCGAAGACGAACCGCCCGATGGCCTCGCTGACCGGCAGGCTGCCCTCCGGCTGGCGTACCTCATGGGTCGCGTTGGCGATGCGCGTCGGCTTGCCGTGTCCGTAGATGTCGGCGGTGTTGAGCAGCGGATGCGTGTGCAGAGGGAAGTTCGCGCCGCGATGCGTCGGGCAGCCCTCCGCCGAGACCGCCTGTACGAAGCGGGTCAGCGACAGCCCGCCCAGTTCATCAGAGCGATAGAGGCCGCGCGCCGCGTACCATCCGGCCATGTTGCTGCCGGAGTCTTTGGGCGGGCGGTGGGCGCGGATGCCGGGAACGCCTTCGAGCTGATCCCAGAAGTAGTTCATCGCCCTGCGAATCTCCTCGCACCGGGCATCGTAGTATTTTAGCTGCACGCGCCCGACCGCCGAACTCAACTGGTGCATCCGGTACTTGTAGCCGCCCATCGGCAGGCCGATGTAGGGCTTGAGCGCCTCTGTCTGGATCGAATCGTTGAATCGCTCGTAGTGGCCGAGCGCCAGCGCCCGCTCGTAGAGTTCCAGGTCGTCTGTCACCAGCATTCCGGCCTCGCCGATGGCGAACGATTTACCGCTCATGAGAGACATCGCGCCGATGTCGCCGATAGCGCCGAGTTTGCGGCCCTTGTAGAGTCCGCCCTGCGCGTGGGAGACATCCTCGATGACCTTGATGTTGTGTCTGCGGGCGATCTCCATGATCGGGTCCATGTCGGCGGGATGCCCGGCATAGTGGACGGGAACGATGGCTTTGGTGCGGTCGGTGATGCGGTGTTCGATGTCGTTGGGGTCTATGCAGAGCGTGTCCGGCTCGATGTCGGCAAAGACCAGGGTGGCTCCCAGGGAGAGGCAGGGCAGGCCGGAGGCCCAGTAGGTCATGGACGGGCAGATGACCTCGTCGCCGACGCCGACGCCGCAGGCGAACATGGCCGCGTGGAGCGAAGCGGTTCCCGTGTTGAAGCCGAGCGCGTACTTACGGCCCTGCCAGGCGGCGAACTCTTTCTCGAACTGCATGGTCACGTCCGAGCCGGACATGGCTCCGCGCCGCAGGACTTCCAGGACGGCCTCTTCGTCTTCCTGGGTGATAATAGGCCACTGGAAGATGTCGCCGGGATCGGACTGGACGGCTTTGGGGCCGCCGAACAGGGCCAGTTGCGTCATCGTTTGCATGGACGGGTCTCCTCTTGACACATTTGTCGTATGATTGTATAATACGGGCATCCTTGCCCGGTTGTCAAGCCTTTTCAGGAACCTTTCGCCGCCAAAGGCGACATTCCTGCCTCTGATTCAATACAGGGGCAGGAGCCTCCTCTGTCTTCGAAGGATTTCCCATGTCTGTCTTACAAATCACATCATTTCGCGCCGACATCACCCCGCCGCTGGGCAGTCCCATGTGCGGAGGATGGATCAAGGCGGCGGAGAGCGTCACCGATCCGCTCTATGCGCTCGGCGTCGTGCTGCTCGGCGAGGGCGCGCCTCTCGTTCTCTGCGCGCTCGACTGGTGCGGCATCGGCAACGAAGACCATCGGCGGTGGCGCGAAGGGCTGGCGGCTGCCGTCGGCACGACGCCCGAACGGGTCGCCGTGCAGTGCGTGCATCCGCACAACGCGCCGCTCACCGACCTGGGCGCGCAGCGGCTTGTGCGCCAGTATACGGATCTGCCCGACCTGGTGGATGTCCCCTCGTTCGAGGAGGCCATCGCGCAGACGGCGCAGGCGGCGAGAGAGGCATTGAACCAGGCAAAGCCGGTCACGCATATCGGCATCGGAGAGGCGAAGGTGGAGCAGGTTGCCTCCAACCGCCGCCTGCTTGGAGAGGATGGCAAGGTGCGGGCCGTGCGGATGAGTTCCTGCAAGGAGGCGGCGCTGCGCGCGGAGCCGGAGGGCCAGATAGACCCGATGCTCAAGACCGTCAGCTTCTGGAACGGCGGCGAGAAACTGGCGGCGCTCCACTACTACGCCACGCACCCGATGAGCTACTACGGGGACGGCAAGATCAGCAGCGACTTCTGCGGGCTGGCGCGGGAGAAGCGCACGCAGGAGGAGGGTGCGCTGCATCTCTACTTCACCGGCTGCGCGGGCGACATCGCGCCGGGCAAGTACAACGACGGCTCGCCGGAGACGCGCCCGATCCTGATGGAGCGTATGTATCGGGCGATGGTCGCCTCCGAACAGGAGGCCGAACGAATGCCCGTGCCATCCCTGGAGTGGCGCGTGTGGCGGGGCGCGCTGCCCGATAACGCCGAGCAGGAGTCCGATCTGCGCCGCACGCTCCTGGACACGGCCCAATCGGAACTCCAGCGCAAGCGCGCCGCCATGCTGCTCTCCTATCGCGAGTTTGCCGCGCGGGAACCGCTCACGCTGACGAGCCTGCATCTGGGCAACCGCGTCTGCCTGCTGCATCTGCCCGGCGAGCCGCTCATCCCCTATCAGTTCTATGCGCAGGAGCAGAACCCGGCGGGCTTCGTCTGCGTGGCGGGCTATGGCGAGTACGGCCCCAACTATATCCCGCTGGCCCGCCAGTACGACGAGGGCGGCTACGAACCGACCTGGGCCTTCGCCGGGCCGGAGGCCGAACCGGTCTTGAAGCAGGTCATCACGGAACTGGTGCGACCGTGACAGGACGCGCATGATCTCCACCGCTCCCCAGCCTCAGACTGCCCCTTCCGCGCCTGCCCCGGCCTCGGAGCCGTTGACCTTCCGGCAGGCGGCGCTGGCGGTCGCGGGCGGGCTGGCCCTCATCGTCCTGATCGCCTGGCTCATCCGGCATACCGAACTCGTGACCGGGCAGTATGTCAGTACGGGCGTGCCGCCTCTGCCCGCCTTCGGCGTGCTGGTCGTTCTCAGCGTGTCGCGCCCCTTGCTACGCCGCGCTGCGCCCCGCCTGGCTCCCTCCCGCGCGCAGATTCTGCTTATCTACGCGATGCTGACCGTCTCCGTCGTGCTGAGCGGCCTCTATCATGTGCGCGGCTTTCTGCCGGAACTGGTCGCTCTCCAGTACTGGGGACGCCCCGACAGCCCGCTCGCGCGGCATCTGGCCGGGTACGCCGGCTATCTGCCCTCCTGGTACGCCCCGCACGACCTGGCCGCTATCAAACGCTACTATGAGGGCGGGCTGGACAGGAGCCTTCCCTGGAACGTCTGGCTGCTGCCGCTGGCCTGCTGGAGCCTGTTCTTCCTCGCGATGTTCCTGGGCGTCTTCTCCTTCGTCACGCTGGTGCAGCGGCAGTGGACGCGCAGCGAGCGGCTCTCGTTTCCCCTGCTCACGCTGCCCCTGGCGATGACCTCCGAGGACTGGTCGGCCTACGGCAGCCTGCACAGCCGCCGCGCGCTGTTCCTGCTGGGCTTCGGCGTCGCGGCGCTGTTCGACGGCATCAACATCCTGCACACCTTCTCTCCTTCGATACCGAGCCTCGGCTTTCAGATCAGCTTTTCCGGCCTGTTCCCGGATCGGCCCTGGACGCCGCTGCAGTCCGTCCGCCTCTACCTGATGCTGGAGACTATCGGCCTCGGCTACTTTGTCCCGCTCGATCTCTCCTTCTCCATCTGGTTCTTCTACGTTCTGAACCGGGCGTTCGCGGTGGCGGGAACGGCGGCGGGCAACGACGAGCCGGGCTTTCCCTTCACGCAGGAGCAGAGCGCGGGCGGCTACCTGGCGGTCGCGCTGTTTCTGGTCTGGGGACTGCGGCGCACGCTGGGCCGCAGCCTGCGCAGCGCCTTCGGACGCGGCCCGCGCGATGCCGAAGCCGTCCGGGAACGCTGGGCCTGGATCGGGCTGCTCGGCAGTGTCCTCTTCATTCTGGGTTTCTGCCGCGCCGCTGGGTTCTCGCTCTGGCTGGCCGTGCCGTTCTTCGGGGTGCTGGCGATGTTCACGCTGGTCTATGCGCGCATCCGCGCGGAGACGGGCGTGCCGTTCCAGTTCATCTATCCGTGGGGCCTGCCCAAAGAGATGGTGCTGAACGCCTTCTCGGTTCCGCAGGCGCTCTCCTGGGGCGGCACAGGATCGTTCGTCCTCTTCTCCAGCTTCGCCTGGCTCTCCAACAACCATCCGCCGATGGAGCAGGCGGCCTATCAGCTCGACAGCGTCAAACTCTCTCAGGAGGCGCGCATTCCCTACAAGACGCTCTTTATCGCGCTGCTGCTGGCCTTTATTGTGGGGCTGTGGGCGGCGTACTGGGCGCATCTGAGCGCCTACTACGCACAGGGTTCCAACCTTATTCCCTCGGCAGGGCAGATCGGGGAGGCGCGGGAGGTGCAGGCGCGGCAGGATTATGAGCTGATGGCGTCGCAACTGAGTTCGCCGCCGCACCAGAACCTGTCGCGCCTGTTCGCCATGTTCGGGGGCTTCTGCTTCGCCGGGGCGCTGGCCGCGATAAGGCAGAAGTGGGTCGGCAGCCCGTTCCATCCGCTCGGCTTCCTGGTGGCGACGGGGTTCGGCGACATCTCTACCAGTTGGTTTCCGATGCTGGTGGCCTGGGCCGCGAAGGGGACGATCCTGAAGCTGGGCGGTCTGCCGCTCTATCGGCGGGGAATGCCGTTCTTCCTGGGACTGGCTATCGGCCATCTGCTCATCGGCGGCCTGCTGTGGCCCTGCATCGGGCTGTTCATCTCCAAAGAGGCCGCCAATGCCTATCATCTGCTGTTCGGGGAATGAATACCTGGCGAATGAATTCGCCTGCGCCAAAAGCAGCGAAGGAGAATCACCATGCCAAAGACGCCCGCGCAGCCCGATCTCATTCGGGCCGAGAACGCGAAACCGGGTACGACCGACTGGATGCTGACGAACACCCGCGTAGACCCGGCGACAAAATATCGCTGCCCCTGGATCGAAGGCTACTGCTCCCGCACGAGCGTGCGCGCCGGGGAGACCATCGAGATCATGGTCAGCACGAACCCGGCTTCTCCTTTCGTCCTGGACCTCTACCGCCTGGGCTACTACGGCGGTAAGGGCGGGCGGCATCTGGCGCAGCTTGGCCCGTTTTCCGGCAAGCCGCAGCCCGACCCGGAGATCGGCGTGGAGCGTCTGCGCGAGTGCCATTGGGAACCGGCGACCCGACTCACCATCCCGAACGACTGGCCGAGCGGCGTCTATCTGGGCAAGCTGACCGCCGAGCGGGAGAAACTGCAAAGCTACGTCGTCTTCATCGTGCGCGACGACCGGGCCTGCGACTTCCTGTTCCAGTGCAGCGACACGACCTGGTCGGCCTACAATCGCTGGCCGGATCAGTGGTCGCTCTACAACGACGGCACGAAGGAGTGGTACTGCGGGCCGGAGGTGCGCGTTAGTTGGGATCGGCCCTACGGCAAGTACTGCCAGGTTGTGGATGCGCCGCTCTCGCAGGGTTCCGGCAGCTTCCTGCTCTGGGAGTTTCCGCTCGCCTACTGGATGGAGCAGGAGGGCTACGACGTCTCCTACATCAGCAATGTAGACACGCATACCGATGCCGCCGGGCTGCTGCGCGCGAGGGGCTGGCTCTCGGTCGGCCACGACGAGTACTGGTCGCAGGAGATGTTCGACAACGTCAAAGCGGCGGTGGGGGCGGGCGTCAGCGCGGCCTTTTTCAGCGGGGACACCTGCTGGGGGCGGCTCGCTTTTCTGCCGAGCGGCGCGGGCGTGCCGAACCGCGTCATCACGCGCATCGGGCAGTTCGGCCCGATAGATGAGCGTGCGGCGCAGAAGTACCCGGAGTATCGCCGCTTCAAGCACAACGGCCCGACCGAGGCCGGCCTGATCGGGGCGCGCAACGTCTATCCGGTGACAGGCGGCGCGGACTGGATCTGCGTGGACGAGACGCACTGGATCTTCGAGGGAACCGGCATGAAGAACGGCGACGCCATCCCCGGCCTGGTCGGGTGGGAGTGGATGGGCAACCCCGCCGACATTCCGGGCCTGCGCGTGGTGGCGCAGGGAACCACCAACAACGGCAGCGAGCAGGGAACCTATACCGCGACGATCTATCCCGGCCCGAAGCACGGCAACTGGGTCTTCAATGCGGCGACCATCTGGTGGGCGGACGGCCTCAGCGCGCCGCCGGGCTATATCCATCCCGCGTGTTATGGAGCGTTCCCGAAGGGGCCGGACCCGCGCGTGCAGCGCATCACGGCCAACCTGTTCCGCCGCTTCCTGGCGTAGAAAGCGGCCCTCTGTAGACCTACCCCCCGACCCCCTCCCTAAAGGGAAGGGGAGCTAATAAGGTAGTTTGTGCCTTTGCATTGTCACCCTGAGTGCAACGAAGAGTTGCAAGAGATTCTTCGCTCCGCTCAGAATGACAGAGTAGGCTACTCAGAATGACAGGAGGGCGCACTCGCCTGTGCTATAGGCTCCCCTTCCCTTTAGGGAGGGGGGGCGGGGGGTAGGTCTACAGGAAGGGGGGCCAAAGGAGATACAGGCCATGCACAATCGTTGGAAGACACGGCTTGCCCTGCTGCTGACCGGGCTGGCGTGCCTTTGCGGTCTCGCGCCTGCGCAGGGCAGATCGCTGACGCTGGTCGAGGAGGGGCAGCCGCGCGCCACCATCGTCGTCTCGGCAGCGGCGGGCGATAAGGTCAAGTTCGCGGCGCAGGAACTCCGGCAGTATCTTGCCAAAATGTCCGGCGCGACCCTGCCGATGGCGACCGACGCCGAGAAGCCGCAGGGAACGCTGATCCTCGTCGGTAAGAGCGCGCTGAGCGATTCGATGCGCGCCCCCATTCCGACGGGGCTGACCGGGGCGCGGCGCGAAGAGGGCTTCCTGATTCTGTGCAAAGGCGACCGGCTGCTGCTGGCCGGGAACGATGTCGGGCCGTATCACGGCACGGAGTATGCGGTCTACGAGTTCCTGAACCGCCTCGGCGTGCGCTGGTACATGCCCGGCGACTACGGCGAGATCGTTCCCCGGCGCGCGACGCTCGCCTGCCCGGAGATGCGCGTCCTTCAGAAGCCCGATTTTATCATGCGGAACTGGTGGCTGCACGCGACGCCGGAGTTGGGAGAACTGGAGCGGCGCTGGAAACTCCGCAACAAAATGAACCCCGACCCGATGTTCGCGGTTCCCGGCGATTCCTCGGCGCGCAACATCCTGCCCGAAGCGGCCTATTTCAAAAGTCATCCCGACTACTTTGCGATGAATGCCGACGGCACGCGCAATCCCTACCTGCCCAATCTGACGAACCCGAAATCCGTCGAGATCGCCGCCGACATCATCAAAGACTACCTGCGCAAGAACCCGGAGGCCAACTCCTACGGCTTCGCGCCCGACGATGGCCTGCCCCGCGATTTCAGCCCGGAGACCGTCAAGCGCAACCTGGGGATACCTTCGCTCAGCGGCAGGCCGGGCGTTCCCGGCGAGGCCAGCATCTCCGAGGAGTGGATGGCGTTCGTCAATGCGGTGACAAAGCTCGTGCGCCAGGAGTTTCCCGACGCCTATATCGCCACGAACGGCTACGCCAATCGGGATGTCGCGCCGCAGGGCATCGCGCTGGACGACCATATCGTAATCATGTTCGCAGCCATCTGGAGCTGCACGCTCCACGCCTACGACGATCCCGGCTGCTGGCAGAAGACGCGCCAGGGACAGATACTCAAACGCTGGGCGTCTCTCAGCAAGAACGTCTGGATATACGGCTACAACTATCAGATGCTCGTCTCCGCGCTGACCCCGTTGCCGGAGATACGCAAACTGCGCCGGGACTTCCCTCTGCTGAAGAAGTGGGGCGTCATCGGCTTTTACGATGAGACCCGCAACGTCTGGGCCGAATGCGGCATTCCGAGCCGCTACCTGCGCGCCCGCCTGGAATGGGATGCGAATACGGACGTGGAGTCGGTCGTCAGCGAGTTCTACGATCTCTGGTACGGCAAGGCGGCCCGGCCCATGCGCGCCTTTTATGAGGCCATCGAGGACGCTATCGAGAAGACTCCCATTCACGGCCACGAAGACCGGGTGCTGCCGGAGGTCTATACGCCCGCGCTGCTGGACACGCTGAAAGGCTTCATTGCCGAAGCGGAGCGGCTGGCGGCCACCGACGCGGCGAAACTGCACGTTCGCGCCGACCGGCTCATCTACGAGCATCTGCGCCACTATGTCGCGATGTCGCAGGCCGATTTTGCGGGCGATTTCGCGCAGGCGGCAAAGCACGCGGCGGAGATGCTGGCGCTGCGCAAGACGCTGCATCAGATCAATCCGTTCTACATCTGGGACGACGAGAACGGCTACCACACGGGCATCTGGTACTGGGGCGTGCAGGCGCGGCAGAAGTTCTATCAGGAGCAGGCCGACCGGCTCTCCGGCAAAACGGGCGATCTGGTGGCGCGGCTGCCCACGCAGGCGCTCTTTCGCACCGACCCGCGCGACGAGGGCGTGTATGCCGAATGGTATGCGCCCGGCCTGGCAACTGCGGATTGGCGGCCTCTGCTGACCACCCGGCCCTTCTACATGCAGGGCTATCAGGATGCGGAGGGCTTTCCCTATCAGGGCAGCGTCTGGTATCGGCTGAAAGTCCGCGTTCCCGATTCCGCGCAGGGTCGGCGGGTCACGCTGGTCGTGCCGACGTTGGAGACCGAGGCGTGGTGCTGGGTGAACGGCAAGTTCGTCGGCTATCGGCCCTATCTGGAAGCCTATATCCGGCCCTCCTCGATGGAGTGCGATGTCACGGATGCCCTGCGGCCCGGCAGCGAAAACGAGGTCGTGCTGCGCGTGCATACCAGCCTGTCGCCCGCGCAGGAGGCCAGCGGCCTGCTCTCTCGCCTCTATCTGTATGCGCCAAAGTGACCGGGTACTGAAAGTACCCGTCTGGAGGGCCTTCGGCCAACCGTCCTGCCGGACGGGGAATGCAGTTCGCGTCCGTGAGGACGCTTGGCGGCGTAGCCGCCCCCTAGACGGGTACTTTCAGTACCCGGCAACAGCGTGAGGGAGAAATAACTATGTGCCTGTCTCTGGCCGCGTCTCTGCTGTTCCTACCTGCACCCCTCTCCCGCAGCGTGGGAGAGGCAGAGGCGCAACGCCTCGTGGTAACGGGGGTGAGGGCCGCTTCCTCCTGGCTCTGGACGACGGCCTATGCAATCCCGAAGGAGACGACCAGCGAGGAGAGCGGCTACTTCTCCATCGTCGCCGGAAAGAACGGGCGGCTCTACATCGGCACGGCAAAATATCGGCAGAACGCCTATCTGGTCGAGTTCGATCCGAAGTCGAAACGAATGCGCGTCGTCGTGGACGCGCAGCGTGAGATCGGCACGACGGCCACCGGATTTGCGGCCCAGGCTAAAATCCATACCCGCAACAACGTCGGGGCCAGCGGGAAGATCTACTTCGGAACGAAACAGGGCTATCCCCAGGCGGAAGAAAAACGCACCGACTATCCGGGCGGCTATCCGATGGTCTACGACCCCGCAACAGGCCGAACGCGCGTCTATCCCATCCCGATTCCGCATCAGGGCATCATCAGCATCCTCCCGGACGAGTCGCGCGGCATCGCCTACCTCTCGACATGCAGCGACGAGCGGCCCATCGAGAGCAGCCATTTTATGATTTTAGACCTGGCGCGCGGAACCTATCGCGACCTGCTCGACTGCCGTCACATGTTTGCCTTCCTCGTCCTCGATCATCTGGGGCGGGCCTACCACCCGATCCTCGGCGGGGAGATCGCCCGCTACGATCCGCGTACCGACCGACTGGAACGGCTGAAGCAGACCATTGACGGCAAGCCGCCGACCGCCGCGTCGCTGCTGGCGCTCCCCGAAAGCCATCCCATCAACTGGGAGGTTTCGCCAGACCACAAGACGCTCTACGCCGTCGCGATGAGCGGCAACCAGCTCTACGCCTACGACCTG
>DASRGL010000132.1:0-4488 GCA_035651115.1 Chthonomonadaceae bacterium
CGTAGACCTCGCGCGCCATCGCCTCCGCGTAGGTCTCGCCCGGTTCCAGCCGCCCGCCGGGAAAGCCGAAGACGCCCTTGCGGTCGCGCACGACCAGCACTTTCCCGCCATGAAAGGCGACGATATGCACCGAGGTCGTTGGCGCATCGGTCGGCAGGGCGGAACAGCGCAGCGCGGTCAGGCGGACGGGCTGCTGTCCCCACTGCATATCCACTACAAAAAGAGGGGCGTTGTCTATCGTCTTCTCTTCCACAATCAGCGTTACAGTCCCAGTTGGTTCCAGAGGCCGTCAATCCTGGCCTTCACATCCGACGACATTGTGATGACGTCCGGCCATTCGCGCGCGAAGCCTTCGGCGGGCAGCTTGCGGGTGCAGTCGAAGCCGATCTTGGAGCCGAAACCGAGCGCGCGGGACGCATGATCCAGCACGTCAATCGGGCCGCGCACCAGGCACATATCGCGCTCCGGGTCTATGTTATTGCCCAGACGCCAGAGACATTCCTTCACGTCCTGCACATTCACATCGTGGTCGAAAATGAAGATCATCTTGGTGAACATCGCCTGGCCCAGCCCCCAGAGCGCGTGCATCACCTTGAACGCATGGCCGGGATACCGCTTTTTGATGGAGACGAGCGCGATGTTGTGAAAGATTCCTTCGACCGGCAGGTTCATGTCCACGACCTCCGGCAGTGTCAGGCGCAGGAGCGGCAGGAAGAGGCGTTCGGTCGCCTTGCCGAGCCAGCCGTCCTCCATCGGGGGCCTGCCGACGATGGTGGCGGGATAGACGGGATTGCGCCGGTGCGTGATGGCCGTGATATGCAGCACGGGGTACATGTCCGCCAGCGAGTAGTAGCCGGTGTGGTCGCCGAACGGCCCTTCCATGCGCAGTTCGGTCGGGTCAATCTGGCCCTCGATGACGATCTCGGCGTCCTCCGGCACTTCGATGTCCACCGTCTTCGCTTTGACCAGATGCACGGGCTTTTTGCGCAGGAACCCGGCGAACAGCATCTCGTCAATGCCGGGCGGCAGGGGCGCGGTGGCGGCATAGGTCAGGGCGGGATCGCCACCGAGCGCAACACAGACATCTATCTTCTTGCGCTGTTCGGCGCTGAGGCGGGCGTGTTCCGCGCCGACTTTGTGCAGCTGCCAGTGCATCGCGGTCGTGCGCTTATCGAAGACCTGCACGCGGTACATGCCGACATTGCGCTTGCCGGTGTTCGGATCGTGCGTGAAGACGAGGGGCAGCGTGATGTAGCGCCCGCCGTCCTGGGGCCAGCAGTGGAGGATGGGAAACTTGTCCAGGTCTACATCGTCGCCGGTGAGAACGACCTCCTGGCAGCGCCCGTCGCCTTTGTCGTGGCGCGGCGGCATCCTGGCGAGAACGCCGAGTTTGGGCAGCAGGTCGCGGGCGGCGTTGAGCAGTCCGGTCGGGACTTCCGGCTTGAGCAGGGATTCGATCTCGCAGGCGATCTCCTCGATGTCCGGCGCGCCGAGGGCCAGGCTCATGCGCTTGCGGGAGCCGAAGACGTTGATGGCGAGCGGGATGTTCTTGCCGGTCGGCTGCTCGAACAGGAGCGCGGGGCCGCCGTCGGGCCGCTTCATGACGCGGTCGGCGACCTCGGTGATCTCAAGATAGGGATCCACCGGAACGCGAATACGTTTTAACTCGCCTTCGCTCTCCAACCGCGCCAGAAAGTCTTGAAAATCGTTGTAGGCCATACGAGAATCTGCCTCTGCCTGCCCCAGCCTGGCTATGTCGTGCTGGGGCTCGTAACGGAATGAAGTATACCCTTCTGTCGGGGGCAAGTCAATCAGAGCAGACCGTGCAGTGGGGGACGGGGGATTAGGTCAGCGTTCAGGGTTGCAAAGTCCGGCGGTTTCGCGTACAATGGGGTTCTATAGAGGAGAAGGGGAGAGAAGGTACGAGGAGTGTTGGAGATGACGGCGACTCAGGCGCAGTTGGAAAAGGAAGGGAGCGCGCAGGCATGGCGGCTGCGGAAAGCGCGTACCGGCGATGTCATGGCGATGCAGAAGCTGATCAACGGCTTCGCGGATCGCGGAGCGATGCTACACCGCAGCCTGAGCGAACTCTATGAGAACATCCGGGATTTTTTCGTCGTCGAAGAGGCCGGGCAAGTCCTCGGCTGCGCGGCGCTGCACGTGAGCTGGAACGATCTCGCCGAACTCAAGTCGCTGGCGGTGGCGGAGGCGGCGCAGGGGCGCGGGCATGGGCGGCGGCTGATCCGGGCGTGTCTGGCGGAGGCGGAAGAACTGGGCATCGCGCGCGTCTTCGCGCTGACCTATGTGCCGGAACTGTTCGTCAAGCAGGGTTTTCAGATCGTGGATAAGGCGCTGTTGCCCCGGAAAGTCTGGACGGAGTGCGTCTACTGCCCGAAATTCCCGGACTGCGGCGAGATCGCCGTTCTCATCGGCATCGGCGGCGCGTCCATCGAGACTATGCCCTCCTCCGGCCCGATACCGCTCGAATTGAAGCCGCGAACCGGTCTGAAAAACCGGCAGAGCGAGTAGCGAAACCTTCTGAGGTATGGAAAGATGAGTGATGCGAAGCAGCAACCGGAGAAGCCGCCGTGGGAAGCGGTCTATGAAGACGAGCGGAAGATACTGCCGCCGCGCAAGCCCAGACCGACGCCGAGATGCGCGGTGTGCGCCCGCTGCGGGCATCCGGCGCTGTCGGCGGTTCCGACCTATTCCGTCGGGATGGGGCTGGCGCATCGGCCCATTGCCGACGATGTGCGCTGCCACAAGTGCGGCCACATCGGGCCAGCGACGATAGCGGGCATCCCGCCGGATTAGGTGTCGGGCGTTCAGGTGTTAGGCGTTGGGGAAGCACGCGCAGGTTCAAGGAGGAAAACGGCTATCGGGGTGACAGGATTTGAACCTGCGACCTTCTCTTCCCAAAAGAGACGCGCTGCCAAGCTGCGCCACACCCCGCTGTTGACAGATCGTACCGCCAACCATTATAAGCGAAGAGGGCCGGGAAGTCAAGGGCGACCTCCGGTTTTCCTCTGTGATGAGGGAGAGGGATGAAGTTCGGGGCGTTTATGTGCAATGTAGTGCTGCTGGCGGCGCTGGCCGGGATGCGCGCGAACGCGGCTCCCGAAGCGGCCTGGCCGCCGAAGTCGTTTCCCATCGGGTTCTGGTGCGGGCCGCCGGAACCCTATATCACGGTGGAGCAGTACAAACGCATCGCGCAGGCCGGGTTTACGATGGTGCTGCCGCCGTGCGAAGGGGCCATGACGGTCGCCTTGAACCGTAAGATTCTGGATACGGCCCGCGCTGCCGGGCTGAAGGCCGTTATCGCCGACTCCCGGATGCCCCTTGCCATCACCGGTAACGCGGGCGCGGAGGAGGCGATCAAGGCCATCGTCGCGGACTACCGGAAGCATCCCGCGCTGCTGGGCTACTTCATCACGGACGAGCCGGGCGCGAACAGCTTCTCCGGGCTGGCGGAGGTCGTCGCCGCGCTGCGCAAGTACGATCCCGATCACCTGGCCTATATCAACCTGTTCCCCAACTACGCCTCCACCGACCGCGTCGCGCAGCCGAGCCAGTTGAACACGCTGACCTACGACGAGTACCTCGACAAATACCTGCAAATCGTGAAGCCCGCCGTGCTGAGCTGGGATCACTACCATTTCTTGAAGGACGGCGACCGCCCCGGCTTCTTCGGCAATCTGGGTTCGGCGCAGCGCGCTGTCGGGGCGCAGAACCCGCCGCTTCCCTTCTGGCAGATCGTCCTCTCGGTGCAGCATGGCGGGTATCGCGCCCTAAACGAGAACGAACTGCGTTTCGAGGCGATGCAGACGCTCGCCTACGGCGGGCAGGGCTTGCTCTATTTCACCTACTGGCTGCCGCCGAGCGACGCGACGTTCACCTGGAGCCACGCCATTATGAACCGGGACGGCACGCCGGGGCCGCTCTATGAGGCGGTCTCGCAGGTCAATCGGGAGGTGAAGGAGCTGGGCAAGTGGCTGTACGGCGCGCGGGTCTTGCAGACGTTTCAGACGGGCGACGTGCCTGCCGACGGGCGGGCGCAGACCAACGACGTGCCGATCACCGTGAACGGGCCGGGCAACCTGACGGTGGGCGCGTTCCGGGGACGAGACGCCTATTTCTATGCGCTGGTCACGAACCGGGACTATAAGCAGGCGGTCAAGACGACGGTGCAGGCCCATGCCGGGGAGCGAGCGATGATCGAAATCCTGGACCTGAAAACAAACCGCTGGCGACCGGCGACCGGCGAGAAGAACGAGGGCGTGACGACGCTCACGCTGGAACTCGGCCCGGCGGGCGCGGCGCTGGTGCGCTGGCAGTAGCGCCTCTTTCAGGGTCGGAACAGGTTTTTGAGCGCGAACCAGAGGTTGGCGGGGCGCTCGGCGAGGCGGCGCATCAGGTAGGGATACCAGTGCGTGCCGAAGGGCGTGTAGACGCGCATCCGGTAGCCTTCCTTCACCAACTGCGTTTGCA
>DASRGL010000133.1:0-10287 GCA_035651115.1 Chthonomonadaceae bacterium
TGCCGAAGCGGATGGAGCAGCTCGGTCACAGCGGCTACTACCTGCGCGTATTGCAGACGGGCGAGGTCGGCGCGGGCGACACTCTGACGCTGCTGGAACGGCCTCAGCCGGATATTACCATCGCGTTCGTCAACGACGCCCTCTTCCGCAAAGCGGGCGGCAGAGAGCGGGATACCCTGCTGGCTTCGCTCCCTGAACTCTCCAGAGACTGTCGGTGGATTTTCCAGCGGAGACTATTCAAATAGGCTGCCCTGCGGTTCGGGCGGGCGCTCGGTGGTCGGGAGGCCGAGAAGCCGCTTGAAGCGGTTGCAGGTCGCAGGCCCGTAGCCCTCGTAGTCGTTGTTGCAGAAGATGTAGGCGGCGGAGAAGTGATCCTGGTTCTCGCGCAGGGCGTCGGCCCATCGCTGAAGGTCGGCGGCGCGGTCTGCCTGAAGCGTATCGTGGAAGGGAAACGCGCCGTGCCGCCCGATGAGGCGCAGATAGGCGAAATCGGCGGTCGGCTCGAGCCGTTTGGGCATCGGCGCGTAGTCGGCGGCGGCCAGCGCGATGTTCTGCGCCGTCAGCAGCGCGGAGACCTCCGGGACGAGAAGCGAGCGGTGGCGAAACTCGACGGCAAAGCGGGCCGTCGGGTCGCCGAGTTCGCGCAGGGTCGGCAGGAAGGCTTGCAGCGCGTCCAGTTCGGCGTGGGTGAAGTCCGGCGGGAACTGCAAGAGCATCGGGCCGCGTTTCGGCCCCAGCAGGCCCATCACGCGGACGAACTCGGCCATCGGCTCCGCCGCCCTGATGAGGCGCAGGTCGTGCGTGATGAGGCGCGGCGCTTTGGGGCAGAAGACAAAGCCGGGCGGCGTCACCTGCGCCCAGTGCTTTACCTGCGTCTCGCGCGGCGTCGCGTAGAAGGTCGAGTCGATCTCGACGGTATCGAAAACCCGCGCATAGAGCGTAATATAGTCACGAGAGGGCGCGCTGGCCGGATAGAAGACGCCCGACCAGTCGGCATAGCCCCATCCCATCGTGCCGACGCGCGCCGGAATGCGTAACGGCTCGCCTGTCATCATCACGCGGACTCCTTCCTCGCGCAGACGAAGCGCGCCGTGCGGCTCGACTTTTTGCTGAGGTCAACCATGAAACCTATCTCTTCCCCATTTGCGTGCATTCGCGTTTATTTGCGGCTAAATTCTCTGCTTGCGGCGCTGCTCCTGCTGTCCGCGCCGACTTTCGCCCGCGAAACCACGCGGGCCGCGTTCTCGGCCTCTGCGATTCGGTCGCAGGTGAGTTATCTGGCCTCTGACGAACTGCGCGGGCGCGGCAGCGGCGAGGCGGGCAACGAAAAAGCGGCCCGTTTCATCGCCCAGGAGTTCGCCCGCAACGGCCTCAAGCCCCTCGGAACCGACCGCCAGCGCGACCCGAACGCCTCCCTGAACGGCAGCGGCTACTTTCAGCCCTTCCGCTTCATCGCGGGCCGCGCCATCGGCAAGGGCAATCGGCTGGAAGCGACGTTCGGCGGCAAGACTGTCCAATATCGCGTCAACCAGGAGTATGCGCCCTCCGGCGTCTCCGGCGGCGGCAAAGCCGAAGGCGAAGTCGTCTTCGTCGGCTACGGCATCCAGGCTCCGAAAGCGAATCATGACGACTACGCCCACCTCGACGTGAAAGGCAAGATCGTCCTGCTGCTGGCGGGCAGCCCGAACAACGATCCGCACAGCCCTCTCGCCGAATACGCCGACATCCGCCGCAAAGCCTCCGCCGCGCGCACGCTCGGCGCAAATGCGCTCCTGGTCATCCTGCCGAAGACCTCCGACGCGCTGAACGCGCACGGCTCCGACTTCTCCGAAGCCTCCGACGCCGGGATGCCGGTGCTGCGCCTGCGCCGTCCCATCGCCGAAACCTGGCTGCACGCGGCGGGCAAGAGCCTGGATGATCTGGAGAAAGAGGCCGATACCAACAGATACGTCTCGACGGCGACCGGCGTGCGCATCCGTCTCGCCGCCGACGTGAAAAAGATCGAGAAGGTGACGGCCAACATCCTCGGCCTGATCGAAGGCAGCGATCCCATCCTCAAGAACGAGGTCGTCGTCATCGGCGCGCACATGGATCATCTGGGCATGGGCGGCCCCGGCTCGCTGGCGACTTCCAGCAAGCCTGCCATCCATCACGGCGCGGACGACAATGCTTCCGGCACGACCGGTATCCTGCAACTGGCCGCCTACTTCGGAGCCTCGCACACAGCCCGAACCGACTCACCGCGCCTGGCCTCCGAACTTCAGACCCCACGCCCGAAACGCTCCCTCCTCCTGATCTGCTTCAGCGGCGAGGAGTTGGGGCTGCTCGGTTCGGACTACTACGTCAAGCACCCTGTCATGCCGCTGGAGAAGACGGTCGCCATGCTCAACATGGACATGATCGGGCGGCTGCGCGACGACAAGCTGACCGTCATCGGCAGCGGCACGGCCAAAGAGTGGGCCGCACTGCTCGACGAGGCCAACAAGACGGCGGGCTTTACGCTGGCGCGCAGCGAAAGCGGCTTCGGGGCCAGCGATCAGCAGTCGTTCTACGTGAAAGACATCCCCGTTCTCTTCTTCTTCACCGGCACGCACGCGGACTATCATAAGCCGTCGGACACCGCCGATAAGATCAACGCGGAGGGACTGGCGAAGGTGGCGCGTCTCGTCGCCGACTGCGCGGAACGCATCGCCGACGCCCCCGAACGCCCGACCTTCCAGCATATCAAAGTCGCCGAGCCGAGCAGCGGTTCACCCGGCTTCCGCGTCTATTTCGGCACCGTGCCGGACTACGCCGCAATGGTCGAGGGCGTGCAGTTGAACGGCGTGCGCGAGGGCAGCCCGGCGGAAAAAGCGGGCCTGAAGGCCGGCGATATCATCGTCAAGTTCGGGGGCAAGGAGATCAAGAACGTCTACGACTACACCTACGCCCTGCAAGACTACAAGCCCGGCGACAAGGTGGATGTCGTTGTGCAGCGCGGCAAGGAAACGCTCACGCTGCACGTCACGCTGGCCGCGCGCCCGGAATAACGAGAGGCCGTTTCTCCCCTCCCCTCCGTCGGCCCAATCCGCACCAGTGGCGGTAGCGGGCGCGCGGCAGGAGGAAGCATACGGCCTCCGCGTTGTCAGGGCTGATACCACTTATCGGGCGGCGTCTGACCAGTATAGAACTGCTCAAGGCGAAAAGCCTTCTGATGGCCGTCCATCAGGCCGAGATTCACCCGATGGAAGTGCCGCGCCGAAGGGCGTGCGTCTGCCTCATCATTGAGGAGAACGTCGGGCGCAGTGGATTTATAGGCATTAGACCGGTCGGTAGTCAGGTCATCTTCCGTACCCAACTCCGCTAGCATCACCGTTTCGGCAGGCGTCTGCACGACCGCCAGGGTGCGTACCGGGGCTTGCATATCCTCCGGGTCGGTCAGATCGGCAAAGATGAGTTCATTGAGGCCGTAAGAGTTGCGCTTGCCATTGGAGTCGTCCGGGCAGAGGTGTATCTGGTCGTTCTTGAGGTAAGGAGCCAGCAGGTCAGGCCAGAGCGTCCCGTCTTCCTCCTGAGAAGGAATGGCTGTGGGAGGCAGGGCCTCATCGTAATCCTGAGCGTACATCAAAACGCCCAATGTCAGTTGCCGTGTGTTGCTGGCACATTGAGTCTGTCTGGCTCTGGCGCGCGCTTGAAAGAGAACCGGAAACAGGATGGCGGCAAGAATCGCTACTATCGCAATCACGACGAGCAGTTCAATCAACGTGAATGCTTTCCTTCTGGTCATGTGTGTCACTCCTAACCTTTCTGAGATGTGCCTACTGCCAGACTGAAGAGATGAATTCTGACTCTCAGCACGAATTTCCTGCTTTCTGTTTCGGCAGTATCGCAGGTCTGGTTCATGCTTATGTGTGCGTCTTTAGTTTCTACAACAGGAGCCTCTCTGCGGTACGTAAGCTGTGAGTGGAGCGGCACGGAAACGCTCACGCTGCACGTCACACTGGCCGCGCGCCGGGAAGAGCGAATATTCCCGGCGCGCATTGCGCTTATCAGGCTCCACCTGCAACCAAAACGCTCGGTTCCTATGGCTTTTGCGGATCGTACCAGTCCACCGTCGGCGGCTGGCCCGGCGTCTGTCGGAACGTCTGCGCGAAGCGATGCCACTTCGCATGGCCTTCCGCGAAGACGTAGTTCGCCCCGCCCTGATGCCGCCGGATCGCGACGGACTTCGGCTCCGCTTTCTCTACGTCCCACTGCTCCTCCGCCTCTTCCGGGGCGTCCACGCGCGGCGGATTCCCCCAGACCATCGGCATGAAATGATCCTCGTTGACGGGGTCGGCCAGTTCTGCGACCAGGATACACTGCGCGGGAGCGGTGATCTGGGCCATCCGAATCCCATAGTAGGGCGGATGGTTGGGCGTAAAGTAGGCGTTGAGGCCGTAAGAGGTCTCGCGCGGCTCCTCGCTGGCGTTCCAGAGGGGACTGGCGTCGGAAGGGCAGCGATGCAGCAGCCGGGACTTGATATAGGGCTGCACGCTCTCGATCCAACTGGGAGCGTCGCCCATGCCGTGCATGTCCTCCATGTGGCCGAACGGGTAGCCCTCGTCATAGTCCTGGGCATACAGATGGATGGCAAGCCCCATCTGCTTGCAGTTGGACAGACAACTGATGGCCCGCGCTTTCTCTCTGGCCTGAGAGAAGACGGGAAACAGGATCGCGGCGAGAATCGCTATTATCGCTATCACGACGAGCAGTTCGATCAGGGTGAATGCGTTGCGTTGCATGAAAATAGCCTCCTTTGAGTGGTCAAAACATTGGGACAGAAGCGGGACTCGTCCTGCCGGGACGCAGCCGCACGGGATACGCGATACAACGACGTCACGCGGCAACTCGCCCGGAACAGACGGAGGCCCGGCTGAGACCGACTCAAGGCGAGCGTGGAGGCTGATCCAGAGGTTCAGGCTGCTGGGAAGAAAAAGCGAACGAGTTAGAAGACGACCAGATCTGCATAGAAAAGAAGAGCCGCAGAGAAGGCGCGATAGAAGGCAGCGCGCGAACGGCCTGGCCGGAAACCACGAGAGTGTCCAGCGGAGTATCGCAGGCGGCGGTCAGCGCGGCGGCTTCCATCGGGTTCTGCACGGGATGGCAGCAGCAGGTCTTTCCGCTGGAACAGCGTTGGCAGAGGCAGGAGTCAGCAGGGCGCAGCGGGCGGGCGGCCATCGGACGGGCAGGCGTCGCGGGGGGCCGCAGGAGGGAAGCGACCGAGGGAAGCGTGTCGCACACTCCTTGCACGAGGAGAACGAGGAGAATGAGAATCCGAAATCCGTGACCGCGCGGCATGATAACTCGTCCGAGGCTGCCTTTGTCCGAACAGAGGACAGGGAGAGAATACCCCGATGCAGAATAGTATGTCAATCTGCTTGACGCCTTGTGCGTATTATGCTATCTTCAAGTAGCAAAATACGGATTGGAAAGGGTAGTGCCGATGCCCCTGGCAATCAATGAAATCCATCTTGGCGATGCGCGCGAACTTCTAAAAGAGATCGAGCCAGAGTCCGTAGCTTGTAGTGTCTGGTCACCACCCTACTATGTAGGCAAAGAGTATGAGAAGTATCTTTCCTACGAGGGATGGCTCAATCTACTCAAGGAGGTCATCAAGCAGCATTATCCTTTGATGAAACCTGGCGGATTCCTTGTCATTAATATTGCCGATATTCTCTGTTTCCCTGATGAAACGATGCCGCGTATCCAGGCGATGAATCTTCGCCGTCAACGTTCCAGTGTGACGCGAGAAGATGTCCTTGCGGCAAAACAAGCCTATCCGCATTATAACCGCTATGAACTTGCCACTCTCCTCGGTTGTAGTGAGCAGACGGTTGACCGCAGACTGAACGGAAACAATATTCGCGGCGGAAAGTACGCGACACAAACACGGGTTCATCTGGTAGGAGGCATTATCGAAGCGGCCGGCTCTGAAGCCGGTTTCTATCTGTATGATCGGCGTGTCTGGGTGAAGGATGCCGCCTGGGAAAATTCCAAATGGCACACTCTGTCCTACCGTGCTGTAGATGAATTCGAATATCTCTACTTCTTCTGGAAGCCAGGGATAACGCTTATTGATCGCAAACGGCTTACGCAGGAGGAGTGGGTAGAGTGGGGTTCGCGCGCCGTGTGGACTATCCCTTCCGTGCGGGCCAATGACGATCATGAAGCCAAATTCCCTATTGAACTACCCCGCCGTGTGATTAGATTACTCACCGCGCCTCAAGATACTGTATTGGACTGCTTTATAGGAAGCGGAACGACGGCTATAGCCGCCATTCGAGAAGGCCGGAACTATATCGGCATCGAACTGCAACCGGACTACGTCGCTTTAGCGCGGAAAGCGTGCGCGGAGGAGCATCAAAAAGAAGCATTCCTCAACGAGGCCCGTGTGCCGGATGGTAGCCAAAGGGACCGTTCTATACAACTGGCTTTGCTGGAGGAGAAGCAAGAGTACGCCATCAATCAGGCTTATGGCGGGGACTGACCAACCATTGCCTACCTCGCAGGATGATCTGCTGACACCGCCATCCATTCCCTATGGTTGACAGCGGATTGAGCCTTACTCGTACCCGCTTGTCCTCTTCCGGTTTCGTCTGGTCATCTTTACCGGGGATGAGCAAGCCAGGCGTGCGGGCATACCTGGGGCCGTCAAAAAGCAGCAGGCCATTCGGAACACAAGCGACTTCTAGATAGTGCAAAGGCTGGACGCCGAACTCCTGGACTGTATAGACGGCTTTCAGGAAGTAGGTCAAGCAGAGTCTCGCCACGCCATCAAGTATATAAAACGGCGGCAACTTGGGCTGGAAATTCATGATAGACCTTGAGCCGGTAACAAGAAACGGGGTATTGAGGATGCCATTATGCCAGCGCGCGCCGTCTCCTGATATTTGCTGCGGCGGGGCAACAACCTCATCGGTACGATCATTCGGCCCCGTCAGCTTGACATCAAAGTGAATCAAGGCATCCGAACTGGCGAAGCGGACATCGCCGCCGAAGGGCAGGCCGGGGAAAGCGATAGCTGCCTCTTTATCCAGAATGGCGCGCAGCAAGTTCGCGCTCAGAGATTTTTCGCCTACTTCGCTCCAGGGAATAGAGGTTCCGGTGGGCGCGCGTCCGCGTTGCTTGGGCGGATAGTTTCTCCAGAAGGATAACAGGTCGTTCGCACGTCCAAAATCGCTCTCCAGACGATTTGCGGCAGCAAGAGTGGCCTCAACAAGAAAATCCATATACTTTTGCTCGATGATAAGAATGTCATCTTGTCGCTGCAAGAACTGCGAACGAATAGCAAAATAATCAGCCTCTGTGACCGCCATCCTGGACCATTGGCTCCTTCTCTACTTGCTGGAAGAGCTGAGAAAGTGACAAGCCCAGAGCGCACGCAAGTTTGTTGGCGGTTTCTATCGTTATGGTCTTTTCCCCGCGCTCAATGGATCCAATGTAGGTGCGGTGCAAGCCGCAATGATCCGCGAAGGCTTCTTGCGACATTCCTGTTGCTAAACGCAGACGCCGAAGCGTCATGCCGACTCTTTTGGTCAGACTCGTCTCTTCCATAGTCCTAAGAATAAGCGAGCGCCTACTAAATGTCTACAGACTAAAGGTAGAGCTAACTATTGAAGGGGCAGTGTTTCTATCGCTCTCATTCCTTCGCTCTGTTTGGGCGAAATTTGGGTTCTGGAGAAAACAATATGATGCAACTGGGAGATATACCGATACTGGGATTGTGCCTGGCCGGTCTGCTGATGGCCCTGCCTGCGGCAGAGGCGCAAGATGCACCACTCACTCCGAAATCGCTGCAAGCGGCGCTGACCGCCAACCCGCAAGGGACGGAGGCCGAGAAGCTGGCCGAGCGTGTCCGGGACTATTTCGGCAGGGATGACCTGCCCAAAGGCCCACGCACCAGAATCGAAGGACTGACGGCGGCCTGGGCCATCGAAGCGCCGGAAGCCGCCAGCGCGCCGAAAGTCGTCTCGGAGGACGGCCATTTTGTCCAGGCCATGACGCGCCTCGGCAAGACGGACATCTACGCCGCCGCCGCAACGCTGCCGGAGGGAACCGCGATGCGCTGGGCCTACGAGGTGGATGGCAAGAAGCTGGGCGGCGGGCAGATGGAACTCTACACCTTCCCGCCGGAGACGCGCGAACAGCCCGGCGTGCCGAAGGGAACGGTCACGCAGCAGGCGAAGTGGAAAAGCAAAATCTTCGACGGCACGGAGCGCGACTGGTGGGTGTACGTTCCCGCGCAGTATAAGCCCGAAAACCCGGCCTGTGTCATGGTCTTTCAGGATGGCGGCGGCATGAAGAACTATGTGCCGACCGTCCTGGACAACCTGATCGCGAGGGGCGAGATTCCGGTTATCGTGGGCGTCTTCATCAACCCCGGCACCTTTGCGGACGGCAAGTCCAATCGCAGCTTCGAGTACGATACCCTCTCCGACCAGTATGCGCGCTTCCTCCTGGAAGAGATTCTGCCGGAGGTCGAGAAGACCGTCAAGCTGCGCCACGACGCGGCCAGCCGCGCCATCGCGGGCATCAGCAGCGGCGGCATCTGCTCCTTTACGGTCGCCTGGGAGCGTCCGAACGAGTTCAGCAAGGTTCTGTCCTGGGTCGGCAGCTTCACCAATATCGCCAGCGGCCCCACTCTGCGCGAAGGCGGCCACAACTACCCGGCCCTGATCCGCAAGACGGAGAAGAAGCCCCTCCGCGTCTTCCTGCAGGACGGCGCAAACGATCTGGACAACGAACACGGCAACTGGCCCCTGGCGAACCAGCAGATGGCGAAAGCGCTGGCTTTCGCAGGCTACGACTATAAATTCGTCTACGGACATGGCTTCCATAGCGATGTTCACGGGCGGGCCATCCTGCCCGACTCGCTGCGCTGGCTCTGGCGCGACTACAAACCACAGTGAGATAGGAGGGTTTCCATGAAAAAAGGACTGACACAGATCTGTCTGGGGCGCGATTCGCTCATCCGTGACGGGCTGCAACTCTGCAAGGAGATCGGCTACCAGGGCCTGGAGATACTGCTGACCGAGAGCGGCGAACTGACGATGAAGGCCGGGCCGGACGACTATGCCGCCCTCCGCAAGATGAGCGAAGCGGCGGGCGTCGAACTCACGAGCGTCTGCGGAGCGGCCACCTTTACGGACGACGATCCGGCAGTGATCGAACGGAGCAAAGCGCAGGTCCGCAAGATGCTGGAAGCGGCGGAGGCGCTGGGCATGGATACCGTCCTTGTCACAGGCGGGCGCGTGACGGAGACCGTTCCCTACGATGTGGCCTACAACCGGCTGCGCAGCGCGCTACAGGAGTTGGCCCCGGACGCCGAGCGCCATCGCGTGAACATCGGACTGGAGAACGTCTGGAACAAACTGCTCCTCAGCCCGTTGGAGTTCCGCGACTTCCTGGACGCGCTCGGCAGTCCCTATGTCGGAGCCTATTTCGATACCGGCAACGTCGTTCTCTACGGCTATCCTGAACAGTGGATTCGCATCCTCGGCACGCGCATCAAGAAGATCCATTTCAAGGATTTCAAGGTGGACTACGGCGCAAGCCGCTTCGAGTGGACGCAACTGATGGAGGGCGCGGTGAACTGGCCCGCCGTCATGCGCGAGATTCGGGCCATCGGTTACGATGATTTCGTCATCACCGAAGTCTGTGGCGACCGCGCCGTGTATGCAGAGACCTGCCGGGTCATGGACAAGATCCTGGCGCTTCCCTAGCGGTCGCAGAGGAGGTCTGCCTATGCTGCGCAAGATCGTGGCGACGGCTCTGCTGCTGTGCGCCGCCCGCCTGTGCGGAGCCGAGGAACTCAAGACCTGGCTTGCCGACCTTGCCGCACATCTGGCGAAAACGGGCCTCGACACGGAGCATTTCGCGCTCTATCCTTTATCCCGGCAGGACGAAGCCGGTGACAAGTCGGCGCTGGGAGCAAGAACGACGCGCCTCTGGCGGCTTTCCGCAAGGAGATGCTCGACTGCATCGAGGCGGTCTGCCGGGAGCAGGCGAAAACAGGCAGGAGAGACCAGCAAGCGTGCCGAACAGACCCGCACACGCAGCATCTCCCACCTCTAGATCTGCTATCACTAAAAAACGCTTGACAAACAGGGCAGCAAGGCTTATAATGACTCAACTTGCTACCCGACGTATGTCGAGTAATCTAACCATTTAGGCTTTGCATAGCGGCCTCTTCCGGTAAACTTTCGGTGACCAAACCTAGTCCCCGAAAGGAAAACCGCTATGCACCTACAGTGTATCTTATTCTAT
>DASRGL010000134.1:0-2680 GCA_035651115.1 Chthonomonadaceae bacterium
CGTCTCGAAGCGCCGGATGTGTTCGGGCGCGTTGCTGTAGAGCAGGTGCGCCGCCGGACGGGACGGCAGATCGCGATTGAAAACGCGCACGCGCGCCACGCCGGTCACGGGCAGGTAGTTCGGTCCGCACAGGCGGACACGCGCGGTGAGCGTCTGGCTCTCGCCGGGCCGGGTGTCGCGGTGCGTTTGCAGCGGCGACAGGAGTTCCAGCGATGCGCCCGGTTCGCGCGGGGCGCGGCGCAGGGCAGCGGCAGCGGCGTGCAGGATCAGGTCGGCGGGCGCGGCGGGCGTGCCGGTCACTTCGGCGGTCAGGTCGGTCGGCACACGCCCGGCCCACTGCTTCACGACGACGACGCAGGACGCCTCGTCTTCCCCGACCTGCACGCTGACAACGGCTTTGCCAGGCTTCTCGCCGCGCACGATCAGGCGGCGAGAAGCCTCCCGGCTCTCCAGTCCGACGCACGACTCGCCCTGTCGCACGCGGGAGCTAAATGCGCCCTCGGCGTATCCGCCGAGCGAGAGAACGCGCGTCTCGCCGAGCGGCAGGACGATGCGGCCCGGCTTGAGGGTGACGGGCGGCAGGGCCAGCGCGCTCCGCAACTGCGCGGCCCACTGGAACGCCAGGGCTTTCGGCGCGGTCTGGTTGGCGCGGGCGTCGGCGCGCGTGACGAACAGCAGCTTCGCGCGGCCTGCGATGGCGAGGCTCCACTGCCGCCCTTCGTGCCGGGGCTGTATGGCTCCCGGCGAGAAGCCGCGTAGCGCCTGCTGTTCCAGGCGGTCGGCGACGGTGCGGGCGCGTTCGGCAGGTGTCTGCCCGCCGTTGCGGACGGCGAAATGCAGCGCGACGCGCCGGTTGATGACGACCGCTGCGCCGCGCGCCTCGATACGCGGGCGCGCGCGGCCCTGCGCCTGCGCACACAGCGCGCCGAGCAGCAAGACGAGGAAACAGATTGGATAGACAGAACGGGATTTTGCCCTGCGGAATGAGGCTTCGCGCAGCGGATAGGGCATGATGGCGGCTCCCCTCAGGATTGATTCCGATTCTACCGAATTGTCGGAGTCCTGTCAATCAGGCCGGAGAGGAATTTTGGTTTCTTGACAAAAGGGATTCTCTTCCGACACGGGGTTGAAACCCCGGTCTGGAGTGGCAAAGCCTGCCTGCGCAGGCTGTCCTACTCCCCGGCCCTCTCCCTAAAAGGGGAGCAGAGTCCGCGCAGGCGGACTTGGCAATTCCAGACCGGGGTTTCAACCCCGTGCCTACCCGACGCGGCCTGAGTTACAGTTTACTCAGGTAGCGGAAGCTCAAGACCAGGCTCCAGAGCAGGCTGCCCAGGATAACGAGCGTGCAGCCGAAAACGTAGCCGCCCGGCCCGAGGCGAAACAGCCAGGCGACCGGAGCCAGCACGAGCGCGGAGAGCGCGATGGCCGCGCCCGCCAGGAAGAGGGTCACGCCGGAGTAGGCGTTGGCAGCGTACCAGATACGCTCGTCACTCAAGGTCTTCGGCACGCGAAACCCGTACCAGGGATTGGGCTTGATGCGCTTCTGAATCAGCGGCACGGACAGGCCCATGAACAGCAGGCCGATAAGCGTGTAGAGGATGACAAAAGGCAGCATGGTGGGCCTCCTTTCTATGAAGACTACGCAGCGCAGACCAGGCGGTTTCAGGGGTCCTATCGGGGAGCCGGAGCTAGCGCATCATGCGGAACGCCTCGTAGATCAGCCCGGCGACCAGCCCGGCGGCGGGAAGCGTCAGTATCCAGGCCAGCACCATGCTCTGCGCCACGCCCCACCGCACCGCCGACAGCCGCTTCGAGGAGCCGACCCCGAAGATGCTGCCGGAGATGACATGCGTCGTGCTGACCGGCATCCCGAAATGGCTCGCCGTGAAGATAACGATACTGGCCGCCGACTCCGCCGCAAAGCCATGCACCGGCTCCAGCCGCAGAATCCGATGGCCCATCGTCCGCATGATGCGCCAGCCGCCCGCCGAGGTTCCCAGCGCCATCGCCGCCGCGCACGCCAGCACGACCCACAGCGGCACCACCGGCTTGGAGGGATCGGCCGGATGCAGCAGGCCGTGACTGACCAGCGCCAGCGTGATGATGCCCATGCTCTTCTGCGCGTCATTGGAGCCGTGCGTAAAGGCCATGGAGGCTGCCGAAAGTACCTGTAAGCGGCGAAAGGTGGCGCTCACGCGGCCCGGATGCGTGCGCGCGAGCAGTGTGAAGATGAGCAGCATCAGCAGGAATCCGATGGCGAAGCCCGCCAGAGGAGAGCCGATCAGAGGAAGAAGCACCTTCTGCTCGATCCCTTTCCAGAGCAGGACGCTGGAGCCGCCATGCACGATGGCCGCGCCGCACAGCCCGCCGATCAGCGCGTGCGAGGAGCTGCTGGGGATGCCGAAACGCCAGGTGATCAGGTTCCAGATGATCGCGCCGATGACGCCCGCCAGGATGACATCTTCGGTGGCAGCTTCCGGGCTGACCAGGCCACTGGCGATGGTGTGGGCCACATTCTGAGAGATGAGCGCGCCGACAAAATTGAGGGTCGCCGCCATGAGGATCGCAACGCGGGGAGTCAGGACGCGGGTGGAGACGACGGTCGCGATGGCGTTGGCCGTATCGTGAAAGCCGTTGATATAGTCGAACACCAGCGCGCAGAGAATGACCAGCCAGAGCA
>DASRGL010000135.1:0-4542 GCA_035651115.1 Chthonomonadaceae bacterium
CCCCTTCGTATTGACCGCCAGCACGCGATCCATCAGCGCGTCCGTCAACAGATCGAGTTCGCGATGCGGCACGCGCTGCGTGTAACCGGCATTGTTGACGAGAATATCCAGCCGCCCGAAACACTGCGCTGCCGTTTCGATAAGCTGTCGCGCCTCCGCATCCTTGCCGACATCCGCGCGCACGGCCATCGCCTGCCCGCCGTTTGCCGCGATAGCCCGAACTACCTCTTCCGCCTCCGCCTGCGAGGTCGCGTAGTTCACGGCGACCGCCGCGCCCTCTCCGGCCAGCGCCAGGCAGATCGCACGTCCCATCCCTTTCGCGCCGCCGGTCACGACGGCAGCCTTTCCTTCCAGTTTCATACGCCTCCTCACAAGAAAGAAGAATTCACAGATTACACGGATGAATACAAATTGCTATAGATTGCAAATCCAGAGAGAACGCGCATGGCGCTCGGAAAGAAGGAGGCGCGGGGCCAGACTAACCGAGAGCGAGTATCTCGTGAATGCGCTCCGCCAGCAGTTTGTTCTGGAAAGGCTTCTGCACGATGCCGACGACGTTCGGCGGCAGATTTGCCAGCGCGTCTTCCGTATTATGGCCGGTGGCGATCAGCACGGGCAGGCGTGGACGGAGCTGCGCCAATCTGTTGGCGATCTCCAGTCCATTCATCTCCGGCATCGTCATGTCCGTGATGACCAGAGCGATGGACTCTTCCGCTTCCACCGTGGCGAGAGCCTGCTGGCCGCTGGTGGCCGTCAGGACGCGATAGCCCCGCTTCGTCATAAACTGGCGGAAGAGGTCGGTGATGAGTGGCTCGTCATCTACAACGAGAAGGGTATGGGTCGATTCGTCAAGCGTCGCGGCTTCCATCGAACAGCTCCTTCCCTGAACGGCTTCCTTGCCGCATCGGTGTCGGTATGTCTGGTATGGGGCGCTCTCTTCTGGTATCGCGCCGAACCTCGAACGCCCTCTTTCTCGACGAGCGATACGCAAATCGTTAGCCTCTATGCGAGGACTTCGCGCCAGGCGCGCCTTTTTCCTCCTCCCGATCTCGCGTGGAGATTCCGCCTGTGCTTCGCGAGGGCGGTATCGGCCCGGATGCCAGGAAAGCACGACCGCAATCGGATCGCCTGTCCCTGCGCCAACATTTCCGCGTGACGGTGCGTATTTATCTGAAGATAGGCGGACACGCCTTTTCTTCTGGAAGAATCTCGAGTAAAATCTACGTCAGGCTATGCAATCGCCCTCTAGCCGCGTCCCTGAAATACCGACATCTTGGGCAGCCGCTTATCCCTGATCTTACTGAGGAGTATCATGACCGTTCATTCTGTGGCGGATCGGCCTGCGCCGAAAGAGGAGTCCGCCCGCGCCGCACATGCCGCCAGTCTCTCCGAACCGCGTTCGCGTATCTCTCTGGATGGGGACTGGACGTTCCAGTTCGGCGACGAGGCTCCGCAGACGATCCGGGTTCCCGGCCCCTGGGAAAGCCAGCGCCACGATCTGCACAATCGCGCCGGAACCGCCGTCTACGAGCGCGCTTTTACCGTGCCGGAGGAGTTTGCGGGACGGCGCATCTGGCTGCGTTTCGGCGCGGTAGACTATTTCACCGAGGTCTGGGTGAACGGCACGCTGGTCGGCACGCACGAGGGCGGCTATACGCCGTTCTCTTTCTCCATCGAGGCGGCGCTGTCCGGCTATGGCCCGGATGTCGTCCATAACCTCTTGGTGCGCGTCACCGACTCGACCGTGGAGCAGGACGCCGTGCTGCCGAACGGGGCGCTGCTGCCCTTCGCGGAGATTCCGCACGGCAAGCAGAGCTGGTATACGAGCGTCGGCGGTCTCTGGCAGAGCGTGTGGCTGGAAGCCTGTCCGCCTTCCTGCATCACGCGCGCCGCCTTTCTGCCGGATATTGATACGGGGAGCGTGACGGTCATTCTCTCGCTGCAAGGAATTGTGGAGAAGCCGGGCGACGGGTGGCAGGCGCGAATCTGCGTGGACGCGCCGCGCGGCGCGGGCGCCGTGGAGACGTTTACCGTTCCCATCACGGGCAAGGAGACGCGCGAGGGCGACGGGCAGCTCTGCCTGCTCGCGCACTTCCAGACGCCGGAGGCGCTGCTCTGGAGTCCGGAGACGCCGCATCTCTATTCGGCGCTGGTCACGCTGGAACACGACGGCGAAGTGGTGGATGCCGTGACGCAGCGGTTCGGAATGCGCAAGATCGAGGCGAAAGAGGGCCGCGTCTGGCTCAACAACAAGCCTATTTTTCTGGCGGGCGCGCTGGATCAGGCGTTCTATCCACAGACCATCTACACGTCGCCTTCTGAAACGTTTCTGCGCGATCAGTTCCTCAAGGCCAAAGAGATGGGGCTGAACCTGATGCGCTGCCACATCAAGGTTCCCGATCCGCTCTACTTAGATTTGTGTGATGAACTGGGCCTTCTGGTCTGGTACGAACTGCCCAACGGCGCGCGGCTCTCCCAGGCGTTCCGGGAGCGCGCGCGCGCGACCCTGGAGGCGATGTGGCAGCGCGACGCCAACCATCCCTGCATCGTCATCCTCAGCATCATGAACGAATCGTGGGGCATTGATCTCAACGACGGGGAGCAGCGACGCTGGCTGGCCGCGACCTATCGCTGGATGAAAGAGCGCGCTCCCTCCTGGCTGATCGTGGACAACTCGGCCTGCATTCCCAACTTCCATGTCGTCAGTGACCTGGACGACTACCATGTCTACTTCAACATCCCCGATCAGGCGGAGGATTTTGCGGAGTGGGTCGAGGCGTTCGCGGAGCGGGAGGCCGGAACGTATACGGGCTACGGCGACGCGGAGTACCAGCGCAGCGAGCCTCTGCTCATCTCCGAGTTCGGCAACTGGGGCCTGCCCTGCGTGGATAAGATCCTGGAAGCGGAGGGCGGGGAACCCTACTGGTTCAAGACGGGCGATGGGGCGACGCGGCCCAGCCGCGTGCTGGAGCGGTTCGAGAAGCAGCAGTTGAACCGCGTCTTCGCCAACTATAACGCGCTGGCGGCGGCCTCGCAGGAGCAGCAGTGGCTCTCGCTCAAGTGGGAGATCGAGGAGATGCGGCGGCATCCGCAGGTGGCGGGCTATGTCATCACCGAGTTCACCGATGTGAACTGGGAGTGCAACGGCCTGCTGGACATGGGCCGCAATCCAAAGGTCTACCATCACCGCTTGAAGGACGTGCAGGCGCAGGACATCCTGATTCCGCGCCTGTCGCCGCGCACGGCCTTCTGGGAGGGCGAGACGGCGGCGCTCTCGGTCACGTTCTCCTGTTTCAGCGGGCGCTCGGTGGCAGGCGGCAGGCTGACCTGGGAGGTGGAGGGGCAGTTCGACCTGCGCGGCGAGGAGCCGGTGCATCTGGGCGGCATGATGGAGACGGAGCCTGCGCTCGGCTCTTATCCCATCGCACAACTCTGGATCACCGCCCCGCCGGTCACTGCGCCGACGAAGTCGGTTATCCAGCTGACGCTGCGGGATGCGCGTGGGGATGTCGTGGCGCGCACGACGCAGAACATCGTGTTCGTGCCAGGGAATCTGCGCGTGTCGGGCCGGGGCAAGACGGTCTGGCTCTACGATCCGCTCGGCAGCGCCATCGGCCTCTCCTCGCTGCTGACGGGCATCGGCTTCCGGGTCGTCACCCAGCCCATGCCAGACGCCCTCGGCCTGGTCACCCGCTGGGACCCGACCGTCTCGGCCTTCCTCAGAAACGGCGGCAAAGCTGTCCTGGTCGCCACCCATGCCAAGAGCATCACCATCGCCAGCGGCCTGGGCGTGCGGCTTCTGGAGCGCAACACCAACGGCTGGTGGGGCGACTGGTGTACTTCCAAGACCTGGTTCGTGCCGGACTATTTCCCCTCGCTGCCGGACACCTTGCGCTTCGACTTCGAGTATCAGCCCATCGTGCCGGAGCGAGTGCTGACGGGACCGACGGTGGAGAACATCGTGGCGGGGCTGTTCGTGGGGTGGCTGCACAATCCGGCGGCGCTGGTGGCGCGGCTGCCCATCGGCAAGGGCGATCTGGTGGTGACGACCTTCGACCTGTTGCCCAACATCGGCAGCGATCCGATTGCGACGCTGCTGCTCCACGATCTGTTCGCCCTGCCGCCCGCCGTTCGCGCCGAATAGAGAAAGCAAAAGATAGAAAGAGGGGTGTGCCTCGTGGATATTGCCTTAAGATGGTAGACGGTCGGGGTGGACTACGCCCTGACGCAGGCGCTCAAGTTCTCCCTGGGCTGGCAGATGCTCAGCCGCAGGAACAAAGACGCGCAGAACGCCCTCTACGACGACAGCGCCAACTCCCTGCTCGCCGCGTTCGGACTACGGTTTTAGCGATACTCGTTTTCACGTTCGATATGGTCTCTTAGTTTTGGAACGACGTTATTAACTCAACTTGCTACCCGACGTATGTCGAGTAATCTAACCATTTAGGCTTTGCATAGCGGCCTCTTCCGGTAAACTTTCGGTGACCAAACCTAGTCCCCGAAAGGAAAACCGCTATGCACCTACAGTGTATCTTATTCTAT